>DAOTUK010000305.1:0-2443 GCA_034437375.1 Chloroflexaceae bacterium | reverse complement strand
GGCGGGTAGGGTGGGCCGCTCGTGCCGCGGGTGGGGGCGGCGGGGGGCGTTCTTCGGGGTCGGGGGGGATCTCGCGGGGGATGGTGATGCGCCGTTTCCCTTTGCAGCGTGGGCAAGGTGTTTTGCCGTGGCCCTTGCACGTCTCGCAGGCGACAACGCGAGTTGAGCCGGGGAGGATAGCTTGTTCGCCGGGGTGGGCGGTAAAGTCCTGGATGGAGGGGAGCGGGACATGCCAACGGTCGGTGTCGGGTTCAAGCGGGGGCGTTATAGCATCGTTGTCGGGTTCTTCAATGGTGTGGGGGTCGTTGCGTTGCTCGTAGAGTATCTGTAGGTGGTAGAAGTACAGGGTATAGCTCGTTATTTCGTGCAGATGGGCCAGGCGTCCGAGCAGGGGGCGGCGAAAGATACCGCGCCGGAATCCCTGGTGTGACCAGGTGTTGAGCATGTCGGCTATCGTATCGGGGTGGCCCAGGTCGCGGGCGCGCTGGTGGGCTCTGGCGATAGGGGCGCGGATAAGGTCGGGCCCCAGGATGGTTTCAACGTCGTTTTCCTGTATGCCGGTGACGTGGATGGTCTGGTTGGTGCGGTCGGTGGCCTGGGCGGCGGGGGGCGTGCCGCTGGTGGTGCGGGTTTCCATACGGGTGGTGGCGTGGTGGCGCTGGTAGAGACGTTCGAGATCTTCGACGGCGGCCTGGGCGGTGGGGTAGCGCTTGTCGGGGTCTATGGCCAGCATGGTCTGGATGATGCGGTCTATATCGGGGGGCAGGTTGTTCAGGCCACGCTCTTTGACCGAGAGCGGCTTGCCAAAGGCGGCGTGGGTGCCGGGGATGTCGTCCCAGGGCAGGTCGCCACAGAGCATCGCATAGAGCAGCACCCCCAGGCTGTAGATGTCGGAGAGATGGGTCACATCTCTGGCAGAGCGGGTATGTTCGGGCGACCAGTAGCCGGGCGTTCCCATAATGCGGTGGTCAAGGGTAACGTTGTTGTTGGGGTCGCGGGCAATGCCAAAGTCGGTCAGCAGGGCGCGTCGGGTGGGTTCTTCCAGCAAGATATTGCCGGGCGATATATCGCGGTGGATGATGTGCTGGCTATGGGCGTGGTCAAGGGCGGCCGCAATGTGGGTGAAGATATGGAGCGCGTCGGCAAAGCTGAGGCGGCGCTCTTGCTGGAGGTATTGTTGCAGCGAACTTCCCTCTATGTATTCCAGAATGGAGTAGTAGAAGTGTTCCGTATAGCCGTGGTCGTAGATGCGGATAATGTTGGGGTGTTGAAGCTGGCTCAGCAATCCCGCTTCCATACTAAAGCGTTGGATGGTTTCCTGGTCTTGTGAGAGCAATACCTTGATAGCGACGGTGCGCTGGTCGAGGTGGGCATGGCGAGCTAACCAGACTTCGCTGGTGGCTCCGCGTCCTAGTTCGCGTTCTATGATGTAGTTGCCGATTTGTTGTTGTTTGCGTATCATAGGCTTGTCTGGCGGTCTGGTTTTCGGTTCTGCTGCGTATTATACCATTGATAGTGGGACCGGCGCGGTTGTCGAGCCGGGGGAAACTGCTACCGGGTTGTGGGGAATGGAGCGGGTTGGTATGCGGTTGTGGTTCTTCAAGATAGTGGGTTGGTTGAGTGGTGCGGTGCTGCTGATAGTGGCGCTGGCGCTGGTGCTGGTGGCGTGTGGGGGGGCGGGGGCGTCGCAGCCGCAACCCTCCCAGGCGGGACACATTCTCTTTGTTTCTGGCCGCGATGGCAATGATGAGGTGTATGTGATGGATGGGGACGGGGGCAACCAGACCCGCCTGACGCACAACCCGGCCAACGATGCCCACCCGGTCTGGTCGCCGGACGGGGCGCGGATAGCCTTTGTGTCCAACCGCGATGGGAATGATGAGGTGTATGTGATGGATGCGGACGGGGGCAACCAGACCCGCCTGACGCGCAACCCGGCCAGCGATACCCACCCGGTCTGGTCGCCGGACGGGCAGCACATCGCCTTTGTCTCTGAGCGCGACGGCAAAGCCAGCGTATATCGTATGCGTGCTGATGGGGGCGCGCCGCAGCGTCTCACAACCAGCGGCACAGCCGATGGGGCGCCGGATTGGTCGCCGGACGGGGCCTTTATCGCCTATGTGTCGCGCCGGGGCGACGTGTTTGATATTTACCGTATCAATGCGGATGGCAGCGGAGAAGTGAATCTTACCAACAACGCGGCCCGTGATTATGACCCGGACTGGTCACCCGATGGTCGGTTGCTGGTGTTTGCGTCGTTTGTGCATAGCCATTTTCATCTGTATGTGATGCATGCGGATGGGAGCGGCTTGCGTCAATGTACGAGCGGGGCAGTGTCGAATATGGCGCCGGCCTGGTCGCCCGACGGTTCGAGCATTGCGTTTCATTCGTTTCGCAACGGGGGGTATAATATCTATTCTATGCACGCTGATGGCGGTATCCA
>DAOTUK010000304.1:0-3555 GCA_034437375.1 Chloroflexaceae bacterium | reverse complement strand
TGACCGCGCCTGGCGGCACCTTCAAGCCCGACACCAGTTCGGTGGTGGTGACGGTTATAGACCCCGACATCATTATCGTTGACCCGGGCACGGCGCATCTCTATACCTCTATCCTGAACGTTTCCGATGCGGTATGTGAGGAGCAGGGCAAGGAATTAACCTATCGGGTAAGCCTGTTGAATAGTAATGCGGAAAAGAGCTATGCCAATACGGCTCTGTCGGTCAAATTGCCCGCCGGTCTGGAGTATCAAGGGGTGCTCTATACGAATTTACCCAAATCGCTCCAGGAGCCGACGCAGAAGAGCAATGGTGATGGGACGATCACGCTGCGGTGGGATGGGGTAACGATTCCCCAGGCGAAGGGCGAAACGACGGCCCAGGTGGTGCTGTTGCTCAAGCTCAAGATTGGGCATGTGTGGGGCACGCTGAAACCGACCGCCAGCGCCGTGAGCACGGATGGGGTTATTCAGACCGTGGAGAACGACGAGGCCGATACCTCGCAGGTGACGGTGTGTGATGGTGAAAACACGCTGGCGATGGCCAAGGTGGTTGATACGCCAACGGTGTCTAAAGATGGGTTGATGGTCTACCAGGTTTCGCTCTCGAATACGACCGGTAAGGATGTATCGGGGGTAAGGGTGGTAGACGTGTTGCCGGAGACGGTCGCGTTTGTGAAGATGATAGGGGGGGCGCCCCAACCGGAATTGCAGGATCATCCGGAGACTGGGACGCCTAAGAAGCGTCTGGTCTGGAAGAATGTTACCGTGCCGGCGGGCGAAGATGAAGAAAGCGCCGGTCGGGTTATATTGCGCTACCAGGCCCGTCTGACGTCGGGCAAGGTTGGCGAAACCTATACCAACAGCGCCAGCGTGACGGCTGATACGCCCTTTACGCCCGATAGTGATACGGCCACGGTGACGATGGTTGAGCCGCCCAAACCGCCAGAGGATGCTCCCTACTTGATAGAGGATATTCCCAATTCGTCAAGCGCTGAATGTGTGGAGCAGGGCGCAGAGTTGACCTACCGGGTGACGCTGGTCAATCCACCGAAGACTGCGCGATCCTACCGAGATATTGATGTAACGGTCGCGTTGCCGGTGGGGCTCAAATACGTCGAAACGCTATCTGGAAGCGATCCGTTGCTGGTTGAAACCAGTGGTGATGGGATGACCAACCTGTACTGGAAGGATGTCGTGTTGCCCCAGGCGCAGGGGGAAACCCCGGCCAAAGTCACCATAGATATGCGCCTTCAGATCGGGCAGACCTGGGGCGACATTCAGCCCGTAGCGACGGCGGCCTGGTCGCAGGGTTCGTTGCGGAGCTTTAGCGACGGCGATACCAATACAACGTTGGAGATTTGCCCGCCGCCGGCCCCGACAATTGGCAAGGAAGCAGACAACGACAAGGTGACGCCCGAAAGCAAGGTACTCTATCAGATAACGCTGGTGAATACGACCCCGAAGGATATTACCGGCGTGATGGTTGAGGATGTGTTGCCCGATGGGGTGGCGTTTGTGGAGATGGTGGATAATGGCCCCCATCCCAACTTGCGGCCAGACGTTGAAACGGGCCAACCCGACCGCCACCTGATCTGGAATGATCTGGTCGTGCCGGCCCCAGAAGCGGGCGAGAGCGTGGGTATGTACCAGTTGCGCTACCAGGTACAACTCAAACCGGGTACAGTGGGAGAGCGCTATACGAATACGGCAACCGTGACGGCGCTTGAGCCCTTTGAGCCGGAAACGAGCGAAGCAACGATCAAGGTTATTGAGTCGCTCAACGATGGGTATGGCTACCTGTATACGTCTGTGACCGGTGCTTCGTTGACAGCTTGCGAGCAGCAGGGGACGGAGTTTGTGTACCAACTCCGTCTCTATAGCACCAATACCGTCCGCGATTTGCATACCCGTATCATTGTGAAATTGCCATTTGGTTTGAAATATCTGGGGGTCAATACCGATGGGGTGTCGGCCCCCATCCAGGAGCCTGACATTGTGCCCAACGTTGATGGCTCGGTGTGGTTGATCTGGAAGGATGTTACCTTGCCGATGCTTGCCGAAAAGACGCCGGAGACGATCTTAATTCCGATGACGTTGCAGTTAGGCAAGGTCTGGGATACGCTGACGCCGGTGGTTACAGCGACCAGTGGTGATGGCGAGATTATCCAAATGCCCAACGCGCAGGGCGACATTAACCCGGAAATAGCGATTTGTCCGCCGCCCGATAATACAACCGCTATTGGCAAGGAGGTATCGCATACCAGGGCGGTATCGGGGAGTTTGATGCTGTACCGTATTACGCTGGTCAACACACACAAGGATGTGGTTCAGGGCATCACGGTGCAAGATATGGTGCCGCCCGACAGCGAGTTTGTGGCGATGACAGAGCTAGGGCCACAACCGCTGATTCAGACCGAGCCGATAACAACCGAATTGAAGCAACAGTTGCTATGGGAAGACATCGTTATTCCTGCGAAGACAACCAACAATCCGGTTGGTATGACGGTGTTGCAGTACCGGGTACGAGTGCGGGGTGATCTTGGGGAGGTCTTGACCAATTATGCCCAGGTGTCCCCGTCTGATGGCTTTGTCCCCTCGCAAACGTCGGCTACCCTGACGATTGTGGGTGAGGATGAGATGGTGCCGCCGGGCGGAACAGAAGGTGATGGCGACGGGCCGCCCTTCTTTATCAGATTGCCGTTGATTAGCCACCAACCACGCAGTCCCTTTTAACTCCTGGGTTGCGGTACGATTGGTTGAACCGATAGAGTCGGTTGGTCGCCAGGGCTCCCTCGTGCGGGGGGCTCTGGCGATTTTTATGGGCGCACGCGGCGGTGGTGTGAGTATGCTATACTAAGGAAAACGATGGATGAAAAGGCAAAGGAGCGGTTTCCCTATGACCGAACTGGCGACGATAGCGCCCCCCGCCCCCCGCCAGGAGCGGCGCTACCATATGAGCTATGCCGAATACGCGCAATGGGTGGATGAAGATACCCACGCCGAATGGGTAGATGGGGAGGTTACCGTATTTATGCCACCGCTGTTCATACACCAGGATATTGCGGGTTTTCTGTTTACGCTTATGAATATGTTTGCAAAAGCACACAACCTGGGCACGGCCCTCATTGCCCCCTTCGAAGTACGCACCATCCCCAACCGTTCCTACCGCGAACCGGATATTATCTTCGTGGCCCGCGAGAACCTGCACCTGCTCAGCGAGCGGCGCATGGAAGCGGCCCCCGATGTGATTGTCGAGGTGGTGTCGCGGGAGAGTAGCCGCCGCGATTACCACGAGAAGTTTGCTGAATATGAGCAGGTCGGCGTGCGGGAGTACTGGCTGATAGACCCGCGCCCGGAGGGACAGCAGATGCAGTGGCACCGCCGCAATGCCCAGGGGCGCTACGAGGCGGTCGGGCCAGACGGGCAAGGGCGCTACCATTCGGAGGTGCTGCCCGGCTTCTGGGTACACCCGGACTGGCTGTGGCAGTCGCCCCTGCCCGACCCGCTGGCCACGCTGGCGCAGATAGCACCGCAGGCGCTGCGCCGCGCGCTGAAC
>DAOTUK010000303.1:0-13269 GCA_034437375.1 Chloroflexaceae bacterium | reverse complement strand
GCCAGCGTTGTGAGGTCGCCCCCGCCGATGTCCTCGCGCAGCGCGTGCTGCACTGTCTCCTGGATCAGTTCTCGTGGTAGCATCATACAAATTCCTTTGCTCCTCTCTGCTCATAGGGTACCGCCCGTCGTTCGCCATCAACAAGCGGCGCACATTCGTCAAGCACCGGTCGCTCGCTGCCCTGCTCCTGCTGGCCCGGCCGGTCGGCTACTGTGACGGCCCGCCACGGCGCTTGCCCGCGCCGTAGCACCACATGCTCGCGCCAGGCATCATCCGTCTGCGGAAAGTCGCTGCGGAAGTGGGCCCCGCGGCTCTCCTCGCGGGCCAGGGCCCCCACTACCACGAGCCGCGCGACCAGCGCCGCGTTGGCCGCGGTGACGGCCTCGCTCCCGCCGGCCACATCAACTCGCCGCGGGAAGTGTTCCAACCCGACCAGGGCCGCGTGCAATCCCTCCGCTGTGCGGAGCGGCCCCGCTCCCGCACTCATCAGCGCCGCCAGGTCGGCCCGCCAGCTTGCCAGAGGCTCCGACGGCCCTTGCTGGACAGACGCCCCGACCCAACCGCTGCTGTGCCCGTTGCGCTGGTGCTGGCTATAGCTGGTATTCTGGCGGCTCCGGCTGCTGGTCATACCAGTATACCCTATATCGCCATACCACTCGTTGGTGCTGTGGGGCTGTTTGCGGCCATAGGCGACGGCGGCCCGCCCGGCCCGCCGCCCGGTGACCAGACATTCCAGCAAGGAGTTACTGGCCAGGCGATTGGCTCCGTGTACGCCGGTGCAGGCGCATTCGCCCGCCGCGTAGAGCCCCGCGATGCTGGTAGCGCCGGCCAGGTTGGTACATATGCCGCCCATACAGTAGTGCGCGGCGGGGGCGACCGGCACCGGCGTTGTGGCAAGATCTATCCCTTCGTGGCGGCAGCGCTCGGAGATAGTGGGGAAGCGTTGGCGGAGGTAGTCACGCGACAGGTGGGTCATGTCGAGCAGCACGGCGCTGGTTCCGCTTTGTTGCATCACGTCGAAGATAGCGCGGCTCACGATGTCGCGCGGGGCCAGTTCGGCCCGCTCGTCGTAGCGCGGCATGAAGCGTTCCCCCGCCAGTGTGCGGAGGATGCCCCCTTCGCCCCGCGCAGCCTCGCTTATCAGAAAGCCGCTCCCGTCGCCGCTCCGCAGCACGGTGGGGTGAAACTGTACAAATTCCATATCGCAAACGTCGGCCCCCGCCCGAAAGGCCATGGCTATCCCTTCGCCAAGGGCGCCCGGCTGGTTGCTGCTCAGGCCGTAGAGGGCCCCAAACCCGCCGGTGGCAAGAATGGTGGCCCCCGCGCCAAAGCGGTGGAGCCGTCCGCGCCTATCCAGGGCCAGCGCCCCCAGGCAACACACATCATTGCCCACCAGGTCAACCGCATGGTAGCCCTGGTAGCAGTGGATGCGCGGGTGGGCCGCGACGTGCTGCGCCAGGGTGCTGGTAATCGCCAGGCCGGTTGTGTCGCCAACGTGCAGGATACGGCGGCGCGAGTGGCTGCCCTCCAATCCAAGCGCAAACGCGCCCCCCGCGGCCCCTCGTTCGCGCTGGAAGGGTACCCCCAGGGCGGCCAACTCATCCATCAGCGCGGGGGCTTCCCAGGCCAGCATCCGCGCCGCGGCCACATCCGACAAGCCGGCCCCCGCGATGAGCGTATCTTCAATATGCAGCGTGGGTGAGTCGTTGGCGCTCATCGCTGCGGCTACGCCCCCCTGCGCCCGTGAGGAGTTGCTTTCCAGTGGCGCGTCGCTGGTGAGCAAGGTAACGGTTGCATCCTGGGCCGCGACAAGCGCGGCCATTAAGCCCGCGGCCCCACCTCCGATAACCAGCACCTCGCTGTGGTGCTGGCACACCCACCTCGCTACCCCGGAGAGGACAAAGCGGGGTGCTTCCAGATACGACGCCATGGTGTACGTGTATCGCCCATTCGCTTTCATGCGTGACTCCTCGCTATTGCTTATGCCAGTTCTAACATCCGTTCAATTGCTCCCCGTGCGCGGGCGGACAGGTCGGCGGGAACGGTTACCTGATACTCCATCTCCCGCAGCGAGTGTAATACTTTCTCTGGTGTGATCATCTTCATATAGCGACAGACGGGTTCATCGCTAATGGGGTGAAAGTGGCGGGTGGGGTTGGCTTTGCGCAGGCGGTGGAGTACGCCCACTTCGGTGGCTATGACAAATTCGTTGGCGTCGCTTTGCTGTGCGTGGCGCATCATGCCCTCGGTTGAGAGGATGTGGGGGCCATGCCCGTTGGGCTTCAGGTCGCCGCTTGCGACCGCTTGCATACAGGCGGTGACACAGCCACACTCCGGGTGGATGACGAGATCGGCCGCCGGGTGGTCGGCTTGCACGCGGTTGATAATGTCGGGGGTAATGGCCGCATGCACGTGGCACTCGCCGGCCCACGTCTTGATAGGCCGCCCCGTGATATGATGCACATAACTGCCCAAAAACATGTCGGGCAAAAAGAGTATCTCGCGGTCGGGGGGGATGGATTGGACAACTTTTACGGCGTTGCCAGAGGTACAGCAGTAGTCACTCTCCGCTTTGACTTCGGCGGTGGTGTTGATGTAGGAGACGACGACCGCGCCGGGGTGTTCGGCTTTCCACGCCCGCAACTGCTCCGCGGTAATGGAGTCGGCCAACGAACAGCCCGCGGCCAGGTCGGGCAGCAAGACGCGCTTGTCGGGGCAGAGAATGGCGGCCGTCTCGGCCATAAAGTGGACACCGCAAAAGAGAATGACCTCGGCGTCGGTGTGGGCCGCGGCCTGCGACAGTCCCAGCGAGTCGCCCACGACGTCCGCGATGTCCTGGATGGCTCCATACTGATAGTTGTGCGCCAGAATGATGGCGCGTCGTTCTCGTTTCAACTGGCTAATTTCTGCGACCATGTGACGGTCTATGGTTGGCTCTGCGACCATTGGTACGTGCATACTATCCTCTACTTTCACTATTTAGTGTAAATTTGACACTATTTTTGATAGTAAAAAAGGGCCTCACGGCCAGAGGGATACGATTATGGATAAAGAAAGAACCGTGTGAAAGGAAAGCCCGCAGGTTGCTGAACTAAGTGTAAATTTAACACAAAGTATACTCGATTCGGTGGGGGATGTCAAGTGGGGATTTTAGCGGGGGTGTGCCAGACATTTTTCCGCGCCTGGGAGCGTTGCTACAGGGAGAGCGTCGCCCGCACGGGCCGATGATCCGACTGTCCATCCCAGACCCCATGGTCTGCCGACAGGGCCTGCAAATGTTCCGAATAGCAAATAAAATCAATCCGCACCAGCCACCTGGGTACCGGCACCCCCGCCACCCGCATACGCGAACTGCCCTGCGACGCCGCGCCGGGGAAGGTATGCCCAAGCCCATTGCCGGCCACGCTCCACGCATCCGCCAGTTCATCGGTCATAATGCGGTACGCCCGGCTGGTACTGGTTGCGTTCAAATCGCCAAGCGCAATAAACGGCCCGCCATAGTCCTGTGCCAGTTTCACAATCTCCTGCGTCTGCTGTTCGCGCACCCGCAACGACCAGTTAAACCGCTCTGCACTACCCAGACCCACGGTTTTGCCGTGGTAATTGAACAGCATCACCTCGCGCCCGGCCACATCCACCAGCACCGCCTGCGGGTCGCCCACCCATCCCCCTTCCGCTACCACCACATCGGCAACACGGAGCGGATAGCGGCTGATAACCCCCATCCCCGTTACGCCCTGCTTTGGCGCGAGCAGTCGGTAGGGGTATACCTCGCCCAACTGCGTTTCCAGCGCCCGGGCCACCGGCGGGTTCAATTCCTGCAACGCCACCACATCCGCGTCCGACTCTACAATCGCCGCGATAATACCCTCTGTGTCCATATTGAACCCAAGCAGGTTCGAGGTCATCACTGTCAACGTGGTACCGTCCGCCTGCGCCGTCTGCTGGTTGGGCAGCAGCACATCGCCATACAGCAGCGGCCCCATCAGGAGCGCCACCCCAAGCCCGGCCGACGCAACATAGCGGCGGGACAGGAGCGCCACCGGCAAGAGTAGCAACCCCCCAAAGAGAAAATAGGCCGCAAACGAATTGAACAGGAACATCCACCACCAGCGATCTTCAAACAGCAGATAGACCACTGTCCACCCATCCAGCACAAAAGCGTAGATATAGAGCAGCGACAATGCAAACCTGAGTACCGCTTTCTGTAACATCTCGTCTTACTCCCCGGCGCCTCGCGCCTCGCGCCTCGCGCCTCGCGCCTCGCGCCTCGCGCTTCACCTATCACTGGCTCTACTCTACCGCATTCCCCACCCCATTGCCATGCCTTAAGCGGCGCATACCACGCACACAGGTGCTTGACAAGCGCACACAGCAACGCTCTCCCCCGCGTGGGGTGGGGGGAGAGCGTTGCTCGGTTTTCCGGCACAGGCCGGTTTACTCTTCGGGCGTTTCCTCTGGCACGTTTTGCATTGTTATGCGCCCCTCGCCGCCCTCCGGTGCATCGTCGGCGGTAATGGTGGGCAAGCCGTCTTTCTTGTCAAAGCTCATCAGATAGTTGTACCACACCTGCTCATAGGTCAGCGCCACGCCATCCTTGTCAAAGAGCTTGCCCTTCTCGTTGTCGGCCAGCATAGAGTAATTGTCGCCGCCGCCGGCCGTAAAGCTGTTGGTAACGATGTCCAGCGACGGGGCCCCTTCTACGACCGCACCATCCTGGACAATCGCCTTGCCGTTATCCAGCACCACGCTGACCACGCGGCTACCGGGCGTCGTTATCTTGCCCTCTTCGTCTATCTCCTGCGCGGTCTGGCTCAGGTCATAGGTCACCTTCAGACCGGATACCTGCAAGAATTGACCGCCCGTGCCGGGCAAATCGGCCGCCGAACGCTCAAACATCTGCTTAACGTCTTTCGGCGAGACATCCTGAACCACCACGACGTAGTTAAAGAAGGGCAACACGTTCATAGTGTCCATACGCGAAATGGTGCCGGGCGCCTTGCCGCCCACGGGCAACACGTCGCCAGCGTTCTGGCGGATACCGCCGCCGTTCTGCACCGCAACAACGGTTGGCTTGTACTCTGGCAAGTCGTTGGCGTTGCGCACATCCTTATACGCATAGACGAACGAGTCGGCGATCAGGTTCCCTGCGTTGCTTTCGCCGCCGCGGACACTCGCTCTGGACACATCCAGCAGCACTTTGCTGCGAGCAATCGGCTTGTCGAGCGTTTCAAGGCATTGTTTGATGGGCTTGGCAACGCTGGTGACAATATCGTTGTCCGGGGCAATGGCATACGTCACCTTCAGCTTGCTGGCCGTCTCCGATTCAGGCACCACCGGGCGTGGATAGCTTACCCGCGTGTACAGTTTCTTCACTTCGCCCTTGTCGTCAAAGTCCACATCAATGCGCCCCAGATACTTGTAGTTGCCGGCCGTGGTAACAACGTACACTGTGCGCCCGGCCGCATCCGTCACCGTCATTGGATAGGGATACTTTTTCTTGTCAATGGGCGCTTCTTCGCCCGGCAACACCTGCCATTTCCTGGGCAGTTTGGGGTTTACCAGCATCTCATCGCCACCGCCAGCGACGGCAATATCAATATGCTTGAGGCCTGTAATCAGCTCTACGTCGTTATCTATGTCTTGCAGGTGGCTGACAAAGATAATCTTCTCAACACCGCGCCCCCGCAACTTGTTGATCTGGCGTTGGGCAATCGCTTTGATATTGGTACGCACCTTGACATTGCGCGGCGAGGAGATCGTTTCCAGGTAGGGGGTAGTCATCGCCACAATACCAAAGCGCTGGCCCGTCTCGTCGTCTACCACAATCGCCGATTGGGCCATCACGCGCCCATCCTCCACGTCCTTGTTAATCAAGCGATCTTTCTCTACCAGGTCTTTGAAACCCTGTTCTTTGTCAAACACCAGGTTTGCCGAAAGGAACGGCTGTGTCAGCTTGCCTTCCACCTCGAAGGCGCGGATGAAGCGTTCGAGAAAGTCGGGCGAAAAGTCAAATTCGTGGTTGCCAAGGATGTGGGCATCGTAGGGCATCTGGCGTTGAGCAATGGCATCATACACCTTGCCGTCCGGATCATCCAGCGTACATTGGAGCGTAGCGCTGGCCAGAAAAGCGTCGCCAGCGTAGACGGCCAGCACCGCGTTGTTGCGGTAGCGTGCGTCGTCAATCTCCCGTTCCATCACGCTCTTGAAGGCCGCCACACCGCCTACCTCTAACGGTACCGTGTCTTTGCCCTGTTCTACCCCATACTCAAGGGGCAGCAACGACGACTCGCCATCATTGTTGTGTAGCAAGGTCAAGGTACCTGCGCCATCCGGGTCGGCGGCGCGGGCTACCTCCATGGTTGCCATAGGCGACACCCCCACCAGCAACATCCCAACCAGAAGCAACAGCACAAAACCGGTGCGCGAACGCGCTCTCCGCGTTGCACCATTTAACTGAACCATTCTCTACCTCCCTGATATGCTCTACCGACAATAAACCGTAGCTACGACAAGTTGTAGCCGCCACAGTATGCCCACCCTATCTGAACGATTGGTTAAGCAATGTGGTAGCCAGGGTTAAAATTTCGTTTTTAAACAGGGAGAATGTGTTAATAGGGTGTTAAAAATCCCCCCGGCGCAGCGCGGGGGCAGCGGGGCACCGTAGCATTGTAGCCCCGCCCATCTCCCCACGTTCTAGCGGGTTTCCGCAAGTTTCGCAATTTTTCTAGATTGAATCTAGATCATTTCTCCCTATGCATGCCGTCCGTTTGCTGGTATGATATATAACTGAATGATATAGAAGCTGTTAAAAGGGTTTGCCTGATATACAATGCTGAATTTGTACAAAAGGGCACATTTGCGAACTGTACTTTGTGTATACTAAGAGGCAGACACCACAGCCACACGTTCGCTTGAAGTGAATAGGTTAGGGGGTCGTCACCTTGCCTATTTCTTGCCAGGGACAGGAATGGGTAGGGATAGTGTCCCCTATGCGCGTATCTCTTGAGGTTGTATGACCGTACAATAAAATTGCTGAAACACCAGGAACGTTATAATGATGGCCGATACCTATGCCGATACCCTCGACAACCCGGATACCCCCCAATCCCCCTGCGTCTCGCTTGAACACCTGACCGATGGCTTTGCCGCGCTCGATGCCCAGGGTACCATTCGTTTTCTCAACACCGCCTGGCTCACAATGCACCGCGAGATTACCGGTTCCACCGACGCCTTCACGGTGGGGGCCGACTATTGCGCCTGCTTTCGGCAAGCCTGCGCCTTTAGCACTGTAGATGTTCCTGCCCTTCAGCAAGGCGTCCAGGAGCTATTGTCCGGCCAGCGTGACCGCGTGGACATAGAATTTGCCTGTACCAGCCGGGCGGTTGCCGCGCCCCCCCACCAGCGCTGGTTTGCGCTCACCATCACCGCCTACCCCTGGCAGGGCCAGCGAGGGGCTCTGGTACAGCAACGCGATATAACCCCCATCAAATACACTGAGGAGCGCCTGAGCGCGTCGGAGTCCCGCTTTGGCGCGGTCTTCCACGACTCGCTGGATGTGATTGTCCTGGGCGATGGCCGCGACGGAACCATCCTCAACATTAACCCCGTCGTGCGTTACATTCTGGGCTACAGCCCGGCCGACCTTATCGGACAGCACTTCTCCATCCTCTTCCCGCCGGAGGAAACCGAAACGCGCCGCAACGAGGTACTGGACAATCTGCGCGTACACGGAGCCGTCTTTGAATCGCAAAACTTCCAGCACGCCGACGGCTCGCTGGTGCCTATGGATGTGACCGCCACGATGATACCCACAACCGACGGTATAGCCATTCTGGCTACGCTGCGCGACTCGCGGGAGCGGCGCACAGACGAACTGGAACAGGAGCGTATCCAGACCGAGCTAGAACGGCGCGTCAACCAGCGCACCGCCGAGCTTACCCGCTCGGAGCAAGCGCTGCGCCAGAGCCAATCCTTTCTGCGCGGCTTTCTCGATAACTCCCCCGCGCTCATCTTTGCCAAAGACACCCAGGGCACCTATTTGCTCACCAACCAGCAGTTTGACGCCTTCTTTGACCACGAACCGGGCCAGGTGCTTGGCAAGAACGACCACGACCTGATGCCGCCGTCCATCGCCGAAGCGGTGCGGGCCGCCGACCGCCGCGTGCTCGAAAGCGACGCTCCCGTGCAGATAGAGGAGGTTGTGCCCCATGGCGACACGCCGCGCACCTTTATGACCATCAAGTTTCCGCTGTACGACACAGACGGTACCCGCTCTGGCGTAGGCGGCATCGCTACCGACATCACCGAGCGCAAGCATATGCAAGTGGCGCTCCAGGAGGCGCAAGCGCGCGTGGAGCACCTGCTTGGCGTCAGCCCGGTGGTTATCTTTAGCTCGCGCCCGGCGGGCGACTTTGGCGCCACCTTTGTCAGCAGCAACATCCGCGGCGTGTTTGGCTACGAGCCAGACGAATTTACCAGCAATACCGATTTCTGGGCCAACCACATCCACCCCGACGACGCGCCCTTGGTTTTTGACAACCTCTCCCGCCTCTTCGAGCAAAATTACCACCTGCACGAATACCGCTTTCTCCACGCCGACGGCATCTACCGGTGGGTCGAAAATCAACTGCGCCTCATCCGCGACGAAACCGGCACCCCGCTTGAAATTGTCGGCTCGCTGCAAGATATTACCGAACGCAAGAACCTGGAACAGGAAGTCGCTATGCAAGAAAAGCGCCTGGACGCCTTCTTCACGTCGGCCCCCGCCGGACTGGCGCTGCTCGACAGTCAACTACGCTACAAGCACATCAACGAAACGGCCGCGATGATGAATGGTCGGACGGTAGACGAACACCTGGGCCGCACAGTGGAAGAGGTCTTGCCCGACCTGGGCCCCACGCTCAAACCCACCTTTGAGCAGATACTCACCGAAGGCACATCGCTGTATGGTATTGAGGTAAGCGGCGAAACCCCCGCCGATCCGGGCACACTGCGCCACTGGCAAGCCTCCTACTTCCCGCTGTATGACCGCGACGAGCGCCCGGAGGGTATCGGTCTGGTCTTTGTCGAAATCACCGAGCGCAAACAGGCCGAAGAGGCCATACGCCGCAGCGAAGAGGTGCTGCAACGGGCCAATGACGAGCTTGAGCAGCGCGTGAAAGAGCGTACCGCCCAACTGGAACAGGCCAACGCGCTGTTGGTGCAAGAGGTGCAGGAGCGGCAGCGCGTGGAAGAGGCCCTGGCCACCCAGAGCGCTTCGCTGGCGCGGCAGGTGGAGGAGCAGACCCGCGACCTGCGCCTGGCCAACGCTCGCCTGGCCCACGCCGCCCGTATGAAAGACGACTTTCTGGCCAATATGAGCCACGAACTGCGCACCCCGCTGAACGCCATCCTGGGCCTCTCCGAAGCGCTGCAAGAGCAGGTGTATGGCCCCCTCACCGAGCGACAGTACAACTCGCTACGCAGCATTGAGGAGAGCGGCCGCCATCTGCTCGAACTGATTAACGACATTCTCGACCTCTCCAAGATAGAGTC
The DNA here is from genome assembly GCA_034437375.1 of Chloroflexaceae bacterium. Taxonomy (GTDB): domain Bacteria; phylum Chloroflexota; class Chloroflexia; order Chloroflexales; family Chloroflexaceae; genus JAAUSY01. Next base: position 3,732 of record DAOTUK010000303.1, on the reverse strand, counting down.
GGGCAAAAGCGAGCTCCAACTGACCAACGTATCGGTTGAAAATGTGTGCCACGCCAGTATGCGCCTGCTCAAGAACCAGGCCCACAAAAAGCGCCTCGTCCTCACCGAGAGCCTGGACAGCAGCGTTATCTCCCTGCTTACCGATGAGCGCCGCCTGAAGCAAATGCTCGTCAACCTGCTCACCAACGCGGTGAAGTTTACCCCCGAAGGTGGGCACGTGGGGCTAGAAGTGGTGGGCGACGAGGAACACCAGGTAGTCCACTTTCACGTATGGGACGAAGGTATTGGCATTGCTGAGGAAGATATGGAGCGGCTGTTCAAGCCCTTTGAACAGCTTGACAGCGGGCTAGACCGCCAGCACGAGGGCACCGGGTTGGGTCTGGCGCTGGTGGCCCGTCTGTCCGAAATGCACGGCGGCAGCGTTACGGTGGAAAGCACCGTGGGGGAGGGGAGCCGCTTTACCATTACGCTCCCCTGGAAGGTGAGCCAACCCCAACAGCAACAGGGCCAGGACGACCCCGACACCCGCAGCAAGCAGCATTGCCTCTGGCCGCGCTTGCTCCGGCGGGCGCTGGTGATAGAAGACTCGCCCACGGCCGCCGAACAGGTAACGCGCTACCTCAACGAACTGGGCGCCGAAACAGTTATCTACACCCAGGGCAACAGCGCCATTACCCACGCCCGCCAGATACAGCCGGACGTTATCATCCTCGACATTCTCTTGCCCGGCCAATCCGGTTGGGAGATTTTGCAAGCCTTGAAAGCCGGCGTCGAAACGCAACACATCCCCATCGTGATTGTCTCGGTGGTAGACGAACAGGAACGCGCCCAAGACCTGGGCGCCGACAACTACCTGGTCAAGCCCATCTCGCGCCAGCAACTCCAACTGGCCCTGGCCGCCATCTTTCCCAACCAGAACCTATCGCAACCGGATGACGCACCGGCCGCGCCACCCATGCCCGACCCCACCGCCGCCACTATCCAGATCCTGATTGCCGAGGACAACGAGGACAACATCGCCATGGTATCCGAATACCTCACCATCAACGGCTACCAGGTCACCATTGCCCGCAACGGCATCGAGGCGCTTGAAAAGGTGCGGGCCCATCGCCCGGATATTATCCTGATGGATATACAGATGCCCGGCATGGACGGCCTGGAAGTGATGCGCCACATCCGCGCCAACCAGAGCCTTGAAGGGGTGCCCATTATCGCGCTCACCGCGCTGGCGATGGCCGGCGACCGCGAACGCTGCCTGGAAGCCGGCGCCGACGAGTATATGAGCAAACCTATCAGCCTCAAGAAATTGCGCACCATCATAGAAACGATGACGGACAACGGGAGAGAACGCCATGAGTAAACGAGACTTGCACCAGGAAAACGAATACCTGCGCCAGCGCATTGCCGAACTGGAACACACCATCACAGAGCTGCGCCCCTACCGCGCCCTCTTCGAGCATATGCCCATACCCATGGTGCTCTATCGGGAGGACGGCGTATTGCTAGACATCAACCAGCAGAATGCGCACCTGTTGCAAACCTGCCCGGAGCATGTCGCTGGCTCGTTCAATAGGTACCAGGATAGCGAGGCGATTGAACGCGGTTTTGTGGAATACTTCGACCGCGCCCGTCAGGGGAAACCCTACCGTATGCCGCCCACTTGCTACGCCCCCGCGCGGGCCGGCTTCGCGGGGTGGGCAGAGGACGAGACGATATGCACCGAAACGACCTACCTACCTATCTGCGACGAGAGCGGCGATGTGCGCTACATTGGCGAAATCAACATAGACGTCACCGAGCGCCTGGACATTGAGCGGGCCCTGCGCGAGAGCGAAAACCGCTACCGCACCATCATCAGCACGATGCAAGAGGGGGTTATCTTTCACGATAGCGCGGGCCACATCCGCGAATGGAACGCCCGCGCCAAGGAAATGCTTGGGCGAACGACGCGCACCCTGCAAGAGCACACCATTCTTGAAACCATCTCGCAGGCCATCCACGAAGACGGTACCCCCTTTACCGAAGAGGAATACCCCTCGCTGGCCGCGCTCCGCACCGGCCACCCCCATACCAACGTGATTATGGGTATCCCCCGCGCCGACGGCTCCCATACCTGGTTGCTGGTCAACGCCCAACCGGTCTTGTGCAACAGCGATACCGACCCGTGCGGCGTTGTCTCCACCTATACCGACATCACCGCCATACGCCGGACCGAAGCAGCGCTACAAAAAGCGCACGAAGAATTGGAGTCCCGCGTACAACAACGCACCACCCAACTGGAACGTGCCAACCGCGCCCTGCGTACCGAGATTACCGAGCGCCGCCGCACCCAGGACGCGCTCAGCGCCAGCGAACAACTCTACCGCAGCATCGTGCGGAACATCCCCGTCGTTATCTATGCGCTTGATATGGAAGGCGTTTTTACCCTCTCGGAAGGAAAGGGCCTTGACATCCTTAATCTGCAACCGGGCGAAGTGGTGGGCCAATCTGTCTACGCGCTGTATCCTGATCTCGACAACGTTCTGGATGCTATCCGCCGCACTATGTCCAGCGAGGAAACCACCTGTCGTAGCGAAGTCATGGGGCACACCTTTGAAAACCACCTCACACCGCTCTTTGATTCCAGCGATACCCAGATAGGCGTTCTGGGCCTCGCCGTGGACGTCACCGAAAGCCGCAAAGCCGAACACGCCCTGCGCGAAAGCGAAGAGCGCTTCCGGCTGGTGACGCTGGCCACGCGCGAGGCTATCTACGATTGGGACATCCAGAAGCAAACGCTGTGGTGGAACGGGGCCTACCAGCAATTGTTTACCCCCAACCAGAGCGCCCATACCAACCAGGCCTGGTACTACCAGCGCATCCACCCCACCGAGCGCGACAGCGTTATCCAACGCCTGCAAGCCGCCATGAACAATTCCAGACCGGTCTGGAACGACGAATACCGCTTCCGCACGAGCAACGGCTCCTATGTCTCGCTTGATGTGCGTAGCTACATCGTGCGCGACGACCACGGCGTCCCTATCCGCTTGATAGGCTCGGTATCCGACATTACCGAACGCAAACAGGCCGAAGTGCGCCACGCCACCCAACTGGCCGTCACGCTGGTACTCTCCCAGGCTGCCACCATTGATGAGGCGCTCCCCTGGATACTCCAGATTATCGGGAGTAACTTCGATTGGCAATGGGGCGAAATGTGGCAGCCCACCGCCGATAACCAGCGCCTCGCGTGTACCTACCGCTGGAATGACTCGTCGCTTGAACACAGCATGTTTGCCCACGTCACATCCAGCATCACCTTTATGCACAGCGAAGGGTTGCCGGGGCGCGTCTGGGAGCGGCAGCAGACCTTGTGGGTAGACCAGATTACCCGCGACCCGCGCTTTATCCGCGCGAAAGAAGCGGGCCAATCCAATCTGCAAAGCGCCTTTGCCTTTCCCGTTGGCACGGGGGCCGACTTTAACGGCGTGATGTGCTTCTTGAGCCGCGATACCCGTTCCTTCGATACCGCTATCGCGGAGATGATGGCCGACCTGGGCTACCAGGTGAGCCAGTTTATTAACCGCAAACGGGCCGAGGCGGCCCTGGATGATGAGCGGGCCTCGCTGGCGCGGCGCATCAGCGAACGCACCGCCGAGCTGAGCGTTGCCAACGCAGAACTGGCGCGGGCCGTACGGGCCAAAGATGAATTTCTGGCCAACATGAGCCACGAACTGCGCACCCCGCTCAACGCCA
>DAOTUK010000302.1:0-41508 GCA_034437375.1 Chloroflexaceae bacterium | reverse complement strand
GGGGTGTTGTCAACAAGTTCTCCCAGGGGGTTTGTGCGCTTTGGAAGGGTGGGGGTGGGGGTTTTCTACATTTTCCCCATGCCTACGTGCTACCACTTTTTTAAAGGTGATCTGCATGTTGTCTTGTTGTTATTAGAGGGGGTGTGGATAATGCGGAGAACGTTTTTGGAAAGTGGGGTTGCATGATTTCCGCGGTTTAGCGATTTCTCGTGGTATAGTAATGCGTGTGAGATAACCGTGTCTGCTGGTGGTTGTTGGTTGTGGCGAGGATGGCGGCGCGGGGTCTGTTGAGTCTCTACCAATTGAGGTTTGCCAGCCGGGGCTTGATCCCTGGTTTCAGGAGATGGGCGCCCTGATCGTTCGGAGTGTGTGGTGCTGACTGCGCCGGCGTGTGTGCGTTGGTTGCGGGCCAGAAGCGCTCCGGGGATCGGGGCGCTTTTTTTGTTGGGGAGATGGTGTTATGGCTGCTATGAGTTTTCGTCTGTTTGATGGGGTGAAGAGTTGTGCTTTGGGTTCGGTTGATGGTGGTTGGTTGGCTGGTTCGCCTGATGAGGGGTTGTCGGTGTTGGCGGCCTATCGGGTGGTGCCGTATCTGTATCGGGCGGTGGATGTGCGGGCGCGGTCGGTGAGTGGTATGCCGTGGGTGTTGGAGCGGGGGGGGGCGGATGTGGCGGGCGATGCTCGCTATGCTGGTCTGGTGCGCGAGATGCGCCAGCGTCTCTATCTCACGGAGAGTAGTTTGTGTCTGTATGGGGCGGCGTACTGGTTGAAGGAGAGGAATCGGGCGGGGTTGAATGTGACGCCGCGCTGGTTGGTGCCGGGGAGTGTGACGCCGCGGTTTGATGTGCAGGCGGGGTTGGTCGGGTTTGATCGGGCGGTGGGGTCGGCGGTGCAGCGCTTTTCGGTTGATGAGGTGGTGTGTTTCTGGTTGCCGAATGTGGCGGGGGAGCTTGGGCCGGGCGTGGCGCCGGCGCAGGTGGCGCTGACGGCGGCGCAGGCGTTGCACCACCTGGATGAATTTGTGGACGGGTTCTTTCGGCGCGGGGCGATTAAGGCGACGCTGTTGACGGTGGAGGGGAATCCGCCTCGGTCGGAGCTTGACCGTCTGGAAAGCTGGTGGCGGCGTATGGTGTCGGGGGTTCGCAATGCGTGGCAGAGTGTGGCGGTACGCAGTACGGTGAAGCCGGTGACGATTGGGGATGGGCTGTCGGACATTGAGAGCCGCGAGCTTGTGGTGCAGCAGCGCGAGAATGTGTGTGCGGCGCTTGGGGTTCCGCATAGCTTACTGAGCGCGGACGCGGCGACGTATGCGACGGCGCAGCAGGATAAGTTGACGTTTTTGACGGAGACGGTGTTGCCCCAGGCGCGGTTTTTGGAGGAGGTGATGAACGCGCAGGTGTGCGAACCTCTGGGGGTGCGCTTTCGCTTTCAGCCGGAGCGGTTGGAGGAGATGCAGCAGTTTGAGTTGCAGAAGGCGCAGGCGGTGATGGCGTTGGTTGGTGGGCCGGTGTTGACGGTGGATGAGGCGCGGGCGTTGTTGGGCTATGGGCCGGTGGGGTCGCGGTGAGGCGGTTTGATAGTTGTTGGGCTATCGGCTGTTGGCTATCGGCTGTTGGCTATTGTAAGGAGGTGGTGGGTATGGCGGTTGCAGTGAAGGCGCTTTCTTCGGATGTGGCGGTAGTGGCCGGGTATGGGGTGTTGTTTGGGGGAGAGGATTTGACGGGGGAGCGGTTTACGCATGAGACGGATTTTCTGTTTGATCTGGTGCCGGTGAAGCCGGTGTATTACGACCACACGTTGCAGGATGTGAAGCATCAGATCGGGCGGGTGGTGCATCTGGATGTGGATGCGCGGGGGGTGTGGGTTGAGGCGCAGCTTGATCGGCGGGCGGCCTATGTGGAGGAGGTGCTGGAATTGGTGCGGCAGGGGGCGCTTGGGTATTCGTCGGGGAGTGTGTTGCATCTGGTGCGGCGCGAGGGCCCGGTGATCAAGGCGTGGCCGCTGGTGGAGTTTTCGTTGACGCCGACGCCGGCGGAGCCGCGCACATCGGTAGTGCAGGTGACATCGGGTGAGGCGGTTGGTGCGCATGGTTCAGGTAATGGTGTTCAGCAGCGTTTGTTGAAAGGAGTTTTTGGTATGACAACGTATGATGCGGTGACTATGACAGATGGGGTGTCCGAGTCGGTGGACGATGGGTATGTGACGGCGATGAAGGCGATACAGCAGCGCGTTGAGGATCTGGAGCGGGTGGTGCGTACTGCGCCGGCGCAGGTGTCGGGGTATGCTATGGGTGGTGAGCCGGATGGGCGGGCCCATGATGCGCGGGCCGTGAAGGCGTGGAATGTGTATGTGCGGACGGGCGACCGCTCGGTGTTGAAGGCGGCGTTACAGGAGGGGACGCCGAGCGAGGGGGGCTATATTGTGCCCCAGGTGCATAGCGCGGAACTGGTGGCGGCGCTGAAGGATGCGAGCGTGTTGCGCCAGGCGGGGGCGCGGGTTATCCGCGTGGGGCGGGCCAGTGCGTTTAAGGTGCCGGTGATGACGCAGAGTGGGGCGGCCGTGCTGACGAGTGAAGAGGGGGCTTTTTCTGAGAAGGAGCCGACGTTTGGGGAGGTGACATTTACGCCGTGGAAGTATACCAAGCTGGTGAAGGTGTCGGACGAGTTGTTGGAGGATGCGTCGGTTGATGTGATGAGCCATGTCTTGATGCCCGATTTTGCGCAGGCCTTTGCGGCGGCCGAGAATAGCGATTTCACGACCGGTAGTGGTGCCAGCCGGCCGGAGGGGGTGGTGACGGGCGCGACGGTGTATGACATAGCGACGGGGGCTGCGCCGACGGCGGATAACATTATTGATTTGTACCATACCTTGCCGCATATGTACCGCCAGAATGCGGTCTGGTTGATGAGCGATACGCTGATCAAGTCGGTGCGGAAGTTGAAGGAGTCGGGGACGGATGGGCAGTATTTGTGGCAGCCGGGCTTGCAGGCCGGGCAGCCAGGCACGCTTCTGGGCCGCCCGGTGTATACGCTCAATACGATGAGTAGCACGATAGGTGCGGATGAGAAGGTGATCGTCTTTGGCGACCTGTCCTATTTCTGGATTGTGGATTTTGGGCAGGAGAGTATGGTGCGCTTGAATGAGTTGTACGCGGAGACGGGCCAGGTGGGCTTCCGCATGTATCGGCGCTTCGATAGCCATGTTGTGCTGTCCGAGGCTATCCGCGTGTTGCAGTTGTAGCGGCGGATAGCCGGAGAGGCGAGGAGGCGGTGAGGCGAGGAGGCGGTGAGGCGGCGGCGATTGGCTATCAGCTATGGAAGGAGTGGGATATGATTTTGCCGGTTGATGCAAAGATTGTGAAGGCACTTGATCCGCTGGCGGCGGCGGCGGCAGACGACCGTACGGTCGAGGTGGACACCGCTGGCTATACCGATGTGACGTGCTTGCTGTTTGTGGATAGTTGCGCGACGGCCAGTGCGTTGAAGGCGCAGCAGAGCGACACGAGCGGGAGTGGGCAGGCGACGTTGGATGGGGCCGAGGTGACGGTGACGACGGATGCAAACCAGGTGTATTACCTGCACATTAGCAAGCCGTTGGAGCGGTACATTACGTTTTGGGTGGATAAGGCGGGGGCAACACAGGAAAGCGCCATTGTTATTTTGTCCAATCCGTCGGAGGCACCGGTGGCGGCCCACGGGTCGGGGGTGTCGGGGACGGTGGTTTATTCACCTGCGGAGGCGTAGAAGCACGTAGGATGTCAAAGCGGACGGGGTGATGGTTTGCGCTTTGCGCTCTTCGCTCTGTCCGCTTCGCGTGAGGGGGTTGGATATGGCCTATATCAGTTTAGCAGATGCGAAAGCCTATCTGGGGATTGCGGGGACGGATGACGATGCGTTGCTGACGGGGATGCTGGCGGGGGCGCAGCAGCTGGTGGAGCGCTACTGTGATCGGGTGTTTGAGGCGGCTACGGATGGGATGCGGGCGTTTGATTGTGTGCATCCGGTGGTGATTGGGAGCGACTTACACCTGGACGCTGACTTGTGTTCGATTACGCAGATTGTGAACGGGGATGATGTGGTGGTGTCGCCTGACGATTACCTGTTGAAACCGCAGGAGCCGCCGTGGCAGCTTATCCGGTTGAAGTGGAGTACCGATAAGGCGTGGGTGTGGGTGGCTGACCCGTGGGCGGCTATTACGGTGACGGGGAAGTGGGCGTATTCGGAGACGCCGCCGGTGGCGATTGTGCATGCGACCAAAGAGATTGTCGGCTGGCTGTATCGGAGCTATGACCGCCAGGCGGTTGCGGACGACCAGGGGCAGACGGCTGCGGCGGTGCGGGAGTTGCCGGCCACGGCGCGGACGTTGCTTGACCCGTTCAGGAGGCATTGATGGGAAAGATTTTGTTTGCGGAGCAGAGCAGCGCTCCGTCTACGCCGGGGAGCGGGTACGTTGCGGTGTATGCGAAGACGGATGGGAAGCTGTATTACAAGGATGATGCGGGGACGGAGTATTTGATAGGTGGGGGCGGGGGCGGCATTGATAGTGGCACGTCGTTTCCGGCGAGTCCGTCGGCGGGGGATATGTTCTATCGCACCGACTTGCGGGAGATGGCGTACTACGATGGGACGCGGTGGGTGGGTGACCCCTTTCTGTTGCCGCTGGCGAACTACAATGCGTTTGCGCAGAATGTGACCAGTAATGTGACGTTGTATGGTGGGGCGCTCCCAAACTTCAGTGTGCTGGTGGAGAGCTTGCTTATATCGTGGTCTTGTAGTAGTGCGGATGTGAGTAACTACTGGACGGTGAACTTTTACCAAGGGGATTCGAGCGGTTTTACGTTGATGTCTTCCACTGTTCTGAATACTACCTGGGCTAACTTTACGCAGACGGTTGTGACCTCTTTTACGGCAAATCCGATTGCAGCAAGCAAGAATAACTTGTCAATCTATGTGAGTAAGACGGGTTCGCCTAACCCGGTGTCTTTGATGGTGTCTTTGTTTGTGCGGCGAGTATTTTAAGGAGGGTCTGATGACGAAGCAAGCGTTTATTGAGCGGATGATGAATACGTCGGGGCAACTTATGGCTTTGATCGCCCAGGCGGCGCTGGAGCAGCGCTGGCAGTGGGATGCGTTGGGGTTTGGCGCGTCTATTACGGACGAGGATCTGGCGGCGTATGGAATTACGGCGGCAGATCTGGCGAACGGAATCAATACCATTGCGGCGCTGTATGCGTTGCTGACGGAAAACGGGAATGCTCACGCGGGGAACCTGTATCGGGTGGCGGGGCGCGGGACGCGGACGACGTTGGGGTAAGCGAACGGTATGGGGAGGTGAGTCGGTATGGGTACGTGGTCGCTGGTGGGGCCTGGCGGGGCTGAGGTAAGCCTGGCGGGTCTGGGTGTGACGGTGCGGTCTGAGCCGGGGTCGGGGATGCCGCCCGTGCGAGATGTTGTGCTTGAGGATGCGACGGGGGCGGGCGCGTTGTACCAGCGGACGTTGGTACGCTCGCGGCTGCTGACGTTGCGGTTGGTGTCGCGCCAGCGCCACGCGAACCTGGCGGCTATTCGGTTGGCGTTGATCCAGGCGCTTAACCCAGACCTGGCTGACGACGAGACGCCGGCGTATGTGCGGTACACGGGGAGCGAGGCGACGCTGGCGCTTGCGGTGGTGTACCACGATGGGTTGACGGGGGCTGACCCGGTGGGGGAAGCGTTGGAGCTACGGTTTATGTGTTATGACCCTATCTGGATGGCCACGTCGTTGACGGAGGCTACCACGCTGGCCCACATCGAGGCGAAGAGCACGAGCTATGGGCGTGTCTTTTGGCGCTCGGCTGCTGGTGTGTGGGAGATATTGGTGGGGCTGTCGTCGGGGAGCGTCAAGGTGTTGGCGTTTGGGCCTGATGGTGTGCTGTATGCGGGTGGGGCGTTTACGTCGCCGGCGTATATTGCGGCCTGGGATGCGGATAGCGAGGCGTGGGCCCAGGTCGGGGGCAGCAACCTGCCGAACTATGATGTTTCGGCTATTACGTTTGATGCGGGTGGGACGGTCTACATCGGGGGGCTGTTTGCCAGCCAGGTGAAGCAGCTTGCGAGCGGAGCGAGCGCGTGGGTTGCCCTGACCCTGGATGCGACGGGCTACAGTGATGTGCGGGCGCTGGCGGTGGGGGATGATGGCAAGCTGTATGCGGGGGGCTACTTTACTGCGACGGCGGCGGTGACCACGCACGTGGCGGTGATTGACCCTACTGCGGGGTCGCCGACCTGGGCGGCTCTGGGTAGCGGGATGAATCATTACGTGTATGCGCTGGTGTGCGGGTCGGATGGGAAGATTTATGCGGGTGGGGCGTTTACGTCGCCTGGAACGTATGTGGCGGTGTGGGACCCGTACGCAGATACGCCGGCCTGGTCGGCGGTGGGGGATGGGTTGGATGGCCAGGTGAATGCGTTGGCGCTGCTACCCGACGGGCGTATTCTTGCGGGCGGGACGTTTACGGGGGCGTTTGCGGTGTGGGATGGTTCGGTGTGGCGTACGGTGGGGGACGATCTGGACTATTCGCCCGGCGGGCTGTCGCCGCAGGTGGCGGGGGTTGCGGTGCGTGGTGATGGTCTGGTGTTTGCGTGCGGGCTGTTTGACTACGAGGGTACCTTGCCCCTGCCCAATAGTCTGGCGCAGTGGAATGGCTACGCCTGGTTTCCTCTGGATATTGACCCGCCTGGGGCGATTACGATCGTCTCTGAGATTGCGGTGTCGGGGGATGGGGCGCTGGCGTTTGGGCACGCGGGGGGCACGGACTGGGATGTGGCGGGGCTGACGACGGTGGTTAATCATGGCACGGCGTCGGCGTATCCGTACATTACGATTACGGGCCCTGGGCGCATTCACGAGTTGACGAACTGGACGACGGGGGAGAGTGTGTACTTCAATCTCGCCCTGGTCGCCAACGAGGTACTGACGATAGACTTGCGGCCGGGGGTGAAGTCGGTGCGGTCGAGCTTTCGCGGAAACGTGATTGGGAAGGTACTTCCAGGCAGTAAGCTGGCGAGCTTCCGCTTGCTTCCAGGCACGAATGTTCTTGGGCTTTTTGTGCGGGAAGGGGACGGCAACACGGCGGCAACGATTGCGTGGTACGAGCGGCACTGGTCGTTGGATGGGGCAGGGTAATCCAGGGGTCAGGGGTCAGGGGTCAGGGGTCAGGTAGATGGCTACAGAGCGACTACAGGAAGGGAGGGCGGTATGGCAACGGAGTATACGGTGTGGCTGTCCACGCCGGCGGGGGAGCATGTGGCGGTACTGGATAACTTTCTGTCGCTGACGTACAAGCGACGGGTCAACGACACGGGTTATAGCAAGGCGTTGTTCGGGGTGGTGAGTTTTCCGCTGACGCTGGTGGTGCCGTATGCTGACTGGTTGCCTCTGCTGCTGCAACGGGACTACCGTCTGGAAGTGTGGCGTAGTATTGGGGATGGCTTGCTGGCGCTGGACACGGAGACGGTATGGTTTATCAGTCGGGTTACCCGTCGGGTGACGAGTGAGGGGCGGCGGGTTATCCAGGTGGAGGCTGAGCCTGCTATTGCGTTGCTGGCGCGGCGCATTGTGGCCTATGCGGCGAACAGTGACGAGACGGTCAAGAGCGGGCCGGCTGACGATGTGATGAAGGAGATTGTCGAAGAGAACTTTGGGAGCAGCGCGGTTTCGGGGCGAGACGTGAGCGCCTGGTTGTCGGTGGAGCCAGACTTTAGCCTGGGCGCGGCGGTGGTGCGGTCGTTTCCGCGGCGCATTGTGTTGAATGTGTTGAAAGACCTGGCGTCTGCGAGTGCGGAGGTGGGCACGCCGGTGTACTTTGACCTGGTGGCTCCGACGCCTGGGGGTGCGTTGCAGTTTCGGACGTATAGCCCGGTGCGAGGGACAGACCATAGCTTTGGGAATAGTATGGGTGCGGCGGTGGTGCTGCTGTCGTTGGAGACGGGGACGCTCACGAGCGTGATGCGGGGGACGGATTGGCACGATGAGGCGACGCACGTATATGTGGCGGGGCAAGGCGCAGAGGAGGCGCGGCAGGTGGTGGCGGTGGGGGATGATGACCGCGCGGGGCTGGTGCCGTTTGGTCGGCGCGAGGTGTTGCAGGATGCGCGGCATATCCTGACGGAGGCGAGTCTGGAAGATGAGGGGGAGCGGGTGTTGCGGCAGCGGCAACCAGAGAGCCTGTTTGAGGTGGCGATAGCAAGCCGTAATCCGTGGGCGATGTACGGATTACATTGGGGCTTTGGGGATCGCGTGAGTGTGGAGGCTGATGGGGAGGTCGTGACCTGTCTGGTTGATGAGGTGTCGGTGACGGTTGACCGAGCGGGGGAGCGTGTGGGGGCGCGGTTGCGGGTGGACACGGCGCAGATGGAGGGCTATGGTGCGGGGCGGCAGCTTGAGGATGTGCGAGCGATGGAGTCGGAGCATGTGCATCAGCAGGTGCAGCAGGAGGGGGTGCGCACCGGGGAGCTGGTGTATGTCCCCGGTGCGTCGCAGGTGACGGTGTATGGTGGGGCGTATTCGGTTGAGGGGACGTTGCAAGTAGCGGATGGGTCTACGGTGCGGGTGTTGGAGGGGTGAGAGAGGGATAGCGCCATAGCACCAGGATAGCGGCGTAGCGGTGGGCGAGGTGCTCACCGCTTTGTTGTCCCCCTCGCCGTCGCCCCCCCACCTCCTCCACAACACCACCGCTATGGGTCGTAGCGCTATGCCGCTATCCCCCCCTCGGTACAGCCAGGGTGCAGAGCGTCGCTATCACAGCATCGCCGCCCCCCCCGACCCCTCGCGCCTGGGTACCCCTCTTCCCCGCCATAGCGCCGCTGTCACAGCGCCATAGCGCCGACGTCACAGCGCCATAGCGCCGACATGTCGGCGTAGCGGTGGGGGTAGCCCTCCCGCAATTCCATGCGATTGCAGAGCGATTGAGCCTCATATACCACCAGCGCCATGGCACCACCATAGCGCCAGACCGCCATGAACGATAGCGCTATCCCACCATGTCGCTATACCCCCCTCGCGCCATAGCGCCACCCCGTTCTCTACGCGATCACCACCAGCAGGTAAACAGAATACCTACCGGCAGACCACACCGCGTTTACACGAGATAGCGCCATAGCGCCGCACTCGCGCCTCTCACGGCACCACAGGTTATTTTGTAAACAAAATACCTACCGACAGACTACGCCGTGTTTACACGAGATAGCGCCATAGCGCCGCGCTCGCGCCTCTCGCGGCACCACAGGTTATTTTGTAAACAAAATACCTACCGATAGACTACGTCGCGTTTACAAATCGGCGGGCGAGCAAGCAGCGCATAGCCGCGGGTGTCATAGCTTCGCATTGCGCTTTACGCCTCTCCGACGTATACTGGTCACAAAGGAAGCAACAACTAGTATGGGGAGATAGAAACCTATGGCGATACCTGATGAAAGCAACGACGCAGCGCATGGACGCAAGCGCATCCTGCCACACTCCTGGCTGGATGTGCTCTACCAGGACAAGGAGTTAGTAGACCACGACAGCGGCTACCGCATACCCCAGACCGTGCGAACTCCCAACGGACTGGGCGGGCGCACCGAAAGTTTGCTGGTTGGTCTGGACAACGGCAACTACGAACTGAAGTATACGCTGTTGCACCGCAAGAGCGGCCGCTTTGTACATGGCTCGGTCGTAACCGCCGTACAGCGCGCCCGCCAGCTATCGGCCGGCCAGCGCGAGGGGCGTACCTGGGTTGTGAGCGACGTCGCCGACAGCGGAAGCGAACACAGCGAACAGGGCACCCGTACCATCGTCACCGGCGAAACGGCCCTGATGGGCGGCGCATCATTGTCGGTTGGCTCTACCTCGGTACGGCTCAGCGACGCCCGCCACGTAGACATGCTCATGGCCGTGCTCGTGCAAGGGTTAATAGAAGCCGGCTACGAACAAGGCGAATATCCCATAGCGCTCGGCTTTGGCATACCCAACAGCGAAGTACGCCCCATGCCCGGCAATCCCAACCGCAACGATGTCGTGCCCGAAACCAAAGAAGCCTTGCGCTCGTTGCGCCGCAAAGTCTTTGACATAGAAACCGAAGACCCCGATGGCCGCGTGCTGAAATACCGAATTTACGTCGTCAACATGGTACCCGTCGCCCAGACACTTGGCGGCGCATCCACCTGGGGCATGAGCCTGGCCGGACAAGACTTGACCGGTAGCATTAAGAAAGTAACCGCCTTTGACATTGGCGGCGGCGACTTGCAATACATGGAGTTCTCGTTGCCCCACTGGACGGCCAGCGGCAACCGCCTGGGCGACGGCACCGTCTTGCTCGCCCGCGGCCTGATGGAACAATTCCGCCAGAGTAGTGATTTTAGCCGCCTCACCCCCTCTATGGCCGAATTGCAACGCGCCCTCATCCACCAGCGCATTATGCTTGGAGGCGAAGAAGTCCCCATCCCCCAGATGGTGCGCAACGTCATGGACACCGACGGAGCCGAACTCTTAAGCCGCATTCAACCCTTCCTGGCCGACACCTCCCAGTTTGTGCTTGGCCTCGGCGGCGGCCTGCGGCTTATGGGCGGCCAGATTATTGAACGGGCCATCGCCGCCGGACGTGCCCCAGAAAGCTACCTGCTCGTGCCCGATGAACTGGCCCAATATGTCAATGTGGTAGGAGTATACGCCAATGCGTTATATGTTTTTGAAGGATAACAGATGTATACGGAAGCGGCGCGAGGCGCAGCGGCATAGCTTCGCATCCCCGCATCCTCGCGTCCTCGCATCCCTGAAGCAGCACGGAAGGGAGCACCCCCGATGACCACAACCGAAAGCAAAAAAAATCCCGCCAACAACACCATACGAGTATCGCCACAACTCACCGAATGGGCCCGAACCGTCCTCCGCCTGCGGCGCGACGAAGAACAAACCCCCGTCTCCAAAGTGCTGCGCGAAGCAACCCGCGTGGGCATGCTCTTTCTGCTCGCCTCCTGTGCCGAAGATGACGACGGCACCTATGGCGGCGACATAACCCCACGCTGGCTTGCCGCCGAACTCCGCCCCTACCTTGCATCTGCCGCCGCCCACATGGTCAAAGCAGGCGAACCAATGGCCCTTATCTATGGACAACCCGGCAGCGCAGACGGCATACGCGGCGGAGCAGCGCAGCGCAGTGGAGCAACCGGCGGGGAAGCAGTGGAGCCAGAACCAGCGCCAGAATCGGAGCCAGAACCAGAACCCCCATCCACCGTTTCTGCCGCCAGAAACCGTTTAAATGGACAGGGAGTAGGACTGCTGGACGAATGACGAGATTTGAAGAGGCGAGGCGGCAGCGCGGCAGTCTTGTATTACGAGCAGAAAAAGACGAGATGAAAGGATAAGATAACGCCAATGTTGGATAAGAACGCACCAGGGGAAAATCCCCTGCGAGATGAGAATGAAGCACTGCACCAGCGCATCGCCAAATTGGAAGAGGAACTGGCCCACGAACGCAACCTCAACGCCACCATCCTGGAAACCACCGACTTCTTATGTACCATGCTTGACCCGGAGGGACGCATCATCCTCTTCAACCGCGCCTGCGAACAAACCACCGGCTACACCGCCGAAGAAGTTATCGGCACCTACGTCTGGGACACGCTCATACCCTCCGAACAAAAAGAAACCGTCAAAGGCATCTTTCAAGAACTTTCCATTGATCAGATTCCCAACCGCTACGAAAACCACTGGCTAACCAGCGATGGCCAGCGCCGTCTGCTCGCCTGGTCAAATACCGCCCTCAAAGACCAGCGCGATAACCTGGTCGCCATTATCAGCACAGCCCAGGACATCACCGGACGCCGCCAGCGCGAAGAAGATGTCCAACGCCTCACCACCCAACTGAAAATGCGCGCCGAAGAGAGCATCGAAAAAATGCTCCAGAGCCAGATGTTTTTGCAAGGCTTTATCGAACACTCCCCCGCCGCCGTCTTTATCAAAGACACCGACGGCCGCGTCATCCACGCCAACAAACAACTGGAATGGCTCCTGGGGCGCGACCCCGGTACCATCATTGGCACAACCGCCTACGACCTGGTGCCCAAAGAAGTAGCCGACGACGTATGGGGCTCTGAACTTGAAACCCTGCGGACAGGTAAACCCTTCGAACGCGAAGAAACCATCCCCACAGGGAATACGTTTGCTATCCTGCTCTCAACTAAATTTCCCATCTACGATACCCATGGCAACCCCGTAGCCGTCGGCGGCATCCTCACCGACATCACCGAACGCAAACACATGCAACAGGCCCTCCAACAAAGCGAAGAGCGCATGCGCCTGGTACTCGACGCCACCAACGACGGCATGTGGGACTGGAACCTGCCCGCCAACGACGTCTACTACAGCCCGCGCTGGCAAACCATGCTTGGCTACGCCCCCGACGAACTGGAAGGCACCCCCCAGATATGGGAAACCCTTTTGCACCCCGACGACCGCGCACGAGCCCTGCAAGTTGTCGGTGCCCATATGCACATTGATAGCCCCTCCTTTGCCCTCGAATTTCGGATGCGCACAAAAGATGGCCACTGGAAATGGATTCACGCACGCGGCAAAGTGGTTGAATGGGACGAACAAGGCAACGCCCTCCGCATGATCGGCACCCACACCGACATAGACGAGCGCAAGCGCCTCGAAGACGAACGCGACATCTTCAAAAAAGTCATTGAAAGCGCCCCCGACGGCTTCACCCTCTCCGACAACCACGGCATCATCTACGCCAACCCGGCCTTCCGCGCAATGACCGGCCTGGGCGACCAGATTATCGGCGTTTCGCACGGCGCCACGGTTCACCCCGACGACCACGCCTGGATACGCGAAACCGTCTTCCCCGCCATCGAACAAGAAGGCCTCTGGCGCGGCACCATGCGCATGCGCCGCTACCAGGGCACCCCCGACAGCGACAGCGAAACCTGGTCGGCCCACGTCTCCTCCATCCGCATTGACGGCAGCCACATCAAACGAGCCGGCATCTGGCGCGACATCACCGAACAAGAACAGCAGATACAACGCCACGAAGCCCTGCAACAACAACTCATTGACGCCCAACAAGCCGCCATCCGCGAACTCTCCTCCCCCCTCCTGCCGCTCACCGATACCATTATCGCCCTGCCACTCATCGGCAGCATAGACACCCAACGTGCCCAACAAATCATGGAAACCTTGCTCGAAGGCGTCGCCCACTATCGCGCCGACATCGCCATCATAGACATTACCGGCATCTCCGTTGTAGATACACAAGTCGCCAACGCCCTCATTCAAACGGCCCAGGCCGTCCAACTCCTGGGCGCCCAGGTCATCCTTACCGGCATCGGCCCCGCCATGGCCCAGACCCTGGTTGGGCTCGGCGTAGAGCTGAGCAGCCTGGTCACCCTGGGGAGTCTACAAACTGGCATTGCCTATGCCCTGAAACAGAAAGGTTGAGCCGCAAAGCCCGGAGCGGCCCAGGGAGACATCTGTATGCACCTCTCCATACTCTTTATCATCTTGCTGCTTTGCTCAGCAGTCGTCTCCGTGACGCTTGCCGTTGTCTCCCTGCGTCACCGCACCACCCCCAGCGCCCGCCCCTTTGCCCTCGTTCTGACCGGCAGTAGCATCTGGTCTATCGGCTACCTCTTTGAAATCCTCGTCCCCACCCCCGCCGCAAAACTCATCCTCGACAACTTCCAGTTCATCGGCAGCGACTGCCTTGCTATCGGCTCGCTCCTCTTTGCCCTGGCCTATACCGGACGCGAGCGATGGCAACAACGCCTGGCCCCCCTCCTCTGGGCCCTCCCCATCCTCAACCTGCTCTTCGTCTGGAGCGACCCCTACCACCACCTGCTCCGAACCTCCATCACCGTTACCCCCTACGACACCCTCTCCATCCTCACCTACGGCTACGGCCCCTGGATGTGGTTGTCCATAGGCTACAGCTACCTCTTCGTCCTGGCCAGCATCGTCCTGCTCATCGCCCACACCATCCACCACCACCGCTACTACCAATCGCAAACCCTGGCCGTCCTCACCGGCCTGGCCGCCGGCATCGTCGGCAATATCTTCACCATCGCCGGGCTCGTCCCCATACCCGACCTTGCTCACCTGGACATTACCCCCCTCATCTTCATCATCACCCATCCCATCTGGGCCTGGGGCATCTTCCACCAGCGCCTGTTCGACCTCGTCCCCATCGCCCGCGATGTCCTCATTGAACACATCCCCGACGGCGTGCTGGTGGTTGACCAACAGCAGCGCATTGTAGATGTCAACCCCGGCGCCCAATCCATCCTGGGCCAACCCGCCACCACCCTGATAAGCCAACCCATCCAGACCTTCCTCCCCCTCTGCCAAAACCTGCTCACCACCGACACACAGCGCACATGGGAAGGCGAACTGCCCTGCCCGGCGCCCCCCCCCTGCGATACCCCCCTCTGGGCTGAAGTGAGCGTCAGCCGCCTGACCGAAAAGCGAAAGAACGGCGACCCCGGACGCATGCGCGGGTGGCTCCTCATCATCCGCAACCGCACCGCCCAACACCAGATGCAACAATCGCTGCGCCAGAGCCAAGCCGACCTCTCCAGAGCGCAAGAAATCGCCGGTTTGGGCAGCTTTCGCCAGAGCCTCGCCACCGGCATTAGCATCTGGTCAGCAAACCTCTCCCGCTTGATGGGCCTGGGCCACCAGGAGCGCGAAATGACCCTGGAAGACATCTTCGCCCGCATCCACCCCGATGACGTCACTCTGCTCAAACACGCCTATGAGGAGATAGTGACCGGCCAGCGCCAACGCGCCACCCTCGATGTTCGCGCCATCAGACCCGATGGCACCGTCCGCATCTTCACCGACATGTTTGAAGCCATCTACGATGAACAGGGCCACGTTATCGGCACCTTTGGCATCACGCAAGATGTGACCGAGCGCAAACACATGGAACAAGAACTGCGCCAGAAACAAACCCGCCTGCAAGCCATCTTCGACAGCGCCGGCGTCGGCATCGTCATCGGCGACGCCGCCGGCCACTACACCTTCATCAACCCCTACGCCCTCACCATGATCGGCTACACCGCCGACGAATTCTACCAACTGTCCCCACTCTCCCTCACCCACCCCGACGAACTCCACCGCGCCCGCCACACCCTCCAACAAATACTGCGCGGCGAAATACCCGGCTACCGCGAAGAACGGCGCTACCGCCACAAAGACGGCCACTACATTTGGACCGACGCTTCTGTCACCGCCACCTACAACGACCAGGGCCAACTCGAATCAATCCTCAGCGTTATGGTAGACATCACCGAACGCAAACACATAGAAGAAGAACTGCACCGGGCCCGCGAAAACGCCGAAGCCGCCAACCGCACCAAAAGCACCTTCCTGGCCAACATGAGCCACGAACTCCGTACCCCCCTCAACGCCATTCTTGGCTTTACCCAGATCATGACCCGCAGCCCCGACCTCCCCACCGAACACCGCGAATACGTAGACATCATCCACCGCAGCGGCCGCCACCTCCTCTCCATCATTAACGACGTCCTCGACATGTCAAAAATAGAAGCCGGGCAAATAACCCTCAACGAACGCATGTTTGACCTGCCCCAACTCCTGCATGAAATCGAGGACATGTTCAAGCTCCGCGCCCGCGAAAAAGGCCTCCAGTTCGCCGTCAACCACGACCCCGCCCTACCGCGCCTCGTCTATGCCGACGAAATGAAACTCCGCCAGATACTCCTCAACCTCCTCTCCAACGCCGTCAAATTCACCCGCACAGGCCACATCATAGCAACCGTAACGCTCGATACCACCCCCCCACCCGACTACCTCGACCACCACACCCTGCACGTACAGGTCGAAGACACCGGCCCCGGCATCGCCCCCGATGATATGCCCAACCTCTTCCAAGCCTTTACCCAGACCAGAGCCGGCCAACAATTCCAGGAAGGCACCGGCCTGGGACTCTCCATCAGTCGCCACTTTGT
Organism: Chloroflexaceae bacterium; assembly: GCA_034437375.1. GTDB lineage: Bacteria > Chloroflexota > Chloroflexia > Chloroflexales > Chloroflexaceae > JAAUSY01. The sequence goes on along the minus strand of DAOTUK010000302.1, from coordinate 25,519 downwards.
CCAGCTTATGGGCGGCGACATCCACGTCCAGAGCATTGTGGGGCAAGGCGCTACCTTCTCCTTCGCCATCCGCATACAACCAGTTGAAGACAGCGACCACCCCGATCACCACCCCCCCTCCCCCCAGGACACCAACGCCCAGAGCGCCCCCCCCCCGCCTGGCCCAACCCTCTCTACTCACCCCCGAAACCAGACTCACCCCCGAAGCCCTCGCCGTCCTTCCGGCCGCCTACCTGAAAAACCTCCACTACGCCGCCACCATCGGCGACCTGAACCAGCTAGGACACCTCATAACCGAACTTGACAACGACCACCCCACCCTCGTTGCCGCCCTCGCCCACCTCGTCAGAGAATTTCGCTTCGACCAGATTGTCGCATGTATCCCACTGGACGACACCCCCCCGGAGCCGTAAACCAGCGCCCCCGTACGAGTGTCCTTCCCTGCGAGCAGAAACCATCTGCCCCCCAATCATTCCGACGGTGGAACACTATTCATAGGCGGCGATACGTGGCACCCAAGAAAATGTATTTCTATCGTACCGAAAGCCGGGGTAGCCGACGCTGGCCGCTCGAACGACAGAGAGCTATTTTTTACCTCCCACAGCGCATCCGGCTGCCCCAGATAGAGATTGCCCTTATCGCTCGTGCCCCCCCCCCGCCATACCCTGATACTGGCCCCAGGAGCCAGCGTCATCTTCGGAAACGTATACACAAAACCTTCGTTTGTGATAGTCCACCCCTCCAACGACCTATCCGACGTGCGAATATTCGTAATCGTGATATAGCGGCTATCCTCACAAAAATGCTCCGTCTCTGCATCAAAACTGGCCTCGCTCTTGCCACACCCCGCCAGCACCAGCACCCCCACGACCAGCACCGCCACCAGCAACAACCGCACACCCCCAACCATCCGACGCCTCATACCCAATCGCATAGCATCCCCCTTCCTACAACGTTCAACGTTCAACCAGCGTGCATCTTGCCCAACGGCTGTAACTCTCCCCGCTACAATACCCGGTGCATGCGCGGGTACCGTACCCGCCAACGCTCTATATTATATTGTGAAAGGAGAACGCCGCTACTATGGCAATGTCATACCCAGAGGAACTACAAGAATTCATGGAAATGATGGGCGTACTGGACAAAGAGATTCACGACACCGTAGCCGGCTTCAAACAAATGCACAAAGCCGCCGTCGCAGATGGCGAACTCAGCTTCAAAATGAAAGAGCTCATCGCCCTGGCCATCGCCATCTCCGTCCGCTGCGACGGCTGTATCGCCACCCACGTTCACACCGCCCTGCGCGCCGGCGCCTCCCGCAAAGAAATCGCCGAAACCGTAGGCGTAGCCGTCCTGATGGGCGGCGGCCCCTCCGCCGTCTACGGCACCAAAGTGCTCAAAGCCGTCGAACAATTTGAAGCCGAAGGGAAATAACGGCTACACCAGGTACGACCGTCTCAGCAACCATGTACGACTCCAGCGAGACGCCCCAAACCGGGCGTCTCGCTCATGATACCCATCGTAGCCTTGCCCCTCTCGCCTGTGTTCCCAAAATATCCTCCCCAGATTGTCGGCCTCGCAGACCCTGACGTGTTGTCACTGACGCCGCTTTCGTGTATACTGCACATAAATCAATCTGGTACCATGGGACATAGCCCCGGAGCCAGCACGCGCAACCAGTGCTGGCTCCGGCATTAGTGTATCTGCCAGGCTTTCGCTGGCCGGTTTTGCGTCCTTTGCCAAACGAACCTCAGCGCAATACCTGGCTATCCTTCCTGCTGATACACCAGGAAATCTACACCCATACATCGGTGTAGTGAAAATAAAAGCGTTGGCTGTTCCGCGCCCGCTATGCCTCGCACAGAGGAACCAGGGGGTAGGGAGAGCCGATACGATACCATGGTGATCCGACAAACCAGACAACCGAAAGGAGAAACAACGTTCATTCCGCTGAATAAAAAGCGTATCAAAACTGTTTACGAGAAATTGAAGTAAAAAAATCCGGTTTCAAAAGAAGAAGAGAGAGCCTTTGCGGTTAGGGAGAAATGGGCCTATGACAAACACACCAGAAGACCGCAGCGAAATGCGTTGGGTTCGTGCTGATTTACATATTCACACGCCCGCGTCGGAAGATTACGCGGAACAAGAAGTAACATACCTGGATATATTGAAGGAAGCCGAATGCAGAGGATTGGAAATTATCGCCTTTACCGACCACAACACCGTACACGGATATGAGCGTTTTCAACGCGACATCGAAATTTTAGAAACCCTGGAAGGAATGGGGCAACTCTCGCCCGAACATAAAGAACGGTTAGATGAATACCGCCGCCTGACCCAAACTATTACCGTCTTACCAGGCTTTGAATTCACCTCGCATTATGGCGCACATATTCTTGGTATCTTCTCGCCGGCGCTGCCGGTGAGTCTGCTAGAGACAACCCTTATTCAACTGGGTGTGCCCTCGCACCTGTTGAAGCAGGGCACCTGTGGTGTGCCCGATACCCGCCATGTCACCGAAGCATACGAGATTATTGCGCGGGCGGGGGGGGTCGTTATTGCCCCCCACGCCAACGGCCCCAATGGCGTCATTACCGAAACGTTACGAATGGGCACCAGCGGGCAATCGCGCATTGCCGCCACCCAGAGCCCCTATCTTGCGGCGTTGGAGTTTATCAATTTTTACACCGACCATGAGAAGTTTACCTCGCCATCATTTTACAATGGAAGAACAGAGCATTACGAGCGGCGCATGTTTTGTATTCAAGGCAGCGATGCCCACCGCCTGCGCCGTACATCCGGCAACCACGTGCAAGACTGGCACCGCAACGGTATTGGCGACCGCTACATTGAATTACTGCTGCCCGACAATAGCTTTGAATCGCTCAAAGCGCTCTTTGCCAGCCACGATTTCGACCGTGTGCGGGTGCCCAAGCGCGACCAGAAGCAATGGGACATAGACGCGCTCCATCTAGGAGCCTCCTCCGAACGCCAGATACTCCGCAACGTTGGCCAGGAACCCTGCATCGTAGAATACCTATGGCGCGATGTGGCCGCACTGGCCAACTGTGGCGGGGGGGTGCTCTTTGTCGAATGCCCCCGCAACGGGAATGGCAACGGCCACGGCAACGGCCACGGCAATGGCAAACCAGGTATCGGGCCAGAAGTTGTCAGCGAAATGCTCCGCGAGAGTGTTGCAAGCCATCTTGAACAACACCCCTATATGTCGCTGGAATTGATGAACTACGAAGGGCATGACGTGGTACGGGTAGAGGTAAAGCCCGACGACTTGCCGCCCTACGTCTGCGCTCAGGGCATTGTCTATGTGCGGCGCAACGATGAAACGATGCCCGCCAACCGTGGCGAACTTATGCAACTCTGTCGCCGCGCGCTGGCCGAGGGGGGCAACTCCCCCCTGGACACCGGCAGCGAACTAGAATTACCGCGCAGCGGTGTCGAAATTGTGACCGAGCAACAGCGCGGCAATATCTGGTTTTACGAAGTGCGCGACTTGCGCACAACAGCCGGCGTCACCCGCGACAAAGCCCAGGGGTTGTGGGCCTATGCCATTGGTCGCCACGAGGACATACGCGAAGGGCGCGTAAACCTCTATAGCCAGGTACATTGGCGCGGTCGGTTGGGCATATGGCGGGCCTATCGCCAGGGGAGCCGCATTAAATATGACCTGGTTCACCGCGATGCCAACGGGGTGGTCAACCACGTATTCTATGGCGTCTCCGATTGGGGGTTGGGGGAAGGGTGGGGCAAACTGCTGGATGAACGCACAACGGACGTTGTGGAGGATGAGCCCGAACCCTATAACAACGAGTCCGACAATTTTTTTCTCGATGACGAGTCGCCCGCCCTGCCAGAATTCAATATTCCCTGGGGCGACCGGCGCTACCGCTGGCGCGGGCGGGGCGGACTCTGGCGTATCTATACCGACGAGACGAGCACGGTACGTTTTGATCTGGTCATGCGCGATAAGGATGGCAATGGGGCCCAGAATTTTAACAATGTGCCCTTGCCCAAGCTCACCGAGCCATGGCTGAATCTCATACGCATACCCCGCCCCCGCACAGGTATTGAAGTAGTGAGCGCCGCACCGGGCGAGGATGGGGAGTGGCGCTATGTCTTCCGCGATTTGCGGACGGGCGATAGCAGCGGTGCGCCGTGGCGTCTTCAGGATATTAAAGCCGGCACAGTGCGCGAGTATGCGGCGCGGATGTATCAGCAAGATACGCCCCTGGATGAGTCACGGGTGCGCTGGTGGGGCAACATTGGCTATATGCGTCCCATGCGGAGCCAGGTAGACCTGGTCTACCGCGACGAGCATGGCGTAGACCACTTTTTCTATGCGGCCCGCCGCGACGAGTTGCAGAGCGAGTGGCGCGAATTGTTGGAGTTGTACGAAGAACTGTGAGGGATAGGGGACGCGGGGAGGCGGGACGCGGGAACATGCCCGGAACGCCTCTTCGCCTCTTCGCCTCTCCGCCTCTTCAGCCCCCTCTGCTACACGAGCAAGCTCAGCGGGATTTCCAGCAAGCGCTTCAGCGTTTGCATAAATCGTGCCGCCTCCGCCCCATCCGTCACACGATGATCCACGCTCACGGTGGCGTTCATCATATGCGCCACCACCACCTCACCATAGCGCACAATGGGCATTTCTTGAATAGAGCTAACAGCCAGGACAGCGGCCTGGGGCGGGGTGATGATAGCCCCAAAGTCTACCACGTCGAACATGCCCAGGTTGGAGACGGTAAAGGTGCCCCCCTCCAATTGATGCTGCTTGATGGTACCCTCGCGGGCGTGGACGGCCAGGTCTTTAATGTCGGCGGCTATCGTGCCCAGGCTCTTCTGGTTGGCGTCTGCGACCACCGGCACAATAAGCCCCGCATCCACCGAGACGGCCACATTCACGTTAATGTGTTCGTGCGTGACGATGCTGGCCTGACCATCCCCACCGACGACGTAGCTACTGTTGAGCAGCGGGTGCGCTTCCAACGCCTTCGCCACCGCCTTGACCACCATATCGTTGACCGATATTTTCACCGAAGCGGCGTTACTGTCCCGTATATCGCGGCGCATATCCAGCAGCGCATCCATCTCTATCTGGTTGGTAACGTAGAGGTGCGGTATAGTTTGTTTCGAGCGCGTCATCGTCTGGGCAATGGCCCGCCGCATACGGTTGAGCGGCACGGGGGCGGGGCCATCCACTGGTGGCGCGGGAGCCTCTGGCGCGGGAGCCGGCGCGGCCGGGGCCGGCGCAGCCGGTTGTGGCTTTGGTGCCGGCTCCTGCTGCTGTTGGAAGGCTTCCACATTGGCTTTGATAATGCGGCCACCCGGCCCGGTACCCTCAACCTGGCGCAGGTCTATGCCATGCTGTTCCGCAATGCTGCGGGCCAGGGGCGAGGCTTTCACCCGCTCGCCGCTCTGCGTAGTAGGGGCAGCGGGGGCCGTCCCCACCGCCGCAGCAACCGACGCAGTTTGCTGCTCCTTGCCGTTACCAGCGGCCGGCGTGGTGGGGGCAGCAGCCGGGGCGGGCTCCGGCGCAGATTTCTGGGGGGCGGATGTGGCCGGAGCCGCGCCGGCCGCCCCTATCACTGCAATAACGGCCCCGATAGCGGCGGCCTGTCCCTCCGGTACCAATATCTCCTGAAGCGTGCCGCCCTCATACGCCTCAAGCTCCATCGTGGCCTTGTCGGTTTCAATCTCCGCAAGAACGTCGCCTTTTTTTACCGCGTCACCCGGCTTTTTCAGCCAGTGCCCAATCGTTCCCTCTTCCATCGTATCGCTTAATCGTGGCATCGTTACTTCTGCCATTGTGCTACCCTCCTCATCATCTATGTGCGTGGTTCCCCTTCCCAAATTAGCGTGTGCCAGCCAGCGCCCGGTGAACGGCATCAATAATATGCTGCTCGCCTGGCATAGCAGCGCGTTCCAACACTTTCGCGTAGGGTAGCGGCACCTCCTGCGTAGCCACCCGCAACACTGGCGCGTCCAGATAATCAAAGGCCGCTTCTTGCAGCGTGGCCGCAATCTCCGCGCCAACCCCGTACGAGCGCCAGTCCTCTTCGACAATGACCGCACGATTGGTCTTTTGCACCGATTGAATAATGGTGGGCCTATCCAGCGGCCGCAACGAGCGCAGATCAACCACTTCAACGCTCATACCCTCTTCCTCTTCCAGGCGTCGGGCTACCTCCATCACGGTGACCATCGCCCGCGAGTAGGAGATAAGCGTGATGTCGTTGCCCGTTTTCTTCACCTCGGCTACCCCGATGGGGGTAACATGGTCGTCGTGGTCGGGAACTTCGCCTTTGGTATTGTACAGGCCCAGGTTTTCGACAAAGATAACCGGGTCATCGTCGCGGATGGCGCTGCGCAACAGACCCCTGGCATCGTAGGGCGTGGCCGGGGCAACCACCTTCAACCCTGGAATGTGCGCATACAGCACTTCCAGATTTTGCGAGTGGGTGGCGGCCAGTTGTTGCCCCCCGCCGCCGGGCGTGCGGAGCACAAAGGGCACTTTCGCCTTGCCCCCAAACATATAATGAATCTTGGCGGCGTGGTTGATAATCTGGTCTATCGCCAGCAAGCTAAAGTTAATCGTCATAATCTCTACGACCGGGCGCAACCCAAGCATGGCGGCCCCTATCGCAATACCGACAAAGCCTTCCTCGGCAATGGGCGTATCTATAATGCGCCGCGCCCCAAACTGCTGGTAGAGCCCCGCCGTCACCTTGTACGACCCCTCAAAAATACCGATCTCTTCGCCCATCAAAATCACGTTTTCGTCGCGCTCTAGCTCCTCGCGGAGCGTTTCATTCAGCGCCTGACGGTAGGTAATCACTCCCATACTTTTGGTACCCCGTTTTCGCTACAATGCCCCCTCTGGGGGAAAGTTTGCCACCGGCGTTGCGTACACGTTGGTAAACAGATCTTCTACCACTGGATCGGGACTGGTGTCAGCATATTCGATAGCATCCTGCACGCTGGTTACGACGCGCTCTTCCACCTCGTCAAACCAGGCCTCGTCAACGACGCTGGCCTGCTTGAGAAAGGTTGCAAAGCGCTCTATCGGGTCATCCGATTGTTCGCGCTGGACTTCCTCTTCCGAACGATAGCGGGCCGGGTCTACCACCGAATGCCCCTTGAAGCGATAGCTCACCGCTTCGACAACGCAGGGTTCGCCTTCGTCCTGGGCCCGCAGACGCAAACGGCGTATGGCGTCGCGCACGGCCAGCATATCGCGTCCGTCCACCCGTTCGCCATGCATACGGTAGGCACAGCTCTTCTTGTACAGGTCGGGCTCCGCCGAGCCTTGCTCCACGCGCGTTCCCATCCCATAGCCATTGTTGACAATAAAGAAAATCACCGGTAATTTGTACAGCTTGGCCATATTGAGCGATTCGTGCCACGCGCCAATATTGGTAGTACTATCGCCCATTTGACAGATGACCACGCCGGATTGCTGGCGATATTTGAGCGCAAAAGCTGCCCCTACGGCCAGCGGTATCTGTCCACCGACAATACCGTAGCCGCCCATAAAGTGGGCGTTGCTGTGGAACATATGCATCGAGCCGCCCCGCCCGCGCGAGACGCCAGTTTGTTTGCCAAAAAGTTCGGCCATCACGCGGTTGGGCGGAATACCCCGCGCCAGGATGTAGCCATGTTCGCGGTAGTTGGTAAAGATATAATCGTCGGGCTCGAGCGCGGCCATCAAGCCCACCACGGTAGCCTCTTCGCCAAGGTTGAGGTGGCAGTAGCCGCCAATTTTAGCGCGGGTGTACATCTCGCCAGTGCGCTCTTCAAAGCGCCGAATAAGCACCATCTGCTCGTAATAGTGCTTGAGTGTTTCGGCGTTCTCTCCGCTCAAATCCGGCTGCTTGCTGGTCATTCCCCCTGCTTGTTGCGTTTCCTGCACTGCTGTGCTCATATGGTTTTTCTCCTTATGCTTGGAAGATTCCGTGAGAGTACCGCGGCATGGTGTCCACCGTTCCCCCGCTGGTACGGCCATACGGCGCTACGGCAACTATGCCGTGGTTCCACGCTGCCGAGGGTACTCTCAAAAATGTGTTTGAAAGGTGGGAAGGTGTTTCTGGGTGTCTTGCTTTTCCAGCGATCGGGTTGAATACGCGACCTGGATCTACAGACATGAGTCTATTATAGACTATTCTCAAGAATATTGTGCGCCCCAAATGTACCGCCAGGTAAAAAATAGTGTACATTCTGCAATAAGTGATTGTATTACAATATTCCCCCTATCTATTACTGTAACACGTATGTCAAGCAAGCCGGCTCTATTGGCATGGCGATGGCAACGTCGCCAGGGCAAAGACAGCACCAGGTTTTTCTGCATGCGCAGCCGTTGATGTGCGCCTTCGGCGCGAGATACGGGGGTGTGGCGCGCCTTCGCCGCGCCACACCCCCAAAAAAGGTGGTTGTGCGGGGCAGGGCCCCGCACGCTCCCCAGGTGTCCTGGTTGACGGAAGACGTTGCCATCGCCCCGATACCTGGCCCGTCCCGTTCATTTGGGGTTAAAGCATGGTCATGGTATAATAATCAAGCGATACGCAAGAGCCGCAATGGTCGGGGACATGGGGCCGTTTACCCATTCCCCTACAAGAGACAAGAGGAGGATATGCAGTGCCGCCAGCAGAGACTGTGCTGTTTCATGTATCCGATATTCCCCGTATATTACCAGAAATTTTATTGCTGGTACTGGCCATCCTCGTGTTGGCCTCAGATGTGTTTGAACGATGGGACACCGACGAACAGGGGCAGCGCGAACGCAACCGCGCCTCGGCCCTGCTCACCATCATAGGCCTGGGGCTTATCTTCTTCATTGTTCTTGTGCAAAGCGGCTTTCTCTATCGGCTCCCCGCCGACGCCCCCGCAAACTTCTTTACCAATATCCTCGGCAACCTTCAAGGGGGGTTGAACGCCTTTTCGCCCGTGGCCGGTGCGTTCGCAACCGATCATCTCACGATGATCAGCCGCCTTATCTTTATCGCCGCTGCTATGCTTACGGCTATCATCACCATAGACCACCGCCCCGAAAACCAACCCGCCGAATTTTACGCCCTGATTCTCTTTTCCACGCTTGGTATGTGCCTGATGGCCGGCTCTACCGAGCTGATACTGGCCTACCTGGGGGTAGAGATGACCTCTATCCCACTCTATGTGCTGGCCGGCTATTTCCAGAAAGATACAAAAACATCCTCCGAAGCGGGTATGAAATACTTTCTCTTTGGGGCCCTCTCCTCCGCCATTTTGCTCTACGGCATGAGTCTGGTCTATGGCTATACTGCGTCTACGGTTGCCGCGGGCCAGGGAGCCGAGGCCAATACCCTGACCCGCTTTGCGATTATTGCCCAGAATATTACCACCAGCGACAGTAGCTCACCCCTCCTGATGCTTGGTATGCTGTTTATCATTGGCGGCATCGGCTACAAAATTGCGGTTGTCCCCTTCCACGGATGGTCGCCAGACGTGTACCAGGGCGCATCAACCCCAATGACCGGCTTCATCTCAACCGCTTCGAAAGCAGCCGGCTTTCTACTGCTCTATCGCATGCTCATCAGCACCTTTCCCGCGCTCACCGGCTCTGCATCGCTGGCGGGCCCCTTTGGTGGTTGGACAAGCATTCTGGCTATTCTGGCGATTGCAACCCTCGTTATTGGCAACCTGGCCGCCTTGCCCCAGACCAACGCCAAACGCCTGCTGGCCTATTCCAGTATTGCGCAAGCTGGCTTTGTCTTGATGGGGTTGATAGCCTGGGCCGCCCCCCTGGCCAGCGACCGCGCTATGGGGGCCTCGTCGCTGCTCTACTACCTGATTGTGTATACCTTTACCAACCTGGGAGCCTTTGGCGCACTGGCCGTTGTTTCCATGAACCTGGGTGGCGACGATATGGAGCATCTCGATGGCCTGGCACAGCGCAATCTCTTGTTAGCGGTGCTCCTCGCTATCTGCGTACTCTCGTTGGCCGGTATCCCACCCCTGGCCGGCTTTATGGCCAAATTCTACGTCTTTATGGCCGCCTGGCAATCGGGGGCCTGGTGGCTGGTGATTAGCGGCGTCTTTACCACTATTATCAGCCTCTATTACTACCTGCGGATGCTCAAAGCTATGTTTATTCATGCGCCAAATTCACCCGATCCGGTCTCTGTGCCGCGGGCCATGAACGTTTCCATTGTGATAGCCACCCTGCTGGTGATGGCCCTGGGTATCTATCCCAATATGGTGCTAACGACCATTGACCAGGCCGCCACTATCGCGGGCCTGTAACCATCGCAGACAAGTTGACGAGCTTTGGCTTTGGAACGATGCCTATGCGCTTTGATATTCTCACGCTCTTTCCAGACATGTTTACGGGCCCCTTCTCCGAAAGCATCATCAAGCGGGCTATCCAGGCCGACCTGCTGCATATCTACCGGCACAATATCCGCGACTATGCCACCGACCGCCACCGTACTACCGATGATACCCCCTATGGTGGGGGGGCGGGTATGGTGATGAAGGCGGAACCGTTGGCCGCGGCTATTCGGGCCGTGCTTGGCCAGCAGGGCGAGGGGGAACCTACCCCGCCGGTGCTGCTGATGAGCCCAGACGGTGAGCCTTTTACCCAGGCGCTTGCGGAAGAGCTTTCCCACGTTCCGTCACTCATTCTGGTATGTGGCCATTATGAAGGGTTGGACGAGCGGGTGCGCACGACGTTGATAAGCCGCGAAATTAGCATTGGGGATTATGTGTTGACGGGGGGCGAGTTGGCGGCTATGGTGGTGGTAGATGCGGTTGCCCGGCTGGTACCGGGCGTGGTGAAAGCCGAATCGGTCGCAGAGGAGAGTTTTCACGAGGGGTTGCTTGAATACCCGCACTACACCCGCCCGGCGCTGTGGGAGGGGTTGGCGGTGCCCCCGATACTGGCCTCTGGACACCACGGCGAGGTCGCACGGTGGCGACACCAGCAGCGCCTGCGCCGGACGCTAGAGCGGCGCCCCGATATGCTGATAGCAGCAGCGGCCCGCGGCCTGCTGTCGGCCGACGACCTCGCGTTCCTCGCTGCGGCTGTCGGATTTTCCGAGTAGCCACCATGGGAACCAGTGCCACTGGTTCCCATGGTGGCGGCGGTGGGGTATGGGGTGGTGCAGGAGAGGGGGCTACCCCGCGGCCGCCATACCGGATGCATACCCTCGCCAGAGTTCATCCAGCGTTGGCGTCGTGCGAATAGCTATTTGCAGCGCCTTGAGCCGCTCCACGTCCGTCTGCTCGCGCAGCGCTTCCAACACCCGCGGGAACAATGGATGGTCTGCGCCATACTTCAATTCGAGCGCCAGCACAATGCCATCGAGCAAACTGAGCCGCATTTCCTCGCGGCCCTGCTGCATACCCTGCTGCATACCCTCCTCGCGGCCCTGCTGTATGCCCTTCTCAATGCCCCTACGCTCAATACTTGTAACATATGTCATCTTGCGTGCCTCCTCATACGTTGCTAATTCCTGGTGAAAGAGAGCATCCTCTTTCGCGGGTAGCTCCATCAACCAGTCAATCATGCGAAACAGTTCGAGAATGTCCTCTCGTTCGTAGCCCAATTCGTAGAGCCGCCGCACCAGCGTAAACTTCCACTGCCCGCGTTGCTGCGGGTTCTGGCGAGTTTCGTGCGCCTTCAGGTGCGCCATCACGATAGTGGCGAAGGGATTGTGGCTCTGCTCTAGCTCGTCCCACCGCTCGCGGTAGTCCAACAACTTCACCGTTGGAAAACGAAACGTCAACTCACACCCCCACCGCTCGTGGCGGTAGGTATCAGGCCGCCAGCGCGGGTTGTCATCGCCCAGAATAGCCAGGCTCACAATCTCGTGCTGGTAGTGGTCAAAGATGCGCGAATGGTAAATATACATCCGATATTCAAAGGTGGCTTCCGCCTGCGCCTGGACTTCAATATGAATGAGAATCCAGGCCTGGTCACCATTCTTGAGATAGACCTGCACGAGCTTGTCAGCCACGCGCTTGCCCAGGGCCGAGTCGCGCTTGATCTGCTGTAGCTCGGTGTCTAGAAAGGTATAACCCCGCGTCCAGTCTATAGCCGCGTACATGTGGGGAAAGAAAAGCGCCATCAGGAAGGCAAAGTAGCGCTCGATGGCTTCCTTCCAGGGACTATCGGTATCAGCCGTTGTCGTCATCATCCAATCTCCTCGTCCATTGTTTCCATATTCTGGGAATATTATACCATTCGAGGTGGGGCATATGCAGCACTTCCGAATGGGTACCAGAGCGCAAATGGTTGCCCCGCGGCGGGCAGGATGCCCACACTCCCAGGCGTGGAAAAACCCTGTGACATCCCCGCCGCCCCGGCCCACAAAGCCGCACACTCATGGTATACTCCCCTTACACAAAGCCTGAAATATACACGAGAATCCTATGTATGAACGCTACCGACATACGGTTATACCGGCCGGGCTTCTGCTGGCCCTGGCTATGCTCATACCCGTATTTGTACTGCAACAGTACGGCCAATCATTGATAGAGGCTATTCTGACAGCCGTCTGTGTCATTACCCCGGCCTTGACGCTGGCCGGCGCCGCACTGGTTAAATTTATGAGCACCCAGGAACGAATACAACAATCCCCCCTGGCCCACCTGGGCCCCTGGTCCCACCACTTCTGGCAATGGTTTGCGGGAAGCCCCACCCGCCGCCCCGGCTACGATCTGCTGCTGCTGCTTATCCTGTGCTGGCCGGTCGTACTGGTCGTGCTGGCTTCGTCATTCATTGCGCTTGGATGGCCCACAGAGACAGCCGCCAGTACCGCCAAATGGCTGGCGGTCGCTATCGCCCTGCTCGTTATTGCCGGCTGGTGGTGGAAAACTCGCCGTAGTACTCAGAAGAAGCCCTGAACTCTCCCCTTTTTCCATACCATGTTACGGTATAATGGTACTATGTATCAGGTGCTTGTGGGGTCGGGAATGCGCCTGGGCCAGTCATTACCTTGAGTACTACCAATACCATACGAGACATTCTATGTTGTATACCATATGCGGGGAGCGTTGCTGCTTGCATAGAAAAAAATCTGAAGCAGGATAGCAATACCAATGACCCTTCATAGCTTGGGAGCACACGAGAGACAACGGCTTGTCCACGCCATTGTGAGTGACATACGCGGCCAGATAGCGTGGTATCATGCTCTGCCCGAACCAGAAGCCCTTGCTATCATCACGGTCATAGTGCAGCACACCCTGGATGTTCTGGAACATCAGGAGCCATCGCGCGCCGCCGATACGCTCTGGGCTATCCTGAAGCAGCATATCAACCAGGGATTGCAACTTGATCAGGCGTGCCAGTGCATTACCCTGCTGCGTTCCCACCTGTTGCAAGCCACTCTGCCGGCGCTGGCGCAACAAGCTCCGCAAGCCGACGCGACTTGCTTGCTTCTGCAAAAGACGTGCGACTTGCTGGAGGCGCACACGCAAACAGTTGTCCAGGATGTGCTCTACCGCAACCAGCGCGCCTTTCGCGTACTCAGCCGGTGCAACGAGATACTGGTGCAATCGCATACAGAAGCCCAACTCCTGGAAGCGGTGTGCCAGGCAATTGTCCAGGAATGTGGATATGCCTTTGTCTGGGTAGCTTTTGCGCGTGCCGATAACCGGTTTTCCCAGGGGATTGAGCCGGTGGCGTGGGCCGGCGCCGAGCAAGGCTATCTCCAGGTGGCCCTTTTGACAGGCGAGACGGCCACCCCGGAGCCCGCAGTAGCAACTATTCGCCATGGCTACCCCTGCCTGATTGACGATATTGCGGCCGAATCAGACCCGGCAGACTGGCACAGAGAGGCCGTCGCACGCCAGTATGGCTCGGTACTCGCGTTGCCGCTCACCCGCGACGAGGGGACTCTGGGGAGCATCGCTTTGTATGCCCACAAGCCCGCCAGCTTTGATAGCGCCGAACAACAACTGCTCACGACACTGGCACAGAATCTTTCGTATGGTATCAAAACCTTGCGCCGCCGCAACGAGCGCCAGAAAGCGGAAGAGAAGTTGCAAGCCCTCTTCGCGGGCATGACTGATGTTATTCTGGTGTTTGATGCTGCCGGATATTGCCACGATATGATGCCCACGCGAGCACATACGCTGTTGCGCAGCGTCCAGCATCCTGTAGGAACGCTGTTACCCGATATTTTCCCGATTACCCAACCGGAAACGCTGTGTGCGTATTTGCAACAAGCGCTCTTGACCCAACAAACCATCACGATTGATTATGCTACCCCTGGCGAGACGGGCGAAATCTGGTTCAGTGCCGCGGTGTCACCCCTCTCAGCCGACCGGGTGCTCTGGGTTGCCCGTGACATTACCGAACGCAAACACGCCGAAAAGGTTATTCGGGAGAGTGAAGCCCGGTTGCGCACGATTATTGAGCGCAGCCTGGAGCCGCTGGTGGTGAATAGCCGCGGCATTGTGCTTTTTGTCAACCCGGCCGCAGAGGCGATGTTTGGGCGCACTGCGGAGGAGTTACTGGGCGAAGAATTGGGCGTTCCCGTAGTCGAACATGACAAGACGGAAGTGGACATTCTAAACAAGCAGGGGGTGCGTTCGGTCGAAGAGATGCGCGTGGTGGAGATAGAGTGGGAGGGCGATAGAGCCAATCTGACTTCGTTTCGCAATATTACCGACTATAAACGGCTTGAAGAGGAGTTAGAGCGACAGGTAGATGAGCGTACCCGCCAGTGGTTGGTTGAGGTGAGCGAGCGCTTGAAAGTGGAGAAGTCGCTGCGCGAACACGAGGAACGCCTACGCCTGCTGGCTGAAAATGCCGAAGACATCATCTACCGCCTGGCGCTCTCAGATCCACCCACTTTCGAGTACATCAGTCCGGCAGTCACGACAATTACCGGCTATGACCCCGACACATTTTATGCCGACCCCGGCTTTTTTCGCTCGCTGCTACACCCGGAGAGCCAGGCGCTGTTTGATGCTTTCATCCAGGCACCGCTGGCCCATACCGAGCCACTCATTATGCGCATGACCCGCGCTGATGGCGTAGAAATATGGATAGAACAGCGTATCTGGCCCGTGTTCAAGGGCGGCGAACAACCCGCCGCGATAGAGGGGATTACCCTGGATATTACGACCCGCCGGCAAGCGGAAGAAGAGTTGTACCAGGCACACCAGGCGGCTGAAGCAGCGGCCCAGGCAAAAACGCAATTTCTGGCCAATATGAGCCACGAAATCCGTACGCCTATGAATGCGGTTATTGGGATGACGCGCCTGCTGTTAGAAACGGATTTGTCGCTCGAACAGCAAGATTACGCCGAAACTATCCGCATGAGTGGCGATTCCTTGCTCACGCTGATTGATGATATTCTTGATTTCTCGCGTATCGAAGCTGGCAAACTGCACATCAAGCAACATCCGTTCAATCTGCGCGATTGTGTTGAAGAAGCGCTCGATCTCGTAGCGTCAAAAGCAGATGAGAAAGAGTTAAACCTTGCCTATTGGATTGATGAAAATGTCCCCAGTGACATTGTGGGCGATATTGTGCGAGTGCGCCAGGTGCTTGTCAATTTGCTAAGCAATGCGGTAAAATTTACGGAGGCGGGCGAAATTTTTGTTGCTGTGACAGCAACGCCAGACGAGCGCCATGCTGTGGCAACAGCAACAACAGATTCCGGGGCTGTGCCACCGCACGATACCATAGCGTTAATACACTTTTGTGTCCGCGATACGGGCATCGGTATTCCTGCCGACCGGCATCAGAGCATCTTTCAATCATTCGATCAGGTAGATAGCTCAATGACGCGCAAACATGGCGGTACAGGGTTGGGTCTGGCTATTTCCCAACGCCTGGTCGAAATGATGGGAGGCACTATCTGGGTGGAAAGTGAGGTGGGCCAGGGGGCGACGTTTCATGTAACACTACCGGCAGAGGCCGTGGCAGCCCAACCGCGCATCTGTCTATCGCGCAACCAGCCGGCCCTGGTTGGCAAGCGCGTGCTAATTATATGCAGTAGCACCACCAACCGCCACATTCTAACGCGGCAGGTAACCCGGTGGGGTATGCTCTTTTTTGCGGTTACGTCGGTAGATGAAGCCATGATACTGGTGCGCAATGGCGAATCGTTCGACGTAGTGGTTGTGGATATGTGTACTTCGTCTGTGGTGGATTGCGCCTCGCTGGCGCAACAGATTAGCGCCTATTGCCACCAGTACCATATACCGCTTATGCTCTGGGCAACCGTAGCACGCCGTAGCGAGATGATACGTTCGAGTATGATTAGCAATGCTCCCGATAGTCCAGCGCAGGAGTTTATGGTGCTGGTAAAGCCTATTCGCCCAACCACGTTGTACAACGCACTCATGAGAATTTTTGACCCGGACAGCTATAAAGCGGTTGAACGATTGAACCGCAACCGCTATCACCACCGCGCCACCGCACAACCCGCCAGGGCTATTTTGCTGGCCGAAGATAATGTCGTCAACCAGAAGGTGGCACTGCGGATGTTAGAAAAACTTGGCTATCAAGCTGATGTGGTGTCCAATGGCCGCGAGGTGTTGGAGGCCCTGCAACATAAACATTACGATGTGATATTGATGGATGTACAGATGCCAGAAATGGATGGTATCGAAGCCACCCGACATATTGTGGCTGAATGGAACGAAGAGCAACGTCCACGGGTGATTGCGATGACGGCCCATGCGATGCAAGGGTATCGGGAGTGGTTGTTGCAGTCGGGGATGGACGATTACGTACGAAAACCTGTGCAGTTAGAGGAGCTTGCAATGGCATTGGAAAGAAAAAAGGAAACACCAGTTGAACAGCAGCAGTGGGCTGAGCCGCATCATGCGGTAGATATAGCAACGCTGCAAGACTTGCTAGAGATTATGGGAGAAGATACACCAGAAGGAGTACAAGAGTTTATTTCGCTATATATTGAAGATTCTCAAGAACAGCTTGCCAGTATCCGGCAAGCCTTTGAACAACACGATACGATTGTGCTGACCCGCTCGGCCCACTCGCTCAAGTCCAGTAGCGCGCAGCTTGGGGCCAACACGCTTTCAACGCATTGCCTGGAATTGGAAAAGTTGGGCAAAGAGCAGTCCCTTCAGGAGGCCGGCGATGTCGTTGAGCGGGTGGCCGTTGAATTACAGCAGGTGCAGCACGTGCTAGAGGAGTTTGCCGCCTCGTACCCGTCCTGACAAACGCTGCCAGACAGCACCTTGGTGAGCACACCTGAGCGCTTGAGTCCCCGACCGCTTGAGCGCGTGAATCCCCGACCGCTTGAACGCTCCCCCCTTCGCGCTATTGCCCAACGACAATAGCCCCTGCTTCAACCCCCTCGATAACCTCCACGGCGTCCGGCGTTTCGATACCGGTTTCCACGGGTACGCGCCGCTCGCGCTCGCCCTCGCGCACAATCACAAAGGTGCGCCCCTCAAACGAGCGTATGGCCTCTGGCTGAAGCATCAGCACATCCTCTTTGCGTTCCAGCACAATACGTATTTTGACCACAGCGCCGGGCGCAAGCGTTTGCCCCTTTGCATCAAGTATTTCAAAGCGGGTACTCTTATCATCCTCCTGTACGACGCCGCTACCACCGGCGCCGTAGGGCGCGGGCATCCGGCGGATGACGGCGGGCATGGTCACATCCGGGCGCGAAAGCAGGCTTATATCGGCGGGTTGCCCTTCGGCTAACTGGCGCATCTGTTCCGCGCTCAGTTCGGCGGATATTTCCAGGTTTGCGGGGTCGGCAATCTCCATCACCGGGTCGAACTCTTCCACCTGGTCGCCTTCGGCAATGGTAATAGCCAGCACCTCGCCGGCCTGGGGCGCGATAATCTGCCCATTCTGCACCGTCTTGCGGGCCTTCTCCAGCTCACGCTGCGCTGTTTCTACCTGCTTTAGCTCGGTGTTAAAGGTTTCTGCGCGTGCTTCCTCAAGTTCCAGTTGGGCATCTTCAACCGCGTTTTGTTCGCTGTACAGGTCTATCTGCTGCGCCTCGTCCAGCGCCTCCTGGTTTTCTTCGACCGCATTCTGGGCCTGGATGATCTCCTGGTTCTCGCCGTGGAGCAGCGCATTATAGGCGCGTTCGGCGTCCTTTACCTCGCGGTCGGCAACCTGGCCCTGGCTCACCTCGTTCTCGCGGGCAATCGTCACAGCCCGCTCGGCCTGTTCCACCTCACGCTCCGCTTTGTCCAGGGCGACCCTGGCATCCTCAAGCGCCCGCGCAAATTCGCGCTTCTCCTCCTCGGTAATGTCGCGGTGGACTTCCTCAGTTTCGCCCGTGAAAGCGTCTTGCTGGATGGTTGCTTCGGGATGGGTGCCGTGTTCGTCAACCCATTGCTTATCCCAGTAGGCGTCGCTATACGCCTCCTGCGCGTCCTTCAGCGCGTTGGTCGCATCAATCAGCGCATGTTCGGCGTCGGTCTTGGCTTTCGATAGCTCCTGCTTCGTATCGTGGGCCTCGCGTTGGGCGTCTTCTAGCGCCTCGCGGGCATCGCGCAACACGTCGTCCTGGCCGCCGGGCAGAAGCCGCCCCAATTCGCGGTGCGACTCTTCCAGCGCGGTTTCGGCGTCGCGTATCTGGTCGTCGCGGTCTTCCCGCGCCTTCTCAAGCGCCCGCTGCGCCTGTTGGAGCGCATTTTCGGCCCGCCGAATGTCCTTTTCCTTCTGCGAGCGGGCCGTTTCCAGGTCGCGCTGCGCCTGGACAACGGCGTCTTCGGCGTCGCGCAAGTCGGCTACCTCATCATCCTGAATAAGCTGCGCCAGTACGTCGCCCTCTTGCACCGCGTCGCCGCGCCGCACATGTACCACCTCAACCCGCCCGCTGCGCCGAAACGCCAGTTGCACCATATCCACCGGCGTAACCCGCCCGTTGGGGTCTATGGTGCGTTCAATGGTGCCGCGCTCCACCTCGTAGGTCGGCCGTTCGAGCGCGGGGGCCGGCGGTAGCGGGGTGGGGGTCGGTAGGTTGTCTTGCTCTGAGGGGGCGGGGGTGGCGCAGCCGGCCAGCAGTAAGAGCAGGGTCACGCCGCACCACCACCGCACCGCCCCCCCGCGTTGTTTATGGTACATCCTGAAGGTATCCTTCGTATTGCGGGTCTGCCTGGGTAGCACAGGTAGCCGGTTTCTCGCCCTGTTCGATGCATTCCTGAAAGGCATTCGTCTTTTCCTGCGCCTCTTGCAAACCCTCTTCCAGATCGGCGCCCTCATCTATCGTCTGCGTTATCGCCTTGTACAGCCAGTAGTTTGCGATAGATTGCTGGTTGCCGCTGGTCACGCTCCGTTCGGCGTTGCCGGCCAGCGTGGCGGTATACACATTGAGCAGAGCCGCGGTATCGGGGGGCGCCTGCGCCAGAAACTCCTCCGATTGGGCAACAGAGAGGCGGGCCGGTATACCCCATTGCCGCAGCGACATATTGCCCGACAAGAACTTCATCCACTCCCAACAGGCTTGCGGGTTGGGCGTATCGGCGGCTATACGCAGCACGCTGTTGGAGTCTATGTCGCTGGTGCTGAGTCCGTGCGCCCCGATGGGCAGCGGCGCTATCTGTACGCCAATGTCGGGTGCGTCGCGTTGGCCCGGCATCTGCGAGAACATGCCATAGCCATAGTCGAACCACATACCCACGCGCCCCTGCTGAATCATCTGGTAGGGGTCTGGCGTCTGGCGTTCAGCCATTGCCTGCTGGTAGGGAAAGGTCGGCTTTGGCATAACGTCGTGCTGCTGCCACAGGTCTATATACCACTGGATGGCGTCCACCACGACGGGGTCGTCAAAGTTGGGCCGCACAGAATCACCGCTGCCCGTGGTGAGGTTGCCGCCCAGTTGGGCCACAAAGAAGAACAGATCCGTGGTGGGCGGGGAGGGTACGTAGCCATAGTGCTTTTCGTCGCCGCTGCCGCTCGTGAGCGTTTGCGCCGCCCCCAGAAAATCATCCGGTGTCCAGGATGCGTTGGGCGGGGCCAGGCCGGCCTCGTCAAAGGCGCTGGTGTGGTAGTTGAGCGTGCGTATGGTAAACGTATAGGGCAGGCCGAGCAGGCGTCCGTTGTGGCGTTGGAGATCGAGCAGGGCGGGGGGATAGTCGCTGGCGGCAAAGGCGGCGTCGGCATCGAAGAGCGGTTGCAAATCGAGCAGCAGGGCGGTTTCGTCCTCGCTGCGTATGGGCATAGAGGAGGCCAAGCAATCGCTGCTCTCCACCAGCGTGGCCATATCCATAGGGCCGGCGAAGGAGTTGGCGGCGTTGATTTCGACAAAGATGTCCGGGTGTGCCTCGTTGAAAGCCTGGGCCACCTGACGCAAGTCTACCGGGCTAAATTCCAGCGCCGAAAAAGTAATGCTGGTTGCCCCTTCGGGGGCGCTCTGGGGCGCGGGGGTGGCAACAACGACGGGGCCCGTCTCCGGGGCGGGGGTGGGGGTTAGTTGCTGTTCGGCTATGCGCTCTTCTAGTTGGCGCTGTGCGTCGGCCATCGCCTGGGCCGCGTCGCCCTCCTCGCTCGATAGCACCTCCATCATAGCCCGCCCAAGCACTCCCAGCACCGGCGAGGAGTGTAGGCCGGTGGGGGTGTCGGGGTAGTGTTCAAGCGACCAGCGGTAGGCAGCGGCGGTTTGCTCGTCCAGGCCTTCCCAGTAGCCAAGCGCCTGCGCCAACGACTCGCGGGCCGGCACCATGCCCGACAGACCGGACTGGCCTTCAGAAAAGCCGCTCCCTTCAAGCGGCCGCCGCGAAAGAAACTCGATCCATTGCCAGGCGGCCTGGGGGTGTTGCGTGCCGCTACTAATGATGTAGCCATCGCCGCCACTCATCAAACTGCTTTGCACCGCGGGGTACGCCACGATGCCCACCTCAAAGGGCAGGGGTTGCGATTCCTCGCTGCCTGTGCCCATCTGCCCAAAATCGTTGTCCCACATAGCCACGCGCCCCTGGCGGATCAGTTCATCGGGCGATACGTCGGCCTCGTCGGGGGACGCTTGCGCGGCCCGCCGCGGCATAAAGAACGCGCCCTGGTCGGTGAGGGTGCGGAGGCGCTGCGCCACGGCGATAACCTGCGCATTGTCCAGCACCACCTCGCCCGGCGGTCTCCCAAGCAGATCGAGACCCTCGGAATCGAGCACCCCCAGGAAGGGGATCAGCCCTTCGGTGGGGTCAAGAAAGCCGTAGGTTTCGATGCCGTTGCCCTGTGGTACAGCCAGTTGTTCGGCAGCGGCCAGAACATCGTTCCAACTCCAGCCATTCTCCGGCGCTGGCAGGTCGGCATCACTGAAGAGGCCTTTGTGATAGGCGATGGTCGGGGTGTGGAAGCTACGCGGGAGTACCCATATCCCCTCCTCAGTAGTATACTGTTCGAGCGTGCCGGGGGAGAAGTCGTCGCGGTTGAACGTCGAGTCGGCGCTCATCAGCGGCTCAAGGTTCAACAGCAGGTTGGTGCCGAAGGCGGCGGGGGGCACCCCCAGAGCAACGGCGGTATCGGCGCCGGAGACAATGCGGCGGAGCCGCTCGTGCTCCGAGACGGGTTCATCAGTCTGGGTTATATCTTCCAGCGGAATAACCTGTACGGTGATGTCGGGGTGTTCTTCGCTAAATTGGGTAGCCAATGCTTCATACACTGGTTGCTCGTAGCCCCACGCGGCAAAGGTAATCGTAGCCGGCTGGACAGTGTTGGATGCTGGCCCGCCCGGAGCGTTGCCGCACGCGGATAGCAGCGGGAGCAGCACAAGCAGCAGCACAAACCAGCGAGCCACAGTAAACCAGCACCGCCGCGAAGGGGTGGTATTCAAAGTAGCCATAAACCTCTCTCTTGTCTATCGCTTCAAAGATTGCATCGTTATTTATTATAGATGGTTCATGCATGAACACAAGCCGGCGGCCCGCGTTGCCCGGTTCAGATCTGGAGTCGCTGTGCGAAACTCTAACACACCACTAACGCGACCATATTGCAAAAAGAGCCCGACCTGGGGTACAATAGGCACAGAAAATAAAAAATCAAAAGTGCCATCTGAGAAGGAGTAAAAAAAGCTATGCCAACCTATGTGTATACATGTGATACCTGTAACACACAATTTGAGAAGTTTCAGAGTTTTAAAGAAGACCCGTTGCGTACCTGTCCCCACTGTCACAATGACACCGCCCGACGAGTCTTCCAACCCGTTGGTATTGTCTTCAAAGGTTCTGGATGGTATATTAACGATAGCCGCAACAGCGACAAATCTACGCTGAGCGGCAAAAGCGACAGCAAGCATGAAACGAGCAGCACCAGCGAGAGCAGCAGCACAAATGAAGCCAAAAGCGAGAGCAGCAGTGATACCAGCAGCAGCACGACTAGCAGCAACACAACCAGCACCAGCGGTGCGGCTGAATCGTCATAGCCGCCGCTCCGAAAACCAACCGACTGTATCGCAATGGCGCGCCGGCAAACAACGGAGCGCCATTCTTCTGTTTTTAAACCCGCCGTTTTCTCAGCGACGCCGGCCAGCGTGGCTCCCCCCTATCCCCTGTACCTGTCGCCAGGGGTGTTGTCAACCTTGAGCAACACCCCGCACCCGATGGCTCCAGGCCCGCATGGTTCGTTCCCCAGAAACCAGCACCAGCAAGGGAGGTTTAGGCTCTATGGCTCGGTTTGTAATCGAAGCGCTGAAGGTCATCCGTGATGACATTCGCGCCATCTTTACCAACGATCCCGCCGCAAACAATATCGCTGAAGTTCTACTGTACCAGGGATTGCACGCAATCCTCCTGCATCGCGTGGCCCACCACCTGTGGCAGCGCGGGGTACCCTTCTGGCCACGCCTCATCTCGCAGATAAACCGCTTTCTGACCGGTATTGAAATACACCCCGGCGCACGTATTGGGCGCGGCTTTTGCATAGACCATGGCATGGGCGTGGTGATTGGCGAAACAACCGAAATAGGCAACAATGTAACAATTTACCAGGGGGTCACCCTGGGCGGTACGGGCAAGCAATGTGGCAAGCGCCACCCGACCCTGGAAAATAACGTCGTGATTGGCGTTGATGCCTCAGTGCTAGGGGCTATTACCATTGGCGAAGGCTCTCGCGTGGGGGGGGGCGCGGTGGTGGTGAAGGATGTGCCGTCCCATTCTACGGCGGTGGGGGTACCGGCCCGTATTGTAGCCACCCGCGACCCATCCACCGGCGAAACACGCCGCATTGAGTATTTGCCCGACCCGGAAGGAGCCATGCTCCGCAATTTACGCGACAAACTGATTGAGATGGAGTCGCGCCTGAACGAACTTGAGGAGATGACCGACCACCACCAGCGCGAACACTATTTAACGCTGGCTGGCAGTCTGTGGGCTATTCTGGACGAAAACGGGTTTGACAAGATACGCTCTCCCAGGGAAGAGTTTATTATGGGAGAGGGGATCTAGTACGGCGCGAGGCGCGAGGCGCGGTAACATGAGGCAATATCAAATAAAACCTACTGAAAGCAGAAAAGGACAACAGGCATGAGTATTCAACTCTATAATACGCTAAGCCGGACGATTGAACCAATGCAAACGCTGGAACCCAACACGGTCAAAATGTACGTGTGCGGGGTCACGGTCTATGACCATGCCCATATCGGGCATGCCATGTCGGCCATAGTGTTTGATATTATCCGCCGCTATATGGAATGGCGCGGCTACAACGTACAGCACGTCGTCAATTTTACCGATGTAGACGACAAGATTATTGCTCGCGCCAACGAGATAGGGCAACAACCAATAGCATTGGCCGAACAGTATATTGAGGAATTTTCGCAACAATTGGAGGCGTTGAATGTGCGCCCGGCCACCAGCTACCCCCGCGCCACCCAGACAATCCCCGACATCGTGCAATTCATTCAACAGCTTCTTGAGAAGGGGCACGCCTATACTGTAGATGGCGACGTGTACTACCGCGTCAATAGCTTTGATGAGTATGGCAAGCTCTCCGGGCGCAGCCTGGATGATATGTTGAGCGGCACCCGCGTTGATGTGGATGAGCGCAAAGAATCGCAAACCGACTTTGCCTTGTGGAAGGCGGCCAAGCCGGGCGAGCCGGCCTGGCCCAGTCCATGGAGCGACGGGCGGCCCGGCTGGCACATTGAATGCAGCGCCATGAACCTCAAACATCTGGGCGAGCAGATAGACATTCACGGTGGCGGCAACGACCTGGTTTTCCCGCACCACGAGAATGAGATAGCCCAATCGGAAGGGCTCACCGGCAAACAATTTGCCCGCTACTGGATGCACAACGGCATGTTGCAACTGGTCAACCCCGAAAGCGGCCAGGTAGAAAAGATGTCCAAATCGCTTGGTAATCTGGTCACCATCCAGGATTTTCTCGACCAATACGACGCCGACGTATTCCGCTTGATAGTGCTGAACAGCCACTACCGCAGCCCACTTACCTATAACGCCAACATTGCCGCCGAAAATAACCGCAAACTCGACCGGCTCCGCAGCGCTTTGCTCCCGCCCAATGGCGACGCTATCAGCGGTGACGCAGTGGTAGACTTACTCGAAGCCGCCAGCACCGCCCGCGATACCTTTACCGAGGCGATGGACAACGACTTCAATACGCCCGGCGCGTTGGCCGCCCTGTTTGAGCTAGTGCGGGCTATCAATACTGCGCGTGATGCCGGGGTTGGCGGGGTGCCCTTTAGCGAAGCACAGGCCACGCTGCGCGAACTAGCCGACGTGCTCGGTCTGCGCCTGCGTCTGCCAGAGCGTGCGAGTAACGACGTAGCCCCCTTCATCGAATTGCTGCTGGAAACCCGCGCCGCGCTGCGCAAGGCCAAACAATTTGAGATAGCCGATACTATCCGCGACCGCCTCACGGCCCTGGGGGTCATTCTAGAGGACACGCCCCAGGGAACCCGATGGCGTTGGTAGAAGAGGCGCACCAGCGGCGGTGGTATGCCGGCTGGTTTATCGTTGGTATCTGCTTTCTGCTGGTCAGTCTCGTGTTTGGCGTACGCTTTAACTTTGGCATTTTTTTTGAAGCGCTTGTCCGCAACAACGAGTTTAGCAGCAGCCGGGGCGCTGCCGCCGCCGTCTACTCAGTCAATATGCTGATTTTTACCCTGAGCGGCGCTCCGGTTGGCTGGTTGCTTGATCGCCTGGGCATTCGGGCCGTCTTTAGTCTCGGCTTTCTGCTCATGGCCAGCGGCCTGGTAATGAGCAGCACCATAACAAGCCTGGGCCGCTTTTACCTGTACTACGGCGTCTGGACAGGTCTGGGCTTTAGTTTGTTGAGCTTGAGCGGCCCCTCTATCATCATTAGCCGCTGGTTTCCACACGCGGCCGGGGGCAACGGCGGGAAGCGAGGTCTGGCGCTTGGTATCGCCTTTGCCGGTACGGGGGCGGGGGTGATGGTGCTGGCTCCGCTCATCGAACGCATGATCACCTTTACCGGCTGGCGCACTACGTTTGTGCTACTGGCCGTACTCATGCTCGTGGTCGGTATTCCCCTGACCATGCTGCTACGCGATACCCCCCCCCAGACCCCCACTCCTGCGGGAGAGACGACCGCCGCCCCCCCACC
>DAOTUK010000301.1:0-14434 GCA_034437375.1 Chloroflexaceae bacterium | reverse complement strand
ACGGGTGTGGGCACATCAACCAGCACCTGGCGCTGGCTGACCGCACCTGGGTATGCTCGTCGTGCGGGACGATTCTGGAACGGGATGTGAACGCGGCGAAGAACATTCGAGACGAAGGAATACGGCTTGCTGGGGCCTGAGAACCAGCCGTCCCCGGTAGTGGCTACGTCGGGACGGAAAACACGCTTATGGACTGCGTGTAAGCCCCGCGCCTGAGCGGGCGGTGCAGGTGGAAGTAAGAATTTCAGTAGGTGTGCAAAGCGTACTTTTGAGTACCTTTGAACACGTAGAAAGTAGCAGCAATCGCATGAACGAGATACCCGCGAAACAGCGGTTTCTGTATGGGGCCAGCGCGCTGGCCATTGGTAGCGTCCTGACGGCGTGGATTGTCTTGCTGGCCTCGGTGGGTCTGGTGGGGCCCATGCTGCTGCCCCTGGGAATATGGTTTCTGATCTGCTTTCTGGCCGGTTTTTTTCTGCTGCCCCATTTCCGCTGGCTCCATATTCCGTGTGCGCTGCCGATGACCGTGGCCTGTCCACCGCTGGCGCTGCGGGTCATTGGCGTGTACGGCATCTTCCCGGCCCTCTTCTGGGTAGTGGTCGCTATCCTGGTATGGCTGGCCTGTCGCTTTGGAATCCACCTTGGCGCAAAACAGCGCGAGAAATATGCGCACGTTTTCTTTAACCAGTAGACGGAAGGCGGTACCCTGATGATACGGATGCTACACCTTGCCGACCTGCATATCGGTATAGAAAACTATGGCCGTATAGACCCCACGACCGGCTTGCATACGCGCCTGCTCGATTACCTGGCGCGTCTGGATGAGGCGATTGCCTTTGGCCTGCGCGAAGGGGTAGACCTGGTACTGGTGGCGGGCGACATCTATAAAAACCGTACCCCCAACCCCACCCACCAGCGCGAATTTGCCAAACGTATCGGGAAACTGTTGGCCGCCAATGTGCCCGTCTTTCTGCTTACCGGCAACCACGACATCTCCAACGCCGTCGGGCGGGCCCACTCTGTCGAGATTTTTCAAACCTTGGGCATAGCCGACGTTACCATCGCCAGTCGCCCCCTTGTCCACCGCCTCGAAACGCGCTCCGGCCCGGTGCAGATTATCGCGCTACCGTGGGTTACGCGCCACGGACTGCTGAGCCGCGAGGACACCCACCAGGCCTCGTTTAGCGAGATAGAACACCTGCTGCGCCAGCGCATTGAGCAATTCCTGACCCACGCCGCCGACGAGCTCGACTCGGCCATCCCCGCCGTGCTGACCATACACGGTACGGTTGACGGCGCACAGCTTGGAGCCGAACGCGGTATTACGCTTGGGCAAGACCTGGTGCTGCCCCGCAGCATCGTGACCCTGCCGGGCATAGACTACGTGGCGTTGGGCCACATCCACCGCCACCAGTCGCTTGGAGAACACCCGCCTATCGTCTACGCCGGGAGCATCGAGCGGGTAGACTTTGGCGAACGCAACGAGGATAAAGGCTGTGTGCTGGTGGAATTGGAGAAAGGGGCCACCCGCTGGCACTTTCACAAACTGGATGCGCGCCCCTTTGTGAGCGTTGAGGTAGACGTGCGCCGCAGCAACGACCCCCACGAGCGCATTGCCGCGGCTATCCAGAAGCACCCGCTGTCCCAGGCCGTCGTGCGGTTAGAGGTGCAGGCGACCCATGAGCAGGCCGGCGCGCTGGAAGAATCAACGCTCCGCACGTGGCTCTACGAGGCGGGGGCCTTTCTGGTCGCCACCATAGCGATAGAGGTAGAGCGCGACACGCGCAGCCGCTTTGCGGCCGCCGAGCAAGAGGTGATGCAGGGCTTGACCCCGCGCCGCGCCCTGGAACTCTATTTGCAAGCAAAGGAGACATCGCCAGAGCGTTTGGCGGCGCTGCTGGCCGCCGCGGATGAGTTGCTGGCGGAGGGGGAGGGGGACGCATGACGGGGGAATGTTCAGCGCACAGGCGTTGCAACGATAAAACGGGGCGGCCAGGTCAATGCCTGGCCGCCCTCGTCATTATGTCCATTCCAGGGGTATCATCCCTGGGAGCGTAGGCGTCTCCCTGCTCCGGGGCGGGCACGAATGCCCGCGCTCCCAGGTCGCCCCCCGTCCTTGTCACACGTACCGTTACCGCTTCTTCTTCGTCGTTGCGGCCAGAAATTCCTCGCGGCGCTCGCCCATCCAGACCATATTTGCGCCAATACCGGCCAGCACAATACCGGCCGATACGGCAATCGTCAACGTTCGCATCACGGGGATACCTTCGGTGGGCAGTGTCCAATGGGCCGCCGGCACCATGACCGCCGCTATCTGCGCGACGCTGCTATACACCCCAAGCGCAACCCCAAAACGCATGAGAAACATGGGGATGGGTTCGTGTGGGTCATCCTTGATGATGGCCATAGCCGCCCCTGGAAAGGCCAGCGACAACACGATACAAAAGATGAGCATCACCATATTGTTGGCCGCGGTGATGGACATACCGGCCAGGAAGGGAAACATCCCGCCCGGATTGACTGCGACCATCACGCCCCACCAGAGCTGCAACCCGACGTAGACCATACCACACACGACAAACAGCACCAGTTCAAGCGGCTTGACATCAAAGAAATCTTTGATCCCCTGTATATACTCGTTCATATCTTTATGCCTCCTTACTCGCCGCCTTCTTCAAACTCTGGCAACAGGTTGTTCTCCTCGTCAATAAATTCGGTGAGGGGGAGGAGATCGCCGTTATCGTCGGTGGGCCACTCTTCCAGGGTCGGCGTCAACGGCGGCATGGTTGCGTTTCCGCTGCGGTCAAACTGGCTCATATAGGCTATCAACGCCACCATCGCCTTGTCGTCTACGGTGGGGAACGGGGTCATGACAGTACGATTCTTGCCGCTCTCCCAGTATGGATTCTCTGGCTCGATCAACTCATCCTGAAAGCCGATACTGCCTTCATGCACCCATTCGCGGAAGGTGGCATAGGTAATCTCTTTACCATTAGGCAAGAGCGTGCCAAACGACTCGGTACCGTCGGGGCCAAAGAGACCGCCCTGTCCGGGCCCCACCTTGGTGGTGGTGTCCAGCGTGTGACAGGAGGAACAGATATTGTCATAGACGGCTTGACCCACTTCTAGCGGGTCGTCCCCCTCCATCACCTTGGCAATCTCGGCTTGCTGATAGTCTATGGCGCTGGATTGGGCCCCATCGGGAATATTGCCCTGCCAGCTCATAATAAACGTGGCAATATTCTCTAACTGGTCGTCGCGGAGCGGCCCGCCATAGCGTTCGCTCCAGGCCAACATCTGGGTGCCGCGCAAACCAGAAGAGGAGGTCGCTTCAATGTAATTGCGTAGCGTCCCATACTTCTCTTTCACCTGGTCGGTGCCATACCAGCGGCCCTCATCAATCAAGGTACCCTCTTCAGTGCCGTCTTCACGCTTGACATAGAGAAAGTTGATGCGCGTACCGCTAATACCTTCGCCAACCATGCCGTGGCAGCGGGCGCAGTTCGACTCGTAGTCGAACGCGCCTTTGGCCAGCTTTTGTCCCTCTATCCGTTCATTGCGAACCGCCATCCCCTCCATCTCGGTAAACCAGATGTAGAGGGACAAGACGGCGCTTGCAAACATGAATATTGTTGCAATTGCAAGATTCCGTGTCATCTTTCGCTACCCCTCTTTCCAGGCATTATCAATGTTCACCACCCGAACCATGCAGCCACCCATGCCCCGATGGAGACAGGTCTTTTGTCCGCGGTATGAAGCGGAAGAGCGCGGCCTGTTCCTTGCCGCCCGTCGTCAAGACCAGCGTGACCTTCTTGAGCGAGGTTCGTTCCTCCCCGGTTTCGGTTGTTTCATATTGCCATGGCTCTATCGTCAAGGTTGCGCTGCCATCAGCAAAACTGCGGTCAACGTGTTGCCAGTGGTGAACGTCGCTGTAAAATTCAAAGAAGAGATCGCGGGCCCGCTGATTGAGTGCTGCGCCATCGCCTTCGACAAAGCCTGCGTCAAAGTTGCCGGCGGCGTCTGCTTCGGCGCTGTCAAAGACAACCTGTTCTTCGGGCAGCATATCAAATGGTACATGGTCGGCTTTGCCTTCGCCTTCGCCAGGCACCCATTCAAATTGTAACTCGCTCGATCCCGTCATGGTAATACCATACGTTGGCAGACCGGCGTAGGTCTGGAAGGCGAGCAGGATAAAGAGCGTGACCCCTCCCAACAAGGCTATCTTGCGGTCTTTGAAGCGTCGGCTTGGGTTGCGGTCAAGGTAGGGCAACAGGAACATGACGATGAAGATTCCAAGCGGATAGGCCACCCCGAAGCCAAATTTATCGCCCATCTTGAGCAACCCCTGGAGCCAGAGGAAGTACCAGGGCGCTTTGGTATGCTGTGGTGTTACCAGCGGGTCGGCGTGGTTTTCGAGTTTCGCCGTCCAGAAGTACTGGTTGACGACGATGAACGCGAAGGTGAGCAGGGCTATCAGCGCAATTTCAAAGAAAACTTGATCGGGCAGGAAGGGGACTTTGCGCTTGCTCGGTGCTTTTCCTTCAAACAGCTCGTGAATGGGCGAAATCTCCTGCTTGCGGACGGCGTAGTAGTGGATGCTGATAACGATGAGCGCGACTACTGGTAACAATAGCACGTGGAGCAGGTAGAAGCGTATCAACGTGCCTTGCCCAATGTCGGGCGCCCCCCGGACAATCATGTTGGTGGCGTTGCCAACGAGTGGGGCGGAGTCGGCCATGGAGGAACCAATCGTCACAGCCCAGTAGGCCAGCTGATCCCAGGGCAGCAGGTAGCCGCTAAAGGAAAGTACGAGTGTGGCGAGCAGCAGCATGACCCCGGTAAACCAGGCAAACTGGCGCGGGGCCTTGTATGAGGCGGTGACATACGTCCGTATCATATGGACAAAGACGACCCCGACCATAAAGTGTCCCCCCAGACGATGCAGGTTACGCATCAGCAAGCCCAGGGGCACGTCTCCCATAATCTGAAGCATGGTATCGTAGGCCTGATGGACAGAGGGGATGTAGTAGATCATCAGGATGATACCCGTAATCGTCTCCAATACGAAAAAGTAGAAACTGAGCCAACCCATACCGAGGGTGTAATACCAGGCCGTGGCCTCTTCGGGCACAGCACGCGGGCGGATATGATACCAGAAGCTGTTGCTGTGAACACGCATACGGGGGTTGGGGCGGGGGGCCGGATCACCGCGAAGCGTTTGCCGCCACTCGTCCCACCCCATACTGGGGAAGAATGAGCGCCCGACTTCAACAAACCAGCTTTTGACCTTGGTACCCACCCCCGCACGTTCAACCGGTTGTGGAGTCATAGTGAACAGATCCTTCCAGACTGCACATTTTCACGAAAAACAGAGTGGCAGCATTGGCAAAGATATGCCAATGCTGCCACTATTACCCATACCAACCCTGGCAGAGAGAACCTTTTTCATTATCCGCTCGTAAAACCTCGTGGGTTCACGCGGGGCCGGCGGCCATGCTAAGCGTGGAATTTGCCGGTCCGCTTTTTGCCAGTATCAACCGTTACAACCCCATCGGCCCCAACCAGAACTTCGAATTGATCCATGCTGCGAGGGGCCGGGCCAAGCACATAGTCGCCATTGCGTTCGAAAGTGGAGCCATGGCAGGGGCAGATAAAGCGATTTTGCCCACCATCAAAGGGCACCAGACAGCCCAGGTGGGTACACACTTGAAAGAGCGCCATCAAGCTATTGGCTTCGTCGCCGGCGGTACCGCCATCTTCGACCGCGGTAAGCGTGGGCACTTTGACTACATAAAATTTACCGGTGGCATTGAGTTCGGGTACTTCGTCCTCGTTATAGCTCGCCGCCTTGCGATCAAGAATAAATTGCCCACCAAAGGTGCCTTCCTTGATACGCGGGTAGGCAAACCCGCCGACCACCGGCTGGTTGGGTTGGCCGCTGGCGTCCATACCAAAGATACTTTGCATCAAGGGGTCTGTCTTGGGGTCGGGCAACACCAGGGTAATACCCGTAGCAACGCCGACCAGAGCGGTAGAACCAGCCATCGCCCATGCGAGAAACTCACGTCGGTTTACCCCGGCGGCCTGGGTGTCTGTTGTTTGTTGCTTTGTCATAAAAAATACCTCCCTTGTATGTATGAGAAATCATAGCATATTACCGTTTTTCCGTCAAAAATTTTGCATGAAAGGACATTTTTATATGCTTTTCGCTGTTTATTCGGGGGTGCCTTCGACTATGTTGGCGAAAAGACAGACACAGGGCAAGGGAGTGCTCCCCAACCCTGTCGGTATGAACCGTATCTGGCCTCCGTATATTGCCATAATCAGCAACGCTATGGTGTAGTTCAAGTGCGTTCGACTGTCGCTAACAGTCGGCACACCTTTGTCCATCATTATGTAAGCAACTATGGTTTCGACCCAGTCGAACGCAACATCGAACTCACCTTAAATGCTGCCCCCTCCCTCTCCCTCCAAACATTCACAAGTCCCTGGATACCTACTCTTGGCCAGCATGCAGGTAATAGAGCGTCTGGTACTGGGTATCCTGTGTTGCAGGGTATGTGCAGACTTCACCAGAATATGATACGGCTGTATAGCGTTGGCACGCATAGCAGCCATAAATATCGTACCGATGGCGGGTACTGATCGGGTTGGCCAGCGTGGCGTTAATCTCCTGTGGCTCCATTTGATCGGCACGCCCACACCATGCACACGCCACCGCATAGATAGCAATACACACGCTAGGGCGCAAGAGCCGCCGCCGTTCGACCGCCCGATAGGCGAATGGTTGATTGGCCCACCACGCAACAAGCGACAATCCGCGACATGTCGCGCAGGTATAGAGCGTATGGTTCACTTCCACCTGCGCATTCATAACCTGAACTTCATTTCTCCGTATTCGTATCTCGTTGCTTCCGCACCACTGACAGGTGTGTGCGTCGTTGACAACCATAACCGTTGTCCTCTGTACTATCCATTCCCACGGGTACTGTTGTGCATGGTTGTCCCAGAGAAGTGAGACAGCTTCCAACTATAGTTGAAAGCCGACGTTCCCATATTGTACCACAGGTGGCCATTTTTTGCATATGTGTGTTGGCCGTACCTGTTCACATTTGGGGGGACATTTCCTGGGAGCGCGGGCATCTTGCCCGCCCCGGAGCAGGTAGGCCGCCTGCGCTCCCAGGAGCGGAAAATATTCTGGCACACCCCGCCGCAACGCTGCTATTTACACAGCGCGTCAAGTATGGTACTATCAGTGGCATGCGTGAGGAAGTAGACTATCGCAGGCTATCACCGCAGATAGTTTTGAGGAGGTTCTTGTTATAGAGGGCGTGACTCTGGCACGACGAATGGTGGCGCTGGCGGAAGACAAGCAGGCGCACGATATTACCTTGCTTGATATTCGCCAACTCAGTACGATTGCCGACTATTTTGTGATTTGTTCGGGCGACAATGAACGCCAGTTACGCGCCATTATTGACCATATTGACGAGGGGATACAACAGGAGTTTGGGCTTAACCCCCGTATTGAGGGAACGGCCAATACCGGGTGGGTTATCCTGGACTATGACGATGTCGTGGTGCATGTCTTTGGGGTAGCCCAACGCATGTTCTATCAGCTTGAATCGCTCTATACCAAGGCTATTCCTTTAGTTGTTGTCCAATAACGGTGCTATGAGGAACCATACGCTATCTCCATATACCCACTACCTCCTGTTTGCGCTTGGCGCAATGTTGGGAGGGGCCTTTGGGCTTGTGGTCGGTTCGCTGCTGACATTCTGGCTTGGTGAAGGAACTGTGCGGGCTGTTCAGCGCATCGTACGCCGCCTCAGTGGGGAGGATGATCAACCCAGTTTTGAATTGTTGCTTCAGTAGAGGCAGCATGTGGGTCGGGGTCGGTTCGCCTCCACAACCGGTGGGGGCTTTGTGCTTTTTGTTGTCCCTTGTGGGCCCCTTACCATTGTTCGCCCCCAAGACCTATACCGTCCGGCCGCCCGGCGGTGCGCGTGGCTGGTATTTGACAGGGGCCCCGTCGTATTTTACTATTTTATAGATGTGTGTATCAGGTGCAATAGCATGTACCTGGGCTTTGTCGGTGTCGGGGGGGTTTTGTTGAAGAAGGAGAACAGCGTATGAAGTCGGTGAAGATGCTTAGCGTTGTGGTACTACTGGTACTCTTGATCGGGGTTATGTCGGCATGTGGAACTCGTGCAGACTATTTGCTGCCGGGAACGCCCCGCGATGCAACCATGCAAGTCAAGGTACAAACCGCGCTCCCGATGGCCGGGACGGGTGTACCGGGCGACGTATCGGGGCGACCTATGAGCGGCGGGACGCCGTTTCCCGATAGTGGGACGGGGATGTATCCGTCCGATCCAACGGTGTTGACCTTGAGTGAGACGGTTCAGGCTGAACCGCTGGCCACGCCAACGCCAACCCCGTAACCAGGCGTTCCAGGCGTTGTGACTGTGGCATGGTTGGGCCGGTTTGGGTAGCTCTGTGCGCGTGGGGCAATTCCGATGCGTGATAGGGCCCGTACCGCAGATTCTGACTGCCTTTACCGAATATCCCGTTATGACGCAATCAGGAGAGTTCTTGCGGATATTTGCGGAGACGATGGGGTTGGGGCCGGTGGTCTTTCTGCGGTACCACTATTTTCTTTGTTCGGGGCCTTGCAGAGTTGCCTTTCCTATGGTAGAATAATTGCGCTGACACGGGTCAGCAATTATTTTTTTGTGCAAGCCGTGCCGACATAGCTCAATTGGCAGAGCAGCTGTTTTGTAAACAGCAGGTTCAGGGTTCAAGTCCCTGTGTCGGCTCCAGGTTGGGTCGGTGCCCGAGTGGCTAAAGGGGGCGGTCTGTAAAACCGCTGGCGGAAGCCTACACTGGTTCGAATCCAGTCCGGCCCACCATTTGTGTTTGCCCACGTAGCTCAGTTGGTAGAGCACATTCTTGGTAAGAATGAGGTCATGGGTTCAAGTCCCATCGTGGGCTCCAGATTGGTGAAAGCAAAATAAAAGCATATCCCCTGTTGAAGGAGTCAGGAGTACATGGCAAAGCAGAAGTTTGAGCGTACCAAACCGCATATTAACATTGGTACGATTGGGCACGTAGACCACGGGAAGACCACGCTGACGGCGGCTATTACCAAAGTATTGGCGATGAAGGGGGCCGCAGAGTATACCCCGTATGACATGATTGATAACGCCCCTGAAGAGCGGGCGCGTGGTATTACCATTGCTATTCGTCACGTTGAATATCAGACGGATACCCGTCACTATGCCCACGTTGACTGCCCTGGTCACGCTGACTATATTAAGAATATGATTACGGGTGCGGCCCAGATGGACGGCGCCATCCTCGTGGTATCGGCTCCCGACGGGCCCATGCCCCAAACACGAGAGCATATCTTGCTGGCGCGCCAGGTTCAGGTACCCGCTATGGTGGTCTTTCTGAATAAGGTAGACCAGATGGATGATGAGGAATTGCTGGAACTGGTGGAGATGGAGCTGCGCGAACTCTTGACCAGTCAAGAGTTCCCCGGCGACGATATTCCCATCATTCGCGGCAGTGCGTTGCAGGCCGTTGAGAGCAGCAGTACCGATCCCAGTGCGCCAGAGTTCAAGTGTATTAGCGATTTGATGGATGCGGTGGATGAGTATATCCCCACGCCTGAGCGTGATCTGGATCGCCCCTTCCTGATGCCGATTGAAGACGTGTTTGGTATCAAAGGCCGTGGTACCGTGGTGACGGGCCGCGTAGAGCGTGGCAAGGTGAAGGTTGGCGAAACGATTGAATTGGTCGGTATGACGGAAGAAGCGCCGCGCAAGACGGTGGTCACGGGCGTAGAAATGTTCCAGAAGACGCTGGACGAAGGTCAGGCCGGTGATAACGTTGGCTGTCTGTTGCGTGGTATTGAGCGCAAGGATGTGGAGCGTGGGCAAGTGCTGGCCGTACCGGGCAGTATTAACCCCCACCGCCGCTTCAAAGCGCAAGTGTATGTGTTGAAAAAGGACGAGGGCGGGCGACATACCCCCTTCTTCCGTGGCTATCGTCCCCAATTCTATATTCGTACCACCGACGTGACCGGCGCTATCTTCTTCCCCGATGATATGGAAATGGTGATGCCGGGCGACAACGTGGAAATGGAAGTTGAGTTGATCGTGCCGGTGGCGATTGAAGAAGGGTTGCGCTTCGCTATTCGTGAAGGTGGCCGCACAGTGGGCGCCGGGGTGGTCAGCAGCATTATTGAATAGTGGTGCGTTGGGAACACTAGCAATGTCTCTGTGGCCGGGGCAAGTCCCCCGCGCGACCCTTTGCGGTGGCACGGGGGCTTGTACCGGTCAAAGATACTCGTAAGGATAATTCATGGCCGTCGCTAAGGAAAAAGACAAGGCGCAA
The DNA here is from genome assembly GCA_034437375.1 of Chloroflexaceae bacterium. GTDB lineage: Bacteria > Chloroflexota > Chloroflexia > Chloroflexales > Chloroflexaceae > JAAUSY01. The sequence continues at coordinate 4,033 of DAOTUK010000301.1, read as the reverse complement.
AACGAAAATTCGATAGTACGGGTCGTGCGAGAAACCCGGTCTGAATTGCGAAAGGTCGTCTGGCCCACGCGCGAAGAGACTATCCGATTGACAGGGGTCGTTATCGCGGTTTCTGTCGTTATTGGGGCAATGCTTTTCTTCGGCGACTCAATCTTCCAAACGCTCTATACGTTTCTGGTTGGGCTCGTCCAGCCAATATAAGCGGCAAGAGCATAGAGCCTGAAATGGTACCTACTGGTAGTGTTGCTGATTGAGGGTAGTTCGTGGCTGAAAACGAAAAAATAGCAGTAGAAACCGAGCCGGTGCATCAGGACGAAGAACGCCTGTGGTATGTTATTCATACCTATTCGGGCTACGAGAACAAGGTACGCCAAAATCTAGAACACCGCATTGCCTCTATGGAGATGCAGGATCAGATTTTCCGTGTGATTGTACCGACAGAAGAAGAAATAGAGATTAAAAATGGCCAGCGCCGCGTGGTCAATAAGAAGATTTACCCCGGCTACGTGCTGGTGCAGATGCGGCTCACGGATGATTCGTGGTACGTGGTACGCAATACGCCCGGCGTGACAAGTTTTGTAGGGCATGGCAACCGCCCGGTACCGCTTGACGATACTGAAGTCAAATCTATCTTGAAGCAGATGGAAGCGGAGGCCCCCAAGGTGCGCGTCAGCTACCAGGTGGGCCAGGCGGTCAAAATTACCGACGGGCCCTTTACCGAGTTTGAGGGTACCGTAGATGCCATAGACCATGAACGCGGGCGCGTACGGGTGCTGGTGTCGCTCTTTGGGCGCCTGTCACCAATAGATCTTGATTTTCTCCAGGTAACACGGTTGGTAGATTAAGCAAGCAGCAACGCCGAGAGACGCGCGAGCGCGTCTCCGAGCGCGCGTTGTTTTTTTTATGCTGGTGGGGGCGGGGGCCGGGTGGGCCCGGTGGGTGTATCCCCCGCCTTTGTGTGTGAAGGAGTACACGTTGTGGCGAAGAAATTGGTAGCCATTGTCAAGTTGCAGCTTGAGGCCGGCAAGGCTACGCCGGCCCCGCCTGTGGGGCCCGCGCTTGGGCAGCACGGCATCAACATTATGGGCTTTGTCAAGGAATACAACGAGAAAACGGCCAGTATGGCCGGTAGCGTTGTGCCCGCCGAAGTCTCTATCTACAGCGACCGCTCGTTTACCGTGCGGACGTTGACCCCGCCGGCGGCCGATATGCTGCGAAAGGCCGTCGCGGCGTCGAAGGGGTCGAGCACGCCGGGGCGTTCGACCGTCGGGTCGGTAACCCAGAGCCAACTGCGCGAAATAGCCCAGGTGAAAATGTCCGATTTGAACGCGCGTGATATGGATGGGGCTGTCAAGATTATTGCTGGCACAGCCCGCAGTATGGGTATTAAGGTTGTTGAGTAGTTACAAATATGGTGGGAGGGGCACCGTACCCGTCAGCACCACCAGGGAGTAGTGATTATGCCCAGACATGGGAAAAAATATCTGGAAGCGTTGAAGAAGATAGACCAGGATCAGCTCTACTCGCCCGAAGCGGCGATACGGTTGACCCAGGAAACCTCATTCGTCAAGTTTAACGCCACGGTTGAAGTCCACTTGCGTCTGGGGATAGACCCGCGCCACGCCGACCAGAATATCCGTACCACTGTCACCTTGCCGCACGGCACAGGCAAGCAAGTACGGGTGCTGGTCTTTGCCCAGGCCGATGGGGTGAAAGTTGCGGAAGAGGCGGGCGCCGACTTTGTTGGCAGTGATGAGCTGATTGCCCGGATTGATAAGGAAGATTTCTTTGACTTTGATGTCGCTATAGCAACGCCCGATCTGATGGGCAAAGTGGGGCGTATCGGGCGCAAGCTCGGCCCGCGTGGGTTGATGCCCAACCCGAAGAGCGGCACGATTGTACCGGTTGATGATCTGGCCCAGACCATTAGCGCTGTCCGCGGCGGGCGGGTCGAATTCCGCAACGATAAGACCGGGCTCGTGCATGTGGGTATTGGGAAAGTGCAGTTTACGCCAGAACAGTTGTATGACAATATGGCCGCGCTGATGGACGTGGTAAAAACATCGAAGCCCAGTGGCTCTAAAGGCACGTTTATCAAATCGGTGGTGATAACCAGTACGATGGGGCCGGGCATCCGAATAAACCCATCTGAAGCACAATCTATGGATGTACCCGCAACGGTTGCATAGGAGGCTTCGTACTGACCATTGCTGACAAGTGCATAGATAATCCACCCTAGACCGTTGGTGCGGCTCTCGCCGCATAATGCCCCCGATGGGGTCGCCATCCGAGGTGGTTTGCACCAGGAGTTCCTGTGCATCAGCCAGCATCTTGCGCTGGCCGGTGGTACTGGCCCTGTGCGGCAAGTCACGGTGTCTGGGGAAGATACGGTGGCTTTTCTTTTTTGTAGATTCTGGTGAAAGGGGGTGTACCCTTATGCCAACTGAGCGGAAACGGGCCCAGGTGGCAGCGTTGACAGAGAAATTGTCGCGCATGCAGTTTGCGGTCGTTGCCGACTATCGCGGTATGACTGTGGCGGACATAACGACGCTGCGGCAGAAATTGTATGAGAGCGGCGCAGAGGTGCTGGTTGCCAAGAATACGCTGGTACGATTGGCCGCACGCGAGACGGGGCACGAAGCCATGGAGCCGTTGTTAGCGGGCCCCACGGCGCTGGCTATTTCGTATGATGATGTGGCAGCGACTGCCAAGGCGTTAAACGAGTATGTCAAAGCGCCCAATAACAAATTTGAGATACGCGGCGGTATTCTGGGCACAACGCTGCTGGCCGCGGATGCGTTGGAACAGGTATCGAAGATGCCCTCCCGCGAACAAGTATTGGCCCAGGTGGTGGGTGGTATCCAGGCGCCGCTGTCGGGGGTGGTCGGGGTGCTCAGTGCGCCGGCCTCAGACGTGGTTGGGTGTGTGCAGTCGGTAGTGACCAATGTCTTGTATGCGTTACAAGCGCGGGTTGACCAGCTTCAAGCGGCGGGCGAATCTGCGTAATCGGGAATATTGTTTTGCACGAATGTGCATGTTAAACATAAGAAAGGAATGGTACATTACCAATGGCAAGCGAGAAGGTTGAGAACATACTGGAAGCGTTGGAAGCGCTGAATGTGTTGGAACTGGTCGAGTTGAAGAAGGAGATGGAAGAGCGATGGGGGGTTACGGCCGCGGCGCCTATGCCGGCGATGGGGATGATGCCGGCGATGGCCGGCGGCGCGGCGCCGGCCGCGGCTGGTGATGGCGGCGGCGCGGCGCCGGCGGCGGCTGAGGAGAAAACCGAATTTGATGTTATACTGACAGACATTGGTGCCGAAAAGATTAAGGTCATTAAGGTCGTGCGCGAGTTGACCAGTCTGGGCTTGAAGGAAGCCAAAGATCTGGTCGAGGGTGTCCCCAAGCCAGTGAAAGAGGGCGTCAGCAAAGAAGATGCTGAGGCCGCCAAGGCGAAACTGGCTGAGGCTGGCGCAGCGGCAGAAATTAAGTAGGAACCCATGGGACATGAACAGTCAGGGCTGCCACCAGCCCTGACTGCGTTAGACCCCTATCCACTGCTACGGGCATCGGTTGAGGCCAGTCTTTCGCAGCAGGCTGAACGGGTGGCGGAACGACAACGGATGTTTTGGGGCCGCCATACGACACTGGCGGCGCTGGATGCGGCGATAGAATCGAGCGGCGGTGGGGTCGTCGTCGTAGAAGGGCCGCCGGGGAGCGGTGTTTCTGCGGTGCTGGCGCATCTCGCCGCAACCCGACGAGCCGCCTTCTGGTTTATGGAAGAGGACGCCGGGGCGGGCGCGGCGGCTCTGGGAGCGCAAATACTGGCCCTGGCCGGGGTACCCGTCCCCCTGATTCCCCCTGCTATCAATAGCGACCCCCTGGCCCTCGAACAACTGTTGCACGAGGTTGCGGCGCACTCTACCTCGCTTACCGATACGCCCCTGCTCCTGCTGATTGATCCCCTCCCGCCTGATGACCAACGCACCCAACCCTTTCCCCCGGCCATACCCGCCAACCTCCCACCCCATGT
>DAOTUK010000300.1:0-12250 GCA_034437375.1 Chloroflexaceae bacterium | reverse complement strand
GAAACCCGCATGAAAAAACCTGTATGGCTTATCGCAAGCCTGCTACTCCCCCTGTTGATACCACAAGCGGCCAGCGCTATCAACAGGGGGAGTAGCAGGCTTGCGATAAGCCATACAGGTTTTTTCATGCGGGTTTCTCCTGGTACAGTATCACAGGGCTAGTCAGTTTTTTTAGAGATAGCGGGAACCCGTTTTCGCGTTGAAAACGGGTTCCCGACGCCATCCTTGTTGAAGGGATGGGTTCTTTGACCGTTGCCAGTGGCGTTACTCGGCGGCGACGCGAGCCGCGGCCAACCAGCTATCCACCATATCGCGGTTTTCTTCGATCCAACCCTGGGCATATTCGCGGATTTCTTCAGAGCTGCGCATGTCGTTGTCTTCCATCCAGGCGTTTTGCTCGGTGATGTCCTCAAAGGGAATTTCCACCGCTTCAGCCAGGCCACGCACGGCGGGGTTGGCGGCAAGGAATTCAGAGTTGGCCACCACGCGGATGTCACCATAAGTCCACCCGACGGCGCAGGTATCTTCGCCCGTGGCACAGCCGGTAATACCCGAAACGGTGGTAAACTCTTCGCTCTCCATCTCGGCCTGGTCTTCGGGCAGGGCCGGTTCGGGGACTTCAAGCCAGACCACATCTTCGCCCGGCTTCAGCTTGTTGACCGTCCAGTTGGGCGTCCAGGTGTAGAAGAGGATGGGTTCGCCGCGCTGGTAGCGGGCAATGGTGTCGGCCATCAGCAGCGCGTACTCGCCTTGCACGTGTTCAACGGTGTCTTCCAGCCCATAGGCCGGGATCTGGTGGTTGATGACTTTGGCACAGCCCCATCCTTCGGGGCAGCCAATCAGGTCGGCTTTGCCGTTGCCGTCGCCATCGAAGAGGGCGGCGACTTCGGGGTCGGACAGGTCGCCAAGGTTGGTAATGCCATGTTCTTCAGAGGTGGCTTTGTCTATCAGGTAGCCCTGGAGCGCGCCGGACTTCACTTCGTAGCCGACCGGTTCAATCTTGCCTTGCACTTTGGGGTCTTCCAGGTAGACGTTGTGGATGGGGAACCAGCCATTGGCCCACATATCCACGTCGCCATTGGCAGCCGAGATGTAGAAGGCGTCGTTGGCCAGAGGCTCAACGTTGTCAATGGTGTAGCCAAGCTCTTCCAGCAGCAAACCGAAGAGTTCGGCCTGGAAGAAGCCGGTATCCCAGGTGGCACGACCGAGTGTGACGGTGGTGCCTTCGCCCGGCATGGAGTTGGGGTCGGCGGGGACGGGAGCGTCTGCGCCCTCGTCCATGGGCTCTTCGTCCATGGGCGCTTCTTCATCCATGGTGTCGGTGTCGGTCATCGCGTCGGTTTCGTCCATGCCTTCGTCCATGCCTTCGTCCATGCCTTCGTCGGTGCTTTCGGGGGGCGGAACCTCACCGCGGGCGACGGCCAGCCAGCCATCTACCGTTTCGCGGTTTTCTTCGATCCATCCCTGGGCATATTCGCGGACTTCTTCGGCGCTGCGGGCGTCGTTGTCTTCCATCCAGGCGTTTTGCTCGGTGATGTCTTCAAAGGGGATGGTCACAGCCAGCGCCAGATTTTCGACGGCCGGATTTTCGGCAAGGAATTCGGAGTTGGCGACGACGCGGATGTCGCCGTAGGGCCAGCCGATGGCGCAGGTGTCTTCGCCGGTCGCACAGCCGGTAATACCGGAGACGGTGGTAAACTCTTCGCTCTCCATCTCGGCCTGGTCTTCGGGCAGGGCCGGTTCGGGGACTTCAAGCCAGACTACATCTTCGCCCGGCTTCAGCTTGTTGACCGTCCAGTTGGGCGTCCAGGTGTAGAAGAGGATGGGTTCGCCGCGCTGATAGCGGGCAATGGTGTCGGCCATCAGCAACGCATACTCGCCCTGCACGTGTTCGACGGTGTCTTCCAGCCCATAGGCCGGGAGTTGGTAGTTGATAGTGCCGGCACAGCCCCATCCTTCGGGGCAGCCAATCAGGTCGGCTTTGCCGTTGCCGTCGGCATCGAAGAGCGCGGCAATTTCGGGGTCGGTCAGGTCGCCAATGTTCGTAATGCCGTATTCTTCAGAAGTGGCTTTGTCAATCAGGTAGCCCTGGAGCGCGCCAGACTTCACTTCGTAGCCGACGGGTTCAATCTTGCCTTCAACTTTGGGGTCTTCCAGGTAGACGTTGTGGATGGGGAACCACCCGTTGGCCCACATGTCCACGTCGCCATTGGCAGCGGAGATGTAGAATGCGTCGTTGGCCAGGGGGTCAACGTTGTCAATGGTGTAGCCAAGCTCTTCCAGCAACAAGCCGAAGAGTTCGGCCTGGAAGAAGCCGGTATCCCAGGTGGCACGACCCAGGGTCACGGTCTTGCCTTCGCCGGGCATGTCGCCCAGGAACTCGACATCGCCTTCGGCCGGAGCTTCTTCGTCACCTTCAGCCGGGGCTTCTTCTTCGCCTTCAGCGGGGGCTTCTTCTTCGCCTTCAGCCGGGGCTTCTTCGGCCGGAGCTTCTTCCTCGGCCGGAGCCGATCCGCCACCATCGGCCGGTGGCTGTGCGCCACCACATGCTGCCAGCACCAGCGTGAGTGCCAGCATCATTCCAAGAATGTACAGTAAACGCTGTTTCATGGAATTCGCCTCCTTTTTACGAATTATGAGAGAATCTGTTTCCTATCAGCCGTCTAGCTTACCAGTTTCCGGGTATGATTGCAAGAGAATAAACGTGCGACCACCTCCTTTCTGTTGCTGCTGCTACGGAATTTCAGGTGCCGGTGGATGGCGGGAGGGGCCCGGGATAGCCGGCCCCTTCCCAGAGTATCGTACGGGTGTGCGGCGCGGGTCAGGCGTGGCTTCCGACGCCCTTTACCTGTGAAACGCGGTCAAGCACAATAGCGAGAATAAGCACCGCAAAGCCCGATACGACCGCCCGACCAGTTTGCATACCGCTCACCGCGGCAAAGATTTCTTGCCCCAGGCCACCGCCGCTAATAAGCGCGACGATAACGACCATGGAGAGGGCCAGCATGAGCGTCTGGTTCAAGCCGGCCATAATGGTGGGCAGCGCCAGCGGTAATTGCACATCAAAGAGCATCTGGATATTGCCCGATCCGAAGGCTTGCGCCGCCTCTATGACATCGTGTTGTACTTGTCGTATACCCAGGTTGGTGAGACGGATCATCGGAGGGAGGGCAAAGAAAACGGTGGCCATCGTGCCGGGTACTTTGCGGATACCAAAGAACATCACCACGGGGATGAGGTAGACAAAGGGGTGGATGGTCTGCATACCGTCGAGGATGGGGCGTAAGATGCTTTCGAAGGTGTCGTTTCGCGCAGCGAGAATGCCAAGCGGCACCCCCACAACGATACAAAATATCATGGCGGTGAGTATCATGCTCAGGGTGGTCATGGTCAATTCCCAGTATTTGTCGCCCATCAGCCGCAGGAGGATAAACCCTACGCCGGCAATGGTGGCTATTCTCCACCCGGATTTGAAATAGCCGATAAGGACGAAGGCAAGGATGACAATGGGCCAGGGCAGCCAGATCAGAAACGACTCGGCGCCATTCAACACTTGCTCGATAGGCCACTTGATGGCCTCAAAAATAAAGTTTGCGTTCTCGTTGAGATAGAGGACCAGGTTTTCGACCTGATCGCCAAACCATTCAGCGATAACGCCATCTCCAATAATATCTTCCAGTGTCCAACCACCATTTTGCTCATCCATAGAGATTTGCTCCTTTCTTTTGTGCTATGGGTATTTATGACGTAGCCACGTCGGCGACGGTCTGACCATTTTCACTCAAGCGCTCGATGTTTTCCTGTACCTGGTCTTCGGCGCGGGCCAGGCTGGAAAGCACGTCGAGCGGGTTGACCACGCCCTGGAGCCGCCCGGCTTTGTCCGTCACGGCAATGGGCACACCATCGGCGCACAGGGTATAGATTTCGGAGAGGGGCGTATTTTTGGTGATACGGGGGAAATCGCGTTCCAGCACCTGGGTCACTTTGTCCACCCCGCCCTTGCGTACGCGGTTCATAAAGGCTCTGGTATGGAGCAATCCTTCTACTTTTTGCTCGCCATCAACCACGTACCAGGAGCTCACATTGTCCTTGCTGGAAATGCGGTTGAGCGTGGATTGTACGGCGTTGCGGCCCAGTTCGAGCACATCGGCCGGTTTCATAATAAATTCGGCCGTGAGGACGCGCCCGTGGTCTACGTCCTGGGTAAAGGCGGCCACGTATTCATCGGCCGGCTGTGTGACGATTTCTACCGGGGTGCCAATCTGGACGATTTTGCCGTCGCGCATGACGACGATATGATTACCTACGCGCAGGGCCTCGTTCAAGTCGTGGGTAATGAAGATAACCGTTTTCTTCAGGCGGTCTTGCAAATCCATCATTTCATTTTGCATTTGCCGCCGGATAAGGGGGTCAAGAGCGCTAAAGGCTTCATCCATAAGCAGAATATCGGGGTCGGTAGCCAGGGCCCGCGCCAGACCGACGCGCTGTTTCATACCACCGCTGAGGTTGTGGGGGTACTTGTAGGCCCACTCGCCCAGACCCACCAGTTCGAGGGACTTCAAGGCCGCCTCGTGGCGGTCTGATTCGTTGATTTCGCGTATCTTCAGCCCATAGGCTACGTTGTCTATCACCTTCCAATGGGGAAAGAGGGCGAAATGTTGAAAAACCATGCCCATCTTTTCCTGGCGTATCTTGCGCAACCGCGCATTATTCACCGTCAGGACATCTTCGTCGTCAATGTAGACATGGCCGGCGGTTGGCTCAATCAACCGATTGAGGCAGCGAATGAGGGTAGACTTGCCCGACCCCGACAGTCCCATGACCACAAAAATCTCGCCCTCTTTTACCTCGAAATTGGCATTGGCAACCCCCACCACATGCCCTGTTTGCTTGAGAATTTCCTCTTTCGATGCGCCTTGTTGGAACATCGGCAAGGCCTCTTTCTTCGGGTTTTTACCAAAGATCATGACGAGATTTTCAACTTTTACCTTCACGTTACTGTTGCTCATACAACTCGAACCTCCTTACGAGTTTCTGCCTGTTTTTGATAATGTGCATTCCGTTTGTGTGTCCGCGCTCTTGTTACCGTTCCTTCGTTATGCATCATGCACGCCGTCCTGGAGACAGCGTTGTATATCTTTGCCCGAAGCGTCTTTGCATTCGGCAGTATCACGATACCGGTAGCTTCTCAATAATCCGGGGGATCTGTTTGTGAATTGCGGTGAAAGGGTTGTCCAGTTCTCGATGTATGTATCGTCAGGTATGTTCCCACGGATGATTGAGTAGTTACTTTTCCTTACGGTCTGTTTTTGGGTTAAGCTCTACCCCATTATACCATTGTTCCCGAAAATCGGAGAATCGGGGATACAGGGATACAGGGGGCCATGATACTTACTGAGTAGTCCTGTCGTGGCGCTGGCAATAGGCCAGCGCAAAGTCCAATCCCTTCTGGAAGGTTCCGAAGGTACGGACATCGCCCATATCAAGCTGAAGATGGATGAGCGTCTGGGCTACGTCGGGGCGAATGCCGGTCAAGATAACCTGCGCTCCAAGGAGACGCACAGCGCGGGCGGCCTGAAGCAGGGTATTGGCCGTGGCGGTGTCTACCGTGGGAACGCCGGTAATGTCAAGTACGGCGATGGTCGCCTGGTGGGTCGCCACCCCTTCAAGCAGTGATTCGGTCATATGCTGCGCTCGCTCGCTGTCTATACGGCCAACAAGGGGCATGGCAACAATATCGTCGTTAAGCACAATCAGCGGGGTACCAAGCTGGCGCAAGGCTTCCTGTTGGGCCGCTATAACCTGTTCTTGCAGGTGGAGCCGTTCTTGCTCGGTTTCCATCTGGGTAGTCACATCGCGGATAACGGCCGCCCATGCTTGCATCGGGCCGGCTGTCTCGTAGATAGGGAAGGTGGAGACGTGCCCTTTGAAGGTGGAGCCGTCTTTGCGTGCATAGGTCAGGACGCCTTGCCAGGCCGGGTGGCGGGCAAAGTGTTCGACTAGTTCCGGTAGTCGGGTAATGTCTTCGTAGAGAAATTCAAACGATTTCATGGTGAACACTTCCTGGTCATAGCCGGTCATCTGGCGGAAGGCGGGGTTGGCGTAGATAAGCTGTTCGCCCGGATCGGCTACCAGAATACCGTCGGTGGCGTTTTCGGTCAGCGAGCGGAACAGGTGCAGGTCGTTGGCTTGTTGGGCGGCGGCGTCGGCGACCTCGCCTAGCCGTTGCTCGCTCATGATGGCGCTGGCCTGGTCGGTCATACCGGCGATAGCATTCAGTCCGCTTGTGCCAACCGCGGGTTGCTCCTCGACACAGGGAGCATAGGCCATAAAGGCGCTGTGCCGCAGCACGGCGATGAAGTCCAGCGTTTCGCGCAACGCGGGAGAGTCTGTCTCCAACCGAAGGGCCGATACCAGGGGGGCGGCATTGTGGTGGGCCAGCGACTCGCGCAGGGCGTCCACAATGCGTTGCGCGAAGGGGACGGGTTCGCCGGTCACAAGCCGTGCATAGGGCGTATCGTTCGTCTCCAATGCAGCAGCAAACCGGGCTACGATGTCCTGTCGTCGGGCATCAAAGCACGCCAACGCCGCATGCTCAAGGTGTATCTGGCTTGCCATAGGGGGTCTCCCTTATTAAGTGGTTGGCTCTGGTTTGCCTATCATATGCTGCTTGCGCCGTTCTTGCAAACTCTGGATAGTCCACCCGCCCTCGCGGAGCGAACGGATAGCCTGGACCGCGGCCGAGGCCCCCGACAGGGTTGTCACACAGGGGATACCGTAAGTGAGCGCCGCACGGCGGATGGCCCGTTCGTCAAAGAAACTGGATTTGCCAAGCGGGGTATTGACAATCAACCCGATCTCGCGGTTTTTGATATAGTCCACGACGTTGGGGCGGCCCTCGTTGACTTTGTAGAGCGGTAGCACGTGCAGACCCACCGCTTGCAGCGCCGCCGCAGTACCGCTGGTAGCCAGCAGACGAAAGCCCATCTCGGCCAGGTCGCGGGCTATGGGTATCAGGGTCGCTTTGTCGTTGTCGTTGACGCTCAGAAAGGCGTTGCCGCTGGTGGGCAGACTGTGGCGACAGCCTTGCATCGCTTTGGCAAAGGCTTCGCCAAAGGTCGCGCCGCTGCCCATCGCCTCGCCCGTCGAGCGCATTTCGGGCCCGAGCAGCGTATCTACGCCGGGGAAGCGGGCCCAGGGGTGGATAACCTCTTTGACGTGGTACATACCGCCGGACATGTCGTCGGTAATGTGATAGCGCGCGAGCGCCGTATCTAGCGTGCCACCTGCGCCCGGCCCATCCGGGTCAGACCGCCCCGCAACCGCTTGCACGGCTATCTGGGCCCAGGGAATGCCCGTCGCTTTGGCGACAAAGGGGATCGTACGACTGGCGCGGGGGTTCACTTCCAGCACATAGACCGTGCCATCTTTCATGGCATACTGAATATTGATTAACCCGACGACGCCCAGTTCGCGGGCCAGCCGGATGGTGTAGTCGCGCATGGTTTCGACGTGCTCTGGCGCGACCATGTAGGTGGGGATAACGCACGCACTGTCGCCGCTATGCACACCGGCCAGTTCTATTTGCTCCATAATGCCGGCAATAACCACGTTTTCACCGTCGCTCACGGCGTCTACATCCATCTCGAAGGCGTCTTCCAGGAAGCGGTCTATCAAGACGGGGTGTTCGGGCGAGGTGTCTACGGCCTCGCGCATGTAGCGTTCCAGGGTGGCGTCGTCGTAGACAATAGCCATAGCCCGCCCCCCAAGCACATAGGAGGGCCGCACGACCACGGGGTAGCCGATGGTTTGGGCGACAGCCAGCGCCTCTTCCAGCGAGGTGGCGCTGCCGTGTTCGGGGGTGGGTATGCCTATCTCGTTGAGCAGGGCCCCAAAGCGGTCGCGGTCTTCGGCCAAGTCTATCGCTTCGGGAGAGGTGCCCCATATGGGAACGTTCATGGCTTCCAGGGCCCGCGCGAGCTTGAGCGGTGTTTGGCCGCCGAACTGAATAATGACGCCGGAGGGTTGTTCGGCTTCGACAATATTCAGCACATCTTCAAGGGTGAGGGGTTCGAAGTAGAGCCGGTCGGCGGTGTCGTAGTCGGTCGAGACGGTTTCCGGGTTGCAATTCACCATAATTGTTTCGTAGCCCAGGTTTTTTAAGCCAAAGACGGCATGGCAGCAGCAATAGTCAAACTCGATGCCCTGGCCAATGCGGTTGGGGCCGCTGCCCAATATCATCACTTTGGGGCGCTCGGAGGGGTTGGACTCGTCTTCGCTTTCGTACGATGAGTAGAGGTAGGGCGTAAAGGCGGGAAATTCGGCGGCGCAGGTGTCTACACAGTGGAAGGTGGGGCGGATATTGTGTTGCTGGCGGCGGGCCCGTACGGATAGCTCCGGGGGCAGGTCTGCTCTGGGGGCAGCGGGAGCGGCCGCAGAGGACGGGCCGGGCGCTTGTTGGGCTACCGTCCAGCGCGACTCTTGGAGCAGGTGGGCAAGCTGTGCGTCGCTATAGCCGGTGCGCTTGGCTTGCCAGAGCAGGTTGTGGGGGATGGTGTCCAGCGAGAAGGCCCGTATTTTGCCTTCCAGATTGACCAGCGTTTCAAACTGGTGCAGAAACCAGGGGTCTATGCTGGTCAGGGCCGTTATTTGCGAAACGCTCATACCGCTCTGGAGCGCGTAGCGGATGTAGAGATGGCGGCCCGGGTGGGGCGTAATGAGCCGTTCGCGCAGGCGTTCGGATTCAATACGCTCTTTGCCATCGGCCCCCCAGCCGGCGTGCCCCTGTTCGAGCGAGCGCCACGCTTTCTGGTAGGCTTCGGCAAAGGTGCGCCCGATGGCCATCACCTCGCCCACGCTGCGCATCTGGGTGCCCAGGGTGGTATCGGCCTCGGCAAATTTTTCAAATGTCCAGCGCGGTATTTTGACCACGACATAATCCAGGGTGGGCTCGAAACTGGCCGGCGTTTCGCGGGTAATGTCGTTGGGCAACTCGTCAAGCGTATAGCCGACGGCCAGTTTGGCGGCTATCTTGGCAATGGGAAAGCCGGTGGCCTTGCTGGCCAGGGCGCTACTGCGGCTCACGCGCGGGTTCATCTCTATCACGTAGATGCGCCCATCGCGCGGGTGTACCGCAAATTGCACATTGCTACCGCCGGTTTCAACGCCAACCGCCCGCAGCACGGTCAATCCCATATCGCGCATTTGCTGATATTCGCGGTCGGTGAGGGTCATCGCTGGTGCAACGGTGATGCTATCGCCGGTGTGGACGCCCATGGGGTCTACGTTCTCGATGCTGCAAATGATCACGCTATTGTCGGCGCGGTCGCGCATCACTTCCAACTCAAACTCTTTCCACCCCAGGACGCTTTCTTCGATAAGCACTTGATGGATGGGGGAGATGTCCAGCGCCCGCTCGATAATCTCGCGGAACTCTTCCACGTTATAGGCCGTGCCGCCGCCCTCGCCGCCAAGCGTGAAGGAGGGGCGCACGATGGCGGGGTAGCCCGTCTCGGCTACCACCTCTTGCGCCTCTTCGTAGGTATGGGCAATCCCGCTCACGGGTACTTGCAAGCCGATTTCCAGCATCTTTTCCTTGAAGCGCAGGCGGTCTTCGGCAATGTGTACCGCCTCCGCCGACGCGCCAATCAGTTCCACGCCATAGCGTTGTAGCACGCCGGCTTCGTGCAGGTCTACGGCCAGGTTCAGAGCGGTCTGCCCGCCGACGGTAGGCAGCAGGGCATCGGGGCGCTCGTGGGCTATAATCCGCTCCAGACTGTCTACAGTGAGCGGCTCGATATAGGTAGCGTCGGCCAGGTCGGGGTCGGTCATGATGGTGGCGGGGTTGGAATTGACCAGCACCACACGGTAGCGTTCTTCGCGCAGGGCTTTGCAGGCCTGCGCGCCGGAGTAGTCGAACTCGCAGGCCTGGCCGATGACGATGGGGCCAGAGCCGACGATGAGCACTGATTCTATATCAGTTCTTCTGGGCATGAAATGTGGAAACTCCTTTCAGAGTAAGACTCTGATGTGCTTGAAATGATTTATGGCGAAATGTGTATCATTTGTCGGAGACTATCCATGGTCTCTATCTCAGGATCAAATACTTCAATACCTTCACTCTTTGCAGCTCGCCCCAAACGCTTGTCTGAAGACCAGAGGATCAGGCTATTTGCGTTTCCCAAAACTTCTTTTACTATAGTAACAGAGCGTAAAATAATCGCATCTGTCGCATTCAGGTTATGTTTGGCTATGAAAGTGGTTGATTCAAACAGCATAATGTCATTTACTGATGTTGCAAGAAATGACTTATTGTCAATGACTTCGGCTTTGAATTCAAGTATTGCCTGTTCAAACAATGCTTGAGGAATCCGACCATCATTACGTTTCCGTACCAGAATAGAGATGACTTCAAGAATACCAATGAGAGAGCAAAATAAATGCACTGTCTTTGAGTATTGGAATATTTCATTGACAAGCAGTGTACCTTCCTCTTGTGAATATCGCTTAATCAGTACGCTGGCATCAAAGTACATCCAATGCATAACGCTATGCTTCCCGCGACTCTATCAGCGTCCGGCTGAGTTCGTTACTGTCTGTCATAACCTGACCCATATGTTTTTGAAGAAGCAGGATTCCTGCTGGTTTACCCTGAATATCCAAAGACGCAAAGAGATTGTTAAACCATTGTTGCTGCTCGTAGTTCTTGACACACAAAGAGCTAAGCGCATCGAGAGTATTTGCCGGCTCAATCGAGCATTGCAATGCCGCTATCTCCAGACGGAGGTTGCAAAGTTCCTGTTCAAGAAGGACGAGCCGTTCATTGAGTTGTTGCAAATATATTCCTTGATCCATAGTAAAGACTCCCTACATCACCGCATAAGAGTATAGCATACTCTGGCACAATGGTGGCACCCGCTTACCAGAAGAACCGCGCCACGGCGCAAGCAAAGCCCGGCAACAGCGGCGAGGTCATCGTGTCGTCGGCGGTGAGGGTGGCGCTGTGCGCGAGCGTGGCTCCGTCGTGGCGGTAGATTTCGACGGTTTGCCGGCGCCAGTCTACAATCCAGTATTCTTGCACGCCCTGGTCGCTGTAGAGACGGCGCTTGGTTACGCGGTCGCGCTGCTCGTGCTGCGCCCCTTCGGAGAGTACCTCGATCACCAGTTCGGGGGCACCGATGAGGTGGCCGCCCGCGTCCAGCAGCGCGGCCAGGCGTTCGTGGCTCACCCACACCACGTCGGGTATCACGTTGTCGGTATCGCTGAAAAGGACGCCCGGCGTGGTCGTGACCTGGCCGTGTCCGCTGGACTCGGCCCATTCATCCAGAATACGAGCGATGCGTACTCCAACACGCTGATGACTCCAGTGGGGCGCGTGTACCATAATCAGTTCTCCGTCAATCAGTTCATAGCGCATACCATTGTCGGGCAGGCGTTCCAGGTCGGCGGTCGTCCAGTGGGGACGGGTGGCGGTATCTAGCATAGCGGTGACTCCTTTCCCTTGCGTTGCTTACCAGAAGAACCGCGCCACGGCGCAGGCAAAGCCCGGCAACAGCGGCGAGGTTATCGTATCGTCGGCGGAGAGCGTGGCGCTGTGCGCGAGCGCGGCCCCATCGTGGCGGTAGATTTCGACGGTTTGCCGGCGCCAGTCTACAATCCAGTATTCTTGCACGCCCTGGTCGCTGTAGAGACGGCGCTTGGTAACGCGGTCGCGCTGTTCGTGCTGCGCCCCTTCGGAGAGTACCTCGATCACCAGTTCGGGGGCACCGGTGAGGTGGCCGCCCGCGTCCAGCAGCGCGGCCAGGCGTTCGTGGCTCACCCACACCACGTCGGGTATCACGTTGTCCGTATCGCTGAAAAGGACGCCCGGCGTGGTCGTGACCTGTCCGTGTCCGCTTGAACGGGCCCAGGTGGTCAACTCCATAGCGATACTCAGGCTTACCATCTGGTGGTTCCAGTGGGGCGCGCGTACCATAATCAGTTCTCCGTCAATCAGTTCATAGCGCATACCATTGTCGGGCAGGCGTTCCATGTCGGCGGTCGTCCAGCGGGGACGGGTGGCGGTATCTAGCATGGCGTATCCCCCTTCCCGATCATCTGCTCAACCAGGGCTACTACCTGCGCGGTGGTGGGCAGCGGGTCTTGCCAGAGCCACGCGACATCAAGCCAGAGCCCCGGCAATACCGCCGAATGGTAGCGCCCGGTCGCGTCCGGCGGTACGGCAACATAGCGGCCCGCCAGGGTACGCTGG
>DAOTUK010000299.1:0-34455 GCA_034437375.1 Chloroflexaceae bacterium | reverse complement strand
CCGCCTCCCTGCTCCCCGCTCCCCGCCTCCCCGCCTCCACGTCTTCCCGCCTCCCCGCCTCATCACACCCATTGTTGCCGAAAATAGCTCCCATCGTCAACCAGACACCAGGCGGTCAGGTCTGTTGCCGCCCCCCGCCATACGCTCTGGATAAGGTAGACGAAGGATGGGCCACCGCCAGCGTGCCGTGCGCCGGCCAGGTCGTGCGCCGACGGGATGGCGGCCTGGTCGGGGTGGGCATGGTAACACCCCACAATCTCCATACCCCGCTGTTGGGCCTGCTGGTCGGCCCATACATAATCCTCTGGACTGAGCAGGAAGCGGCTATGGCGGGTATGGTTGTCCTGGTGGGGCGGCCAGCGATTGTCCAGCGGCCATATGGCGCGTATGGTGGTCGTGGTCTGATCCCAGTGCCCAAGCAGTACCCCGACGCACTCGTCCGGGTAGGTCGAGACGGCGTGTGCGGCAATCGCCTGGGCAATATCATGGGTACCGCATATCATAAATCCCACCCGCAGATCGGATACCGCGCTATGGCTCCTCCCAGAATGCTTCGCTCAGGTAGCGGGTAGCGCTATCGCTCAGAATAGTGACAACCACGCCCTTGTCCAGCGTATGCGCTATCTGGAGGGCGGCGATAACGTTGGCCGCGGCCGATATGCCTACCATAAGCCCCTCGCGGCGGGCCAGGTTGCGAGCCATTGCATAGGCTTGCTGGCTACTGATTTCGATGACTGCTTCTGGCATGGTCGCATCGTAGATACCGGGTACCAGGACGGTGCTGGACATGTGTTTGACGCCTTCCAGACCGTGGTAGGGGTTGTCGGGTTGTACCGCGATAAGGTGGATGTCGGGGCGATATTCGCGCAGGCGTTGCGAAGTGCCGATGAAGGTACCGCTGGTGCCAAGCGCGGCAACAAAGTGGCTGACGCGGCCATCGGTCTGGTGCCAGATTTCGGGGGCCGTTGTTTCGTAGTGCGCCTGTGGGTTGGCGGGATTGTTGTACTGGTCGGGGTAGAAGTAGTCGTCGGGGTGGGTCGCTACCATGTCGCGCACGGTAAGAATGGCTTGATCCATCCCGCCCTCTGCGTCGGTCAGGATGAGTTCGGTGCCCAGGGCCCGCAAGATGCGCTTGCGGGCCGCGCTGGCGCTTTCGGGCATTACCAGCGTCACGCCATAGCCCATAGCCGCTCCCAGGGTGGCGTAGGCAATACCGGTATTGCCGCTGGTGGCGTCGGCAATGCGCATACCGGGGCGCAGCGTCCCGCGTCGCTCCCCATCCAGAATCATCCAGAGGGCCGGGCGGTCTTTAACCGAGCCGCCGGGGTTGTACCATTCGGCTTTGGCGTAGAGTTCGACCTGGGGCGGCAGCGAAGGGTCTATGCGTTGGAGCCGCAACAGGGGGGTATTGCCCACCAGTTGGGTGACGCGGGTACGCTGGTCTATCGTTATCGAATCGGGCGTTGTGGCTATCATCATGGATTGTCTGTTTCCTTATTTTGTATTATGACGAAGGAAGATCAATCAGCAGCGAATCGTCTTCTACCTGTACCGGGTAGGCTTGCACGGGTTGGTAGGCGGGCAGGGTGCGGGCCTGGCCGGTGGTGATGTCGAAGAGTGCGCCATGGAGGGGACATGCAACGCAGAGCGTGTCGGGGTCAAGGTCGCCCGCTCCAAGCGAGGCGTTGGCGTGGGAGCAGGTATCGTCTATGGCATAGAAGGTGTCGCCAACGCGAAAGAGCGCTATCTTATGCTCGCCAACCTGCACGGTTGTGCCGCTGCCGTCGGGTATATCTGTGGTTGCCGCTACGCGGGTAGGGGCCATTGCGTACCTCCTGGTTTCTTGTTTCGAATAACGATACCTGGTCTATCCAACCGATCCTTCCATTCCCAGGTGGATGAGGCGATTGAGTTCAACGGCGTATTCCATCGGGAGTTCGCGGGTAAAGGGTTCCATAAAGCCAAGCACAATCATAGAAAGGGCCTCCTCTTCGGGCAGGCCTCGGCTTTGCAAGTAGAAGAGTTGCTCCTCTCCAATGCGGCCGACGGTTGCTTCGTGGGACAGGGTGGTATTGTCCTCTTCCACTTCAATAAAGGGTATGGTGTCGCTGGCGGAGTGTTCGTCAAGGATGAGCGCGTCACAGTTGACGTTGACTTTAGAATTGGTTGCACCACGGGCGACCTTGGCCAGGCCGCGGTAGGTGGTTTTGCCGCCATCCTTGCTCACCGATTTGTTGGTAATTCTGCTGGTGGTGTCGGGGGCAATATGCACCATTTTTGCGCCGGCGTCCTGGTGCTGGCCCTTGCCGGCGTAGGCCACGCTGAGCACTTCGCCCCGTGCGCCGCGCCCCATCAGGTAGACCGAGGGGTATTTCATGGTGAGGCGGCTCCCAATATTGCCGTCTACCCATTCCATCGAGGCGTCTTCATAGGCGACGGCCCGTTTGGTGACCAGGTTGTAGATGTTGTTGGCCCAGTTTTGAATGGTGGTGTAGCGGAATTTGCCGCCCTTTTTGACGATAATTTCGACCACCGCGGAGTGCAGCGAGTTGGTAGTATAGATAGGCGCGGTACAGCCTTCAATATAGTGCGCTTCGGCCCCTTCGTCTACAATGATAAGGGTGCGCTCAAACTGGCCCATCCGTTCGGCGTTGATGCGAAAGTAGGCTTGCAGGGGGATTTCGACGTTGACGCCGGGTGGTACGTAGATGAAGGAGCCGCCCGACCAGACGGCGGTATTGAGGGCGGCGTATTTGTTATCGGCAGAGGGCACGATGGTGCCAAAGTATTGTTTGAAGATGTCGGGGTGTTCGCGCAGGGCGGTATCGGTGTCGAGAAAGATAACGCCCTGTTTGGCCCATTCGTCGCGCAGGGAGTGGTAGACCACTTCGCTTTCGTACTGGGCTCCGACGCCGGCCAGGAATTTCCGTTCCGCTTCGGGAATACCTAGTTTTTCAAAGGTGTCTTTGATTTCCTGGGGTACGGCGTCCCAATCGCCTTGCGGTTTCTCGTCGGCGCGGACAAAGTAGTGTATCTGGTCGTAGTCGAGGTCGGCCAGGTCTTCGTTGGCCCAGTCTCCAATGAGCGGGACGGGCTTTTTCAGAAAGAGCTCTAGCGCTTTGAGGCGGCGCTTGAGCATCCATTCTGGCTCATCTTTCATACCCGATATTTCGCGTACGATCTGTTCGTTGAGGCCCTGGGGGGCTTTGTAAAGGTAGCGCTCTTCGTTGCGAAATCCATATTTTTCGTAGTCAAATTGGACATTTGGGACGGGTGTATTGGTCATGGATGTTACTCCTTTTATCATGCATAATTTATTTTAGTTGAATGCGTATAAAGCCAGTATAGCGAAGAGGCCGCGTGATTGCAAGTGGCATACGCCCCGCGGGAACGTTTTGTCCCTCCCGCATGCCCTCTCCCCCCCCGCCCTGTGGTACAATAGAAGCGCGTTTCGTCTCAGGCGAAACTCTGGCCCTGATGGAAAGCGACACATCCGCGCCCCCTAACCACGACACCCACGCTCTTAGCGCCAACCCCCGACCTGGCCAACTCCGCGACGAGGTTGACTAGCTGCGGCGGCTTGCGCTGCGCTTCCCCTCCCGCAAGGAGTTTTGCTGCCACTACCGGCTGGTTGGCGCGGCGCGAGCCATAGAGTCCGTATCCGTAGGAGACGAGGAGATTCTTTGAGCCCATGCAGCAATATCTTTTCAATACACGACCAGGGTGAGCCATTTCAGCTCTTTTCTCTGCCCCATCTCATTGTCCTGGCGCTCATCATACTGGTCAATCTATCGCTTGTCTACGTCCGAGCAACACTCGCACGACCAGTCTACAACGCCCTGCCAAAGATACTGGCCGGGGTGCTGTTGGCCAACGAAATCGCCTACTATCTCTGGCTCTGGTGGTATGACCTCTGGGCTATTGAGCACTCGCTCCCCTTGCATATGTGCAGCGTCATGGTCTTTGCCAGCGCTATCACCCTCCTGACGGGCAACCGCGTTGTCTATGATTATACCTACTTCTGGGGCCTTGGCGGCGCGACGCAAGCCCTGCTGACGCCACCACTCACATACTACGGATTTCCCCACTTCCTCTTCTTTCAAACCTTTATTTCGCACGGATTGATCGTTACAGCCGCCCTCTATATGACTATTGTGCAAAGATACCGCCCGACAAGACAGTCTGTACGACATGTGCTGATTGGCACCCATCTCTATCTGGTGGTGGTTGGCGGTATCAATGCGCTTCTTGGCAGCAACTATATGTTCCTGTGCCGCAAACCATCTATGCCGACCTTGTTGGATGCCCTTGGCCCATGGCCCTGGTACCTGCTGTGGCTGGAAGGTATCGGGTTGACGATGATTGGCTTGTTGTACCTGCCGTTTGCTATCTACGACTGGCGAACACAGCACTAACGGGGCCGTACGACCGGGCCCATACGACCAACGGGGGAGCAACAACGGCCCACGGAGAGCGTCGTGCTGCAATAGACAACGAAGGGAGCGGAGGTATCCCGTACCCCCGCTCCCAGAAAAGCCCCTCGGAGAGAGCTCGCGTTACCGCCGAACTGTCGGCAGATAGAGCGTTTGTCCCCCCGACGAATCAGACGCTTGATTGAGCGTCACCTGGGCGGAAAGCAACTCATCCGAGCAATTGGCGCCATCCATCACACAGGCATACACGTTCACAGTGTCACCGTCTGTGGCGGTAATGCCCTGACCCAGATCCCAATCTGCTACGGTGAAGGCATAGCCGCCATCCTTTTCGGTCGCGTCCGTCACCGGTATAGATTGACACTGGTCTATATCCATAGCCGCAAGCTCACTCAGGCTATTGGCCACACACACGCCCCAGAACGGCTTGCTTTCCTGTGGCTGTGTTCCATACAGATTGTCCTGGACAACCAGACCTTCAAACAACAAGTCAACATTGTTAGTATCGGTTTCGACAATCACCGCACCCGAGGTCTTATCCTGCACCTGCAAACGCGCGGTATCGGTTGACGTGACAGTCGGTGCCACCGAGTCGAGCGTAATGGATTTTTCGAAACTGCGCACATGCCCAACGCCATCAGTCACTTCGACCGTCAACGTATGCACGCCTTGTGTCTCTGTAGACAACGGCATCGTACTCGGCGGAGAGTCCGCAAGCCCAACATCGCTCAACGTCGCAGCCTGGGCATCCTCTTCCCATACCCGTACTTTGCTGATACCGTTGCACTCACCAGAGTTGACCACAACGTCCAGATTGTAAAACGGTACCGCAGTATACGAGGGACTGCCAGAACCGGGGTTGGTCATTGTTACATTCACATCAACACCGGGGTCAACATCAACCGAGCCCGTAAACTTCTTCGACTCGGCCCCAGTATTCGCATTTCGTAACCGGGCATAAATCTTCTGCACCCGACAAGCTGCGTTATTATAACTGGGCAACTTCCACTGTACCGTGTGGACACGGCCAGCCGGCAATAGCCCAATCTCTTTATACTTGTTGGGCTCGCCAGCGCCATGGTTCCAGAGCTTATACCGATTGATCTTGCCACTCTTCATAGAGATAACCACCGGTACCTTGTTGCTCCTGGCCATATTGCCATCATTCACAATGATGTTTGCATCAATGGAGCTTCCATCGGCAGCATCACCATCGTCATCGCCGCCGCCGCCGTCATCGCCGCCGCCGCTGTCATTGCTGCTACTACCACCGGGATCAACATTATAGTGCAGCCCGCCGGTATTGTTTCTGGTAAATGTTACCACCTTGCCAGGGCCTCCAGCATCCATACTCGCGGCCCGTGCAACCTTCAAACCACCGCTAATCTTCTTCGCGTTCTTAAACCCCTCACCGGGCTTCATAGTCAAGTAATACACTTCTGTCTCAGAAAAGTCACTACTGACATACCCATTTGCCACATACAATTGGTCATTGGCTACATACATCGAAGGCACCAGTTGGGGCCATTTATTACCAAGATTGGCCCGTTTGGTACTCGACCAGCTTGAACCAACATCCTTGCTCGTTGAATAATAGGCGCGGTAGTTGTCGCTTTGACTATTGTGAACCATACCAACGTATAACCGGTTCGAACTCGGGTCCGCCGCAATAGCCGGTTGATTGGCATCACCCACATTTAAGGCATCGGAGATATTGTCATAATTGAACCCACCCCCTCGCTTGCCCTTACTATAGTACACTTTGTCATCAACGGTGTAGACCACATGGACTCGTACATTGTCACCCTTACCCGTAACGGCCAATTTTGGCATGGCAATGATCGTATCCCTATCAGGACTGACGGTCTTCAAACCAGCCCACTGATTCTTGCCGGTACGATAGGTATACCCAATCCGCCAATCACCGCTCTCAACGGCACAGGCAACGTACGGGTTGTTGTTCTTATCAAGCGCTATATCAACACCCCAACTGCACTTGACAATATTTCGTTCGCCCTTCCAGGAAGATTCCTTCCCACCATCCTTATTATAAAAGTATTGGAGCCGGCTATTATTGCTGGTAATCGCAACATGCACGGTACCATCTGACCCTACCGCAGTCGCCAACGTGGTAAGAGACTTGTCACCTCTGGCCTTCACATCAGACAGCCGGTACTTTTTATCCCAGTCTACAGCATTCCCCTTGTTATTCAGGGTACCATGACCATAGTACACTGGCCACGCGCCGTTCGAACTAAAGTCGGCCCAGACCACGTGGACGGTACCATCAGGAGCAACTGCTACCGAAGACATAACCGTCCCTTCATTGCTATGATCACTCAGGGACAACTTCTTCGCAGAAGAACTCCAGGCCATCGCCACACTCGCCCCAAATAACACACCAATCGCAAGGAGTAAGATATATCCCACTCGTCTAATGAGGTGCTGTAATAATCGTTGATTTCTTTGCTGTCCGGTCGGTATCATCATTCCTCCTCTTATTTCTGAGTTACTCGCATATTATCAAAAAACGCATAGCCTTCAAACCCGGCATACAATCCTACAGACGCCCCCGGCAACGGTGTGGTCAGCGCAAAGACCACCGGCTTACCGCCATCCACACTGGCCCGTACCTCTTGCCCCGCAACCTCCAGGCGCAAGGAATACCAACGGCCATATTCCAAAACAACGTCGTCATTGAACGCCAGTACGGTTGCCTCGCCGTCTACTACCTGCACAAGATTCACCCCTTGGCCGCCAATACCCACGGCAATATCGGCACCAAAAATCATGGCGACGAAATTTTGGGCATCCTCATACCCAAGCACAATACCCACTTTGGAGCCGCTGTGCAGCCGGGCGCTCACGTCAACGACCCCATCGCCCGACAATTGGACCGGGGCTATCGCCAGCGTATCATTCCCAAAATACAACCCGTTCCTATCATCAGGAGAAACCAGTACCTGTTGAACGAGATCGTTTTCCCACACTTCCCAGGCCGGAGCTTCATTCGGTTCGTCATACACTTGCGCAAAGCGCCAGGTATCTAACGCGCTGTTATCGGCAAACGTTTCAGAGAAGATGACTTGATCGCCAGCGGCCAGATCAACTGGCTGTGGCGCGGGGGGAACTGGCTCGCTGGTCGGTTCCTCCGGTATCAGCAGATCATCGTCCTCGCCCTGGGTTGCTGGCTCATCAATAACCTCAATATCCATGGGCGCTGGTGTCGGCTCCGCCGTCTCCGAAACTTCAATGGTTACTTCTTCCATCTCTTCAAAGGGAACAGCAACCTCTTCGGTTGCAACCGGATCAGCTTGTTGGGCTGTGCCCGTAAACGCCTGAAATCCGAATGCAATTACCGCTCCCAGGGCAATTGCAGCAAGTAATCCGAGCAGATTATTGCGATTTTGCATAGTTCGATCACCTTTACCTTTCTACTTGTCTAAAGCTCTTCATGCATACGACCTGTATGGTTCTTCTATAGATGGCGGTATGGATACGACGTATGTCCCCTTATGTTATAGGATGAGAGGCCAGCGCTTTTGGTTTCAAACCAGGGTAGTATTGAGTCTCGTATGCTATGGTGGGTTGTCTTACCACCGTTGCTACCATATCTCTCCATCGTTGCCACGGTCCCATCTCTGGTATGTTCAACGTACGATAGTTGCTCGTTGTTACAATGTGGGGCCCCAACACAAGGAACAACCCATTGCATACCCCTGAGTCCCCCCCTTGTCTCTGATTACGTCTACACCAGATTATAGCACACATCACCATCTTTATTACATAATATATCTATGATACGCAACTCACATGTTGCTGGCCTATGTCTTACCTATAGCAACCCTGGTTGTGTTGGAACCCCTGGGAGCGCGGGCGTCTCCCACGCATGCGGGCAAGATGTCTGCGCTCCCAGGGACAGATATACGATCAACGTTCGATTGCTATAGCAGTCCTGCATACTCGTCACTGGCCTGGTAGCAATGTGAGAGTATGGTAGCAAACATAAAAGAAAACTGCAACCATCAATTTGCCAGGATGATTACAAAATCTTACGGCAACCAGAATACCTGGGGAGCGTGCGGGGCGGGGGGCCGCAAAACCACCTTTTGGGGAATGTGGCGCGGCAAAGGCGTAAACCAATGTCTACGAATGCAGAGAAGCCTGATTCTGGCGTCGCCCTGGCAACGTTGCAATCGCCCTGACCAATTTGCGCAAGCATAGAGATGGATCGGGGAGATTCTCCGCTGATTGCTGCCGATTCTTGCGCTTGACAGTAGTCCCAACCCCATGCTATACTCGCTCAGGTAGGGGGTATGGTGTCTGTAGCTCAATGGCAGAGCACCTGACTGTGGATCAGGGGGTTGTGGGTTCGAGCCCCATCAGACACCCCACCATTGCAAAGCCATACAATGCGTGTGGCTTTTGTTGTTCCCACGGCAGAAATAAGCCAGACGGGAGCCAGGATTCTTGTTACGGTGCTCTTTCCTTGCATTGCAGCTAGTGCAATCGGGTATGGTGCATTTTTTCCGCTCCTGGGAGCGCGGGCGTGACGAACATCAAAAGACTGTATAGTGTCCAACGATACCAACACAACGTTGTCCTGGCATGTCTGTTATTCGGATTGGCCTTGCTCCCCCGTATATTCACGCTCGGAAAAGCCTTTACCACCGACGAAGCATACCACTGGGTCGGGTATCGGAGTGAAACATTCCTCACAGCCATATTGCACAAAAACTTCGCAGACACCATCATCACGGGACACCCTGGCGTTACAACCATGTGGCTTGGTAGCGCCGGCCTGCTACTCGAACAATTTCTACAATCCACAGGGATACTCTCCAACCCCGCCTTTGAAACCCACCTCACCTTGATGCGGCTACCGCTGGCCTGCACAACCGCTGTGCTTATCGTTATTAGCTGGCTCTTATTGCAACGTTTCCTCGATACACCTATCGCAACCATAGCAGCACTATTCTGGATCAGTGATCCATTTCTGGTAGCACACAGCCGGGTCCTCCATCTTGATGCCCTGCTCTCGCTCTTGATGCTCGTCGCCATACTGGCCCTGCTGAGCGCATGCTTTGACCAGCACGGCCCACGCCTCCATGTACAGAAACCTATGCTCCTGGTTGCTGGTGTCGCCTCCGGGCTCGCCTTGCTGACCAAATCGCCGGCCCTGCTGCTTGGCCCGGTTGGCGGGCTTATTCTGCTGGCCTGGTTGTGGCAGCGCTCCACCCATCCCCAGGCTACCCCCGCCGCCCCACGGCATAGTGTAGCCCAATGCACCCACGCTATCGCGCTCTGGCTTGGTATCACGCTGCTAACGGTAACGGTGACCTGGCCGGCCCTATGGGTTGCGCCCGGTCCGGCTATCAGTAGCGTACTCAATGAAGCAACAGACAATGGAGGAACCCCCCACAAAGAAAGTTTCTTGCTTGGAACCGCCTATGGGTATGAAGACCCGGGCCCCTGGTTCTATCCCCTGACGTTGCTTGGCCGTATGACCCCGTGGGCAATCGCCGGTCTGCTGATGCTCCCCATTGCCGCCTATATGCGCTGGAAATCGTCCCCCCCCTATGCGCTCCCCCTGCTGCTCATCCTGGGTACCGCCATGCTGCTGATTGGCATTCTGACGATGGTTCCCAAAAAAGCAGACCGCTATGCGCTGCCATCTGTGCCCCTGGCCCATATGCTCGCCGCCACAGGACTCTACTGGTCTACCCACAAGCTACCGGCCCTGCTGCGCCGGGCCGCAGCCCTTGGTATAGCCACGGTGGCCGCGGTCACCCTCCTCTACTTCCACCCTTATTACCTTGCCTACTATAGCCCCCTCATCGGCGGCCAGGAGATGGCCCCCCGGATTGTGCCGGTGGGGTGGGGCGAAGGGTTGGACAAAGCCGCAGCATGGCTGAATGGGCAACCTGATATTGCCCAAAGCCAGATTGCCTCCTGGTCGTTTCCAACGCTGCAAGCGTACACCGCTACCCCCGTCACCTGGCAAGGCGCGCTCGACGACGGCACCATCAACTACCTGGTTGTGTATATTTTCCAACGCCAGACGGGCGACGGAATGCCCCAGGTTGATCAAGTGATCGATCACTGTGCGCCAGTACATACCGTCTCTATCCATAACATCGAGTATGCATGGATCTATCATGTGCCCAGAGTACAGAAACACCAGACCGCCGGGGCTACATTTGGTAACGCTCTCCGGCTTGAAGATTACCAGGTTGCTGCCCCAGACCCTTGTGACTGTTCGCCCTTGCAGTTGACCCTGACGTTGCAACCGTTGGAGCAACCGCAACAGCCGTTGTTCTTCTTTGTCCATATCCTCAATAGCGACGGACAGCGGGTGCAACAACTGGATATTCCCCTCGAAAACCTGGTTCCCACCGCGTACTGGCGCGATACAGCCCTGCTTTTGCATCCGCTGACGATACCCCTTCCGGCCACAACCCCACCCGGCAGGTATGAGGTTGTCGCAGGCGTGTATAATCCTGCGACTGATGTTCGTTTGCCTATTGTACCCGATGCCCCGCTATCCCCGTCCGAGCAATCAACCGATACTCTGCCTCTGGCGATGGTGGAAGTAACCGAGACGTTTGACCAGGATTGTGTCCACCCTGGAACAAGTGGAAGGTAAGGATGACAGAACAACACGATATACATGAGCCTGGCCATTTCCGATGGCTGCGTCATATACTCGCTGGCATGCTCTTTCTGCTGGTTGGCGTGTGGCTGACCTGGCCCCAAATGCGGTTCCTCGGCGATGCGATTGTCGGCGGGCCGGTGGCCGAAACCGACGGTTGGCTGAACGTGTGGAATCTCTGGTGGCTTCGGAAAGCGCTCCTCAATGGAGAAAATCCCTTTTATACCCACGCTATCCATTGGCCCGAGGGGGTGCCGCTAGGGTTTCATACCTCGCCCAAGACAGACGCCTTGTTGACATTGCCAGTTCTGCTGATTGGCGGCCCTATCGCAGCGTATGGGGTCGCCGTTATCCTGCATGCCTTCTTGAATGGCCTGATAATCTACCTCCTCGCCCTGCGCGTGACCCAATCGTGGGTCGGAGCGCTTGTGGGTGGGTTGGCTATTGAATTGGCGCCGGCCCAACTCTCAAATTTTATGCATGGGCACCAGCAATCCGGGGCGATTGAATGGGTTGCGCTCTACCTCCTGGCGTTATGGCATGCCACCGAACACCCGACCCCGCGCCAGGGCGTATGGCTTGGCATAACGGTAACCCTTGTGACCTATACAAGCTGGTATCATGCGGTGTTTATTGCCTGGGCCACGCTGGTCTGGTTTCTCTATCATGCCATACTCCACCGCAAGGTCTGGTTTCTTATCCGCCCCTGGTTGGTGGGACTGCCCATCATCGTTGTATGTGTTGCGCCCTTGCTGATGGGGTTTATCGGGGGAGTATCGAGAGTGAAAACATCTACGGCCCACTGGCATACCCTGGCCTATTTGTTTCGCGTTGATCTGATTGATATTGTTCTTCCCAGTGCGCTCCATCCCTGGTGGGGCGATGCCGTATGGCGCTACCAGGAAGCGCTCCATCCGAATAGTGCCAACTGGATTGTAACCCCTGGCTATGTTGCGCTCTTGCTTGGTATGGTTGGGTTGGTTGCCTGCTGGCCCCGCGCAAAGGTATGGGGCGTCCTTGCGGCGGCGCTGGTGGTATACGCTTTTGGGCCAAGTCTGCGGGTCAATGGGTTTGAAACCGGTATTCCCATGCCGTTTGCGCTCCTATCCCACATACCAGGCGTGAATTGGGGCCATCGGTTGCCGGTTGCGGCCAACGATGCGCTGGTGCCGCTTGGGGTACTGGTGGCCTTTGGTATGCGTGCGGTTGTGGGATACCTGCGCGGGTATGGGCGCGTGGTGGTAGTGGGTCTTCTCCTGAGCGCCATGGTTATTGAAACCATGCCGCCAGCTATGCAAATCTTTCGCGCAAACACCGCTTCCGTGTATACTACGTTGCGGGGAGAACCGGGCGCGTTGCTCATTGTGCCAATGGCTCCCGATTCGTTGCCCTCCATTAGCGCCAGTCTCCGCGATCAATTAACGCATGAACGGCCGATTGTCGGTGGGTATATTGCGCGTCCGCCAGATTACCCGGTCTTTCGGAACTTTCCCTTTTTCAACCAGTTGAGACGCCGCACGTGTGAACGGTACCATATCGTTCCTGCTGATAAGCAGACGGTATATGAAGTGCTCCATTACTATGCCATACCCCAGATTGTTGTTCACGGTGAGCGTATCTCGGCCCGCTCGCTGCGTTGTGTCACAGATTTGCTCGAGCAGGAGGTTGGCCTGGTTCCATCCCAACAGGATGGTATGGTGAGAGTGTACAACGTTCCAGAGGCTGAACCATCCCCCTTTCTCTTCATTGGTGATGGGTGGCACCCCATTGAACATGACGACCAGCGCCCATGGCAGTGGATGAAAGACCAGGGAGATCTCTACATCGTCAACACCGATTCGCAGCCGCGCCCGCTGGCCATACACCTTGCTATGCAAAGTTTTGCCCAACCCAGAGACGTACAACTGGTGCTTGATGGGGAGCGGCGGCTTGGCACAATAACTGTACAACCGCATATAGCCCGCACCTATAGCCTGGTTGTCAGGCTTGAGCCAGGCCAGCACCGCCTACAGCTAACCGCTCCCACGGGCCGCGATACGGGGGACGCGGGGGCGTGGCGCGATATTAGCCTTGCGGTGACGTATGCCTGGGTTACGTCGCCGCGCTAACCGTTTGCGCAACCAGCACCCCCCCGGCCGGGCCTACCGGGCTCCATCGTGATCAGCGAATCCTGCCTGACCATCTGCCGATGAACGATGCTCCAGACCATTTGCTTCTGGTACGGTAGGCAGCGCGGGTGTATCGGGCAGGGACGCCGGGCCCATATTGACGGCCTGTTCAACGATGGTCATGGGGCGTTTCTTAACTTGTTGGTAGATACGCCCCAGATATTCGCCAATAATGCCAAGGAAGATGGCATTCATGCTGAGCGAGAGCAAAATCAACACGGTGAGCGTGGCAAAGCCGCGCGGCCAATGGACGCCAAACGAGAGCCGGCTGATGATATAGCCCATACTTAACAAGAACGTGGCCAGCGAGATAAACAATCCGGTAAACGTGGCAATACGCAATGGCACAATGGAGTGGCTGAGGATGCCATCAATGGCCAGGGTCAAGAGGGCCCGGAATGAGAATTTGGTTACGCCATGCTTGCGCTCTTCGCGGTCGTAGGGAATGCCGATTTGCCGAAAGCCACTGGCGGCAATAATCCCGCGCAGGTATGGGTGGTGATCGTCTATCTGCCGCAATACGTCGAGCATCGCCCGGTCTACCAGACGAAAATCCCCCGCATCGTGAGGTAACTCATCATCGCTCAGGCGATCTATCAAGCGATAAAAGATTTTGCGTGTCCAGGTTATGCCCCACCCCTCCTGGCGCGAACGACGGACGCCATAGACCACGCGGTAGCCCTGTTCCCAATAGGCCAGGAATTCGGGGATGAGCGCCGGGGGGTCTTGTAAGTCGCAATCAAGCTGGATGGCCACATCCCCACAAGCGTTGATATAGCCGGTAAAAATAGAGCGTTGGTAGCCAAAGTTGCGCGAAAAGCGCAGCACGCGGACTCTCGGATCATGGCGGGCCAGGTGTTCAAGGCGTTGAAAAGTCTGGTCGGTACTATGATTGTCGGTAAAGAGTAATTCATAGTCATAGCGATCACGCAGGGGATGCATAACGTGCTGCACCGCCTTATATAACGGGCTAATGTTCGCCTCTTCATTCAGCACCGGCACAACAAAGGTGACCAATGGCTTCGCTCGTTCAGACATACGTTCCACTCCCTCGTATGGGTCTACCACGGTGTCATTGACTATACCACAAACGATGTTCCCGAAACCAGGCAACCGTGCGGCGCAATCCCTCTTCCAACGGGGTCTGGGCTTGCCACCCCAGTATGGTTCGCGCCCGCGTCGGGTCACCCGACTGGTGCCACACGTCACTATCGCGGTAGGGCAGCGCCCCAAACCGGGGCCGCGCCGTCCCCCCAATATGGGCTACCAGCAATGATACGACATCGCGCACCAGGGTTTCCTGCCCACTACAGATGTTCACTGTCTGCCCCACAGCTTCAGGCGATAGTGCGGCCCGCAGCAGGGCAGAGACCACATCGTCAACCAGGATAAAGTCGCGCCCCTGTGCTCCCCCGGTCAAGGCGATGTCGCGGCCTGCGAGCGCTTGCACAATTACGTGGGGGATGAGCCGTGCGCCCGCTTCATAGGGGCCATAGACGGTAAAGGGACGCAGGGTTACCACGGGCAAGCCAGAGCGCCGCGAAAAGGCATGCGCCAGGATGCCGGCCGCCGCCTTCGATGCGCCATATTCTGAGGTGGGGGCCAGGACACAATCTTCATGGATTCCCTGGCCCGGGCCATATTCAAAGCAGGAGCCAGTCAAGACAAACCGTTCGACCTGTAACGCATGCGCCAGGTGGAGCATGTGCAGGGTGCCGGTCACGTTGGTCTGTAGCAGTATCTCGGCGTCCTGCTGTGTGGGTTGGATACCGGCAGAGGCGAGGTGAAAGAGGGTGTGTATCGGGCCCACTTGCCGGGCTATCTGGGCTATAGACTCTGCCGTCAGGTGCCCCAGGTCGGCGTAGACCAGTTCCACCTGCGGGTGTCTATCGTGCAAGCGCCACAGGTTTGAGGATGGCCGTACCAGCGCAACGACGGTGGCCCCTTCGGCGACCAGCCGGCGCAACACGTGGGAGCCGATAAAGCCGGCTGCGCCTGTCACCAGGGCCCGCCGCCCGCTCCATGCCATGGTCGCAACGCTCATTTGCTACGCTTCCCATACTTTCCAGGGGGCGTATCCGCTTTGCCACAGTTGTTCGAGCAGGTACACATCGCGCAGGGTATCCATACACTGCCAGAACCCTTCGTGCTGATAGGCGACCAGTTGCCGGTCGGCACATAGCCGATCCAATGGTTCGCGCTCGAAGGGCATATCGTCACCGCTAATATAGTCGAGAACTCCTGGTTCAAGCACAAAGAACCCGCCGTTAATCCAGCCCTCCCCTATCTGCGGCTTTTCAATAAAGCTGGTAACCAGGTTGTGTTCAAAGGATAGCCCGCCGAAACGCGCTGGCGGACGTACCGCTGTGACAGTGGCCAGGCGGCCTTGCGCCTGGTGATAGGCGACGAGTTGGGAGAGGTTGATGCTGGCGACCCCATCCCCATAGGTCATTAAGAAGGGTTCTTCGCCTATCCATTCGGCTAACCGTTTCAGGCGTCCGCCGGTCTGGGTGTGCAGGCCGGTATCAACCAGGTGTAGCGACCAGGGTTCGCGGTGGCGGTGGTGAACGTCTACGCGGCCACTCCGCAGGTCAATGCTCAAGTCGTGCTGTTCATAGTAGTAGTTGAGAAAGTACGCTTTGATGATATGGCCTTTGTAGCCGAGCGCAATAATAAATTCATGAAACCCATAGCTGGCATAGATCTTCATAATGTGCCAGAGCATGGGCCGGTCGCCTATTTCAACCATCGGCTTGGGTTTGAGCCTGGTTTCCTCTGCGAGCCGGGTACCGGCGCCGCCGGCTAAAATCACTACTTTCATCGGTGTTGCTACCCCATTACTGTCCCTATTCCCGCAATGCTGGTAGTTGATGCAATGCCGCAACGATATAGTCCATCGCCTCTGGCGTCAGGCCTGGATGGACGCCAACCCAGAAGACCTGGTTCATAACGGTGTCGGTGTTGGCGAGCGTTCCGATAGTCCGGTGTGGTATGGTCTGATAGGCTGGCTGACGCAATATATTACCACCAAATAGTAATCGCGTGGCAATATGGGATGCTTCGAGCCATTGAATAACCTCGTGTCGGGTGAAGGGGGCATCGGGGCGGACGGCGAGCGGGAAGCCAAACCAGGATGGTTCGGCGTGGGGGGTGGCGCGGGGCAGGGTAAAATAGGCTTGCAGGTCTTGTAGGCCGGCGTCGAGGATGGCGGCGTTGCGCTGGCGGGCGGCCAGAAAGTCGGGGAGTTTGCGGAGTTGGGCCACGCCTACGGCGGCTTGCATATCGGTGGCTTTGAGGTTGTAGCCAATGTGCGAGTAGGTGTATTTGTGGTCGTAGCCATAGGGGAGGTCGCCAAGGTGCCAGTCGAAGCGCCGCCCGCATGTGTTGGTCTGGCCCGGGGCACACCAGCAGTCGCGCCCCCAATCGCGGAAGGATTCGACCAGCGTTTTGAGCAGGGGGGTATTGGTAAGCACACAGCCGCCTTCGCCCATAGTGATGTGGTGGGCGGGATAAAAGCTGACGGTGGCCAGGTCGCCATAGGTGCCGACCATGTGTCCACGGTAGCGGGCTCCCACGGCGTCGCAGCAATCTTCGATGAGCCAGAGGTTATGCTGGCGGGCAAAGGCGGTGATGCTATCGAGGTCGAAGGGATTACCGAGCGTATGGGCCAGGATGATGGCGCGGGTGCGCTCGGATAGCGCGGCGTCAAGGTGTTCGACGGCGATGTTGTAGGTGGGGATGTCTATATCTACGAAGACGGGTACCAGTTGGTTCTGGATGATGGGGTTGATGGTGGTGGGGAAGCCGGCGGCGACGGTGATGACTTCATCGCCGGGGCGGAGTTGGCGTTCGCCTAGTCTGGGGGAGGTGAGGGCGGCCAGGGCCAGCAGGTTGGCGGATGAGCCGGAGTTGACCAGGATGGCGTGGCGAACGTGCATGAAGCGGGCAAACTCGTGTTCAAATTGTGCGGCAAAGCGCCCGGTTGTCAACCAGAAATCGAGCGCCGATTCGACGAGGAGTTGCAGTTCGGTTGCGTCAAAGACGCGCCCGCCGGTTGGTATGGCGGTCTGGTTGGGAATAAAGGGTGCGGCGGGGAAGGCGGCGGTATAGTATTCCGCGACCAGTTCGGCTATCCGTGTGCGTATTTCTTCAGCTTGTGTGATCATGAGTAAAAAAATCCCGGTACCAGGCAATGGTATGGGCGATACCTTGTTCCAGGTTGAACAGGGGTGCCCATCCCAGTTGTTGGCGTGCTTTTTCGGCGCTCAGGTATTGGTGGGGTATTTCGTTGGTTACCTCGTTCCGTATATCTGGTTCCAGGGTTGAATCCATCATGGTCAGGATACGGTGTACGATTTCTCGTACGGGTATCTGGATTTCGTTGGAGAAGTTGAAGGCCTGGCCCCGCAACTCCGGGTGTGCGCCCAGGTGTTCGGCCAGCAACATGTAGGCGGCGGCGCCATCTTCGACATAGAAGTAGTCGCGTACATAGTTTCCATCCGAGCGGATGATGGGGCGCTGGCCGCGCAATATTGAGCGGATGGTGCCAGGAATTAAGCGGTTCCAGTTCAGGTCGCCCCCGCCATAGAAGTTGCCACAGCGCGTAATTACCACGGGGGAGGCGTAGGTTGTTGCATAGGTCTGGGCCAGCAGGTCGGCACAGGATTTGCTCACATCGTAAGGGTGCTGGCCCTGGAGCGGCATGGCTTCGTGGTAGGGCAGGTGGGATTGTTTCCCATAGGCTTTGTCTGAGGAGGCGATAACGATTTGCTGTACGGGTGGGCTACGGCGGCATGCTTCAAGCAATGTCCAGGTTCCTTTAATGTTGGTTTCAAAGGTCGAAATCGGGTTGCGATTGGCGATGCCCACAATGGTCTGGGCTGCGAGGTGGATGACGGTAGCGATTTCGTATTCGCCCAGGCAACGTTCCAGCAGGGGTTGGTCGCATATGTCGCCGTAGACAAGGGTAATGTGTTTGTGGAGCCGCGAGCGTACCAGTTCCGATTGGGGCACCTGGTCGCGCACCAGTGCGGTGACGTGTGCTCCGGCTTGTATGAGCCGCTTGACCAGCCAGCTTCCTACCAGGCCGGTGGCGCCGGTGACAAAGGTGGGGCGGTCAAGCCAGAAAGGTTGTGGGTCGCTTTTCATGCGCCGGGTTGTTCTGCTATGGGGTCGCGTTTCATCTGGGGCATTATACCATACTCGGCGGGGTCGGGTTTCGGGTGGGTTGGGTGATGATACCTCTGGAAAAGGGGACGAGCCTGTTCCCCCAACGTTACCATAAGACGTTGCAATCGCCCTGGCCCTTGCCCCCACTCGGCAACCTCGTGGTATACTGGGCCGCAAATCTCCCGGATAAGTGCAAAGATAAAGGAGCAATGGTGCTATGGAAACTTTCAAGGCCCTGGTGTTGGAGCAGGAGGAGGGCAACGTACAGGCGACCATCAAGCCCGTGGGGGTGCAAGACCTCCCCGAAGGCGAGGTACTGGTGTCGGTGGCATATTCAAGTTTGAATTATAAGGACGGTCTGGCGATAACGGGCAAGGGCAAGATTGTGCGAAATTACCCCATGGTGCCCGGCGTGGACTTTGTGGGTACGGTGGTCGAGTCGCAGTCGCCCGACGTACAGTCCGGCGATGAGGTTATCCTGACCGGGTGGGGCGTGGGCGAAAACCACTGGGGCGGCTATGCGCAGAGAGCGCGGGTGCCGGCCGGCTGGCTTGTGCGCCGGCCGGACGGCTTGAGCATGCAACACGCTATGGCCATTGGCACGGCCGGCTTTACGGCCATGCAGTGTGTCATGGCCCTCGAAGAGCATGACGTGGTGCCCGATAGCGGCAAGGTGCTTGTCACTGGCGCGTCGGGCGGGGTAGGCAGTATGGCCGTCGCTATCCTCTCCACGCTTGGCTACCAGGTAGCCGCCTCCACCGGCCGCAGCGAGAGCCACGACTACCTGACCCAACTGGGGGCCAGCGAAATTGTGGGGCGCGAGGTACTCTCCGCCGAGTCGAAGCGCCCGCTAGAATCGCAACGGTGGAGCGGCGCGGTAGATACGGTCGGGGGGGCGACGCTGGCCGGCGTGCTGCGGAGCCTCTCCTATGGCGGCAGCGTCGCGGCGTGTGGTCTGGCAGGCGGCAGCGATTTGCCCACCACGGTCTTTCCCTTCATCCTGCGTGGCGTCAACCTGTTGGGCATTGACTCGGTACAGTGTCCCCTCTCGCGCCGCAAGGTGCTGTGGGAGCGCCTGGCCAACGTGATGCCGGCCACGCTATTGGATACGATTATGCAAGTTGCGCCATTGGAGCAGATGCCGGCCTTGAGCGAGGACATTCTCAAGGGACAGGTACGCGGGCGCGTGGTCGTTGACGTGGGTGGATAGGTCTTTCTCCCCCCGCCGACCTTCTGCTACAATAGGAGTATGCCCGATTTTCGCTACACCGCAATAGCAGACCCGGCCGCCTTTGAAGAGCGGCTCAATCACGTACCGCAAGCCCCCGGCGTCTACCAGTGGAAGGACGCCACGGGGGGCTTGCTCTACGTGGGCAAAAGCAAAAACCTGCGCGACCGCATGCGCTCCTACTTTGGCGCCCCCAAAAGCCTGAGCGCCAAAACCCGCCGGATGGTGGGGCAGATAGCCGACTTTGAGATTATCGTTACCCGCAACGAGCTAGAAGCCCTCTTGCTCGAAATGAACTTGATCAAGCAGCACCGCCCACGCTACAACGTGCTGCTGAAAGATGACAAGAGCTATCCTTATATTAAGGTAACGATGCAGGAGGAGTGGCCGCGCGTCTTCCCCACCCGCACCGTGCGCCAGGATGGGGCCCGCTACTTTGGCCCCTACGCCAGCGCCGGCTCGGTACGTACCACGCTCGAACTGCTCAACCGCCTGTTTGCCTTTCGCCCCCACTACGAATGCTCCGACGCCAAATTTACGCGCCACCGTCGTCTGGGGCGGCCCTGTCTCTACTACGACATGAAGCGCTGTCTGGCCCCCTGTGTGCCCAACCTGATTAGCTGCGACGACTACCGCGCCGCCATTGAATCGGTATGTCGCTTTCTTGAGGGCAAGAGCGACCAGATTATGCGCGACCTGCGCGAACGGATGGAACAGGCCGCCGAAGCACTCAACTTTGAGCGGGCCGCCTATCTGCGCGACCAG
Organism: Chloroflexaceae bacterium; assembly: GCA_034437375.1. Lineage (GTDB taxonomy): Bacteria > Chloroflexota > Chloroflexia > Chloroflexales > Chloroflexaceae > JAAUSY01. Next base: position 14,040 of record DAOTUK010000299.1, on the reverse strand, counting down.
ATACGCGCCCTGGAACGGGTGCTGGAAAAGCAGCAGGTTCTCCGCACCGTCAACACCGACCAGGATGTCATCGCCTTTGCCCGCGAAGATGGGAGCGCTGTCGTGCAGGTACTCTTCATCCGCGGGGGCAAGCTCATCGGCGCAGAACCCTACACGATCCAGGGGGCCGACGACGAGAGCGATACGCACTTGATAACCTCGTTTATCACGCAGTTCTATGATCGCGCCCCCGATATACCGCCCAACCTGCTGTTAGCCGAACACGTCGAAGAACCTATGATTATTGAGCAATGGCTTGCTGAAAAGCGCGGCCACAAGGTTGAGATGCAGGTGCCGCGGCGGGGCGAAAAGCGCCGTCTGGTGGAGATGGCCGCGCAGAACGCGGGCCAGAAATTGGACGAGTTGCGCCAGCAGTGGCTCAACAGCGACCAGCGCGTGATGGCCAGTTTGAGCGAACTACGCGACCTGCTGGAACTCTCCGACCTGCCACAGCGCATCGAGTGCTACGACATTTCCAACACGCAGGGTAACCAGTCGGTCGCCAGTATGGTGGTCTTTGAGCGGGGCAAACCGCGCCGCGACGCCTACCGCCGCTTCAAGATTAAGACCGTGCAGGGAGCCAACGATGTCGCATCCATTCATGAGGTGATACAGCGCCGCTTCAAGCGGGCCGCCGATGGAGCCCATGCCGCCACCGATAGCGACGCCGACGACCCGGACGCCGCCGATACGACCGCCCCCGCCGACAAAGCGGCCCCTACCGCCGATGCCTTTGCCGCCTGGGGCGACCTGCCCGACCTGGTGTTGATTGATGGCGGGCGGGGGCAATTGAACGCGGCCCTGTCCGCGCTGCGCACGCTTGGCTTTGAACACATCCCCACTGTGGGGGTTGCGAAGGGGGTAGACCGCAACCGCTTCGACCTGGTGCGCCCGGCGGTGGATGAGCCGCTGGTGCTGGCTCGCGGCAGCAATGCGCTGCACCTTGTCCAGCAGATAGATGAAGAGGCGCACCGCTTTGCGATTGCTTACCACCGCAAACTGCGCGACCGCGAAACGCTGGCCTCGCCCCTCGATACCATCCCCGGTATTGGCCCCCGCCGCAAGCGGGCCCTGCTGAAAGCGTTTGGCTCGCTCAAGGCCATACGCCAGGCCAGCGTGGAACAATTGGCCGCCGTGCCAGGGATGACCCGCAAAGCCGCGGAGGAGTTGAAAACCTTTTTGTGACGATGTGTTGCTTGGGCCGGACGAGTCTGTGCTGGTGATTGATACGTCCTACGGCCATTTTCGGGGGGGTATTAAAGGCCGTTGCGGTTGTCCGCCTCCCGCGTCTCCGTTTCCCACAGCCGCGCTACGGCGGGCCGCGCTACCGCTCTTCGTAGCCGGCAACAACCGCCAGTTGTACAACGTTGAGTACCTGGCTGATACGGCGCAGCAGGTGGGAGCTATTCTCGGCCCGCATGCTGGCGGCCTGGGGTAAGTCCATCGTGGCCGTTAGCAGCGAGTCGCGGAAAAAGAGGGTTGCTTCCAGCGCGACGCGCAGGGGCATGCCCGCTTGCTGCGCATAATTGGCGTACTCTATGCCAATGGTGTGGGCCTGGTCAAGCAGAGCCTGGTCGTTGTCCTGGGTACTGACGTAGCGCAGTACTACCCCCATGAGTTGCTGGCTAATGCGTCGCCAGGTGTCGCGTTCCTGGTCGTTGATGCTGGTAAGCCAGGCGGGGGGGTCGTCTACGCCTTCGAGCTCGTTGCGGGCCTGGGCCCAGGCGTGTTGGGCCCATGTGTTGCTAAGCACATGCACTGGCATGGTGTTATGGGAGATAAGGGCCTCTATATCGGCACGGGCAAAGCGACGGTGGCCACCCGGCGTAATGTATACGGGAATAGCGCCTGCATCGGCCCAGCGCCGGAGGGTGGTACTATGAACACCAAGAAGCCGACTTGCTGCTGATAGTGAGAGGTAGGTTGCTTGTCGAGAGTCCTTCATTGCTCATCTCGCCAGTTCGGGCATGGGTCGAGTTTTCGCATCCCCTTGCACAATAGGTATCACCGGGTTTAATAACATAATTATATCAGGGTTGTCAAATAGGGGCGGGGGCCCAGGGGTAGGTATCTCGGTTTATTGGGGGTGTTCCTGGCTCTCGCGCAGTTGCCCTGTTGTGCGCGGACTGGCTTGGGAACGAAACGTACGTATTGACCATAGAAAGTGACGCCCCACTGCCGCCGGACACGCGGTCTGAGTTGCGGATGGAGGAAGAGGCTATTGTGGCCAAACTACAACCACAGCCAGAAGCGGGGGATACTGAAGAGTCACAGTCTGTCAAAAGGATGCTTGATTTCGGCAAAAGGGCGTCACAGCCGAAATCAAAGGGATTGTCCCGGCGGATTTCTCGCCTGCTTTTCCCAACGACCCCAACGTTATCCTGTGGCAGGAACCTGACCAGACCACACCCGTTACCGCTACAATAGGCGAGACTCTACTGGCGCAGGGTGATACGGTAGACATCATAAACGCAACCGACACCCACTACGCGGGTGTGCATCGTCACCAGCTTTGACCAGGAGAACGAACCGGAGGTTATCGGGCGAACGGAATGGGTGAAGCAGGTATACGTTGACAGGGGCACGGTAGAACCCGTGGTGTCCCACACCCAGGCGATGATTGACCCGCGATAGGCTCCTCTACCCCCATACGGCGCAGTCTCTCCCCCCCGCCCCGCCGAGACGGACGAACATGGGCCGGGCAATGGCCGGTTCCGACACCGCAGATTTGATGACCTGGCGTATAGCGACTCGGCGGGGACGTTCGCCCGTTTTTAACCAGACCCCATCCCCCCCTTTGAAAACGGTCGCTTAAAAAATGTCGCGCACCTTGATGATCTGTTCACGCTCCGGGCCCACCGATACGACGGCCAGACTGGCCCCGATAAGCTGGCACAACCGCGCAACGTACGCCTGGGCCTCGTCGGGCAACTCCTGGAAGGAGCGGATGTGGCTGGTGGGCTTTTTCCAGCCGGGCATCTCTTCATACACCGGTTCTAGCTCGCGGAAGAGGGCCGGCGATACGGGCGGGTATTCCAGCACTTCATCGTGACGGCGGTAGCCGGTGCAAATCTTGATGCGCGAGAAGTTGTCCAGCACATCCAGTTTGGTTATCGCCACCAGATCTATGCCGTTCACCTCGGCCGCATACCGCGCCATTACGGCGTCGAACCATCCCACGCGGCGCTTGCGCCCGGTGGTCGTGCCGACCTCGGCCCAGGGCTTATTGGTCTGGCGTAGCTCTTCGGCGTCGGGGTCATCCATGGGCAATTCGGTCGGAAAAGGCCCCTCGCCCACGCGCGTAACAAACGCCTTGTAGGTGCCAAGCACCACGTTCAGACGCGATGGGCCAATGCCGGTACCCTGGCACGCCCCGGCCGCGCCGGGCGGCGAGGAGGTGACATAGGGGTATGTGCCGTGGTCTATATCCAGCAGCGCCCCCTGGGCCCCTTCTAGCAAGATGGCGCTATCGCGCTCCAGTGCGCGGTGGATGATCGGGTGAACATCTACAATATGTTCGACAAGCTCGCGCCCATATTCGAGATAGCGCAGGTATTCGTCGTAGATTTTGAATGGTTTGGCTTTGTAGAGGTTGGTAAAGAGGCGGTTTTTTTCCTCCAACACAGCGCGCAGGCGTTCTAGCAAGGTTGCTTCGTGCAACAGGTCGCCCATACGCAAGCCAACCCGCTCCATCTTATCGGCAAAGGTTGGGCCGATACCGCGCCCGGTCGTCCCTATTTTATTGTCCCCGCGGGACTGTTCCTGTAGTTGTTCCTGTATTTTGTGATAGGGCATAACCAGGTGGGCGCGGTTGCTGATAAACAGCCGCGAGGTATCAATGCCCCGTTCTTGCAACCCTTTCAATTCATTGATCAGGGTGGCCGGTTCAACGACAACCCCATGAGCTATGACGTTATCTATGGACGAATCGAATATGCCTGAAGGGATAAGATGCAGCTTGAATGTCCCCTTCTCATTGACAATGGTATGGCCCGCATTGCTGCCACCGCCATACCGTATGACGACTTTTGATTGACCAGCAAGCCAATCAACAATATGACCTTTTCCTTCGTCGCCCCATTGAGCACCGATGACTGCGACGACTGGCATGGTGTCCCCTTTCCAAAAAAAAACTTCTCCATTCCATGGGTCTAGCCCGCCTATTATAGCGCAAAACCGCAACAGATGCCATAGGGATTTCAGGGCGATTTAGCAATCCTACGTAGCTCGTAAACGACCTACCAGGGAACGCGGGCATCGGGCCCAATGCGTGCGAGACGCCCGCGCTCCCAGGCGCGGAAAAATTTCTGCCACACCCATAGGTAGATAGAATAGATAGCGCTACCTTGACATAGCGCTATGAAACGGTGTACACTCTAGATCAACCTTACGATAGAGACAGGGTGATTGTTCGTGCGATTTTTTCCAAATATACGCAACAGCCCCCGCGCTTCTCGCTTGCCACCTTCGACGGCTGGTCATGAGCCAGCGGGAGCAAGCCCCCCCACCCCCCGGCGGCGTGCTGCTTCAAAGCGCCGCAAAACACGCATGCGTCTACTCCTGCATGTACTTGGGTGGCCCTTGCTGCTGGTATTGCTGCTGGCCTTGCTCTCGGAAGTAGCGCTGCTGGCGGTGCTGTTTGGCGAGCATGACTACCAGGGGCGGATATACCCAAACGTCACGGTTCGCGGGGTAGACGTGAGCAACCAGAATAGCGCCGCGGCCCACACGACCTTGCACCAGCACTACGCCGATTTTCTCGAAAGCCCCGTGGTGCTGCGCTACGGCGATCAGACCTGGCACCCGCGCGCCGACCAGCTTGGCCTATCGCTTGATATTGATAGTGCCGTACGGAGCGCGTTACAGGTGGGGCGTACCGAAACGCGCGTCGAAAATGCCCGCACCGTCACGGCCGTCTGGGAGCAGGGTCTGGAACTTCCGCTCCATGTTCAGGTAGACCAGCAGCAAATGCAACGCTATCTGCTTGGTATAGCCAGCGAGATTGAGTCGCCGCCCCATAATGCGGATGTCGCGCTGGATACGCAACGGGCCCAGACGGTCATTACCCCGGAGCGCCCCGGCCTGCAAGTGCTGGTGGATGAGATGATAGGCGATATAACCGCCGCCGTACAACACCTTGAGCCACAACAATTGCCCTTGCGCACCCGCCAGCTCAACCCCGTTGTGCGCGACGCCGACATTGTACCGGTGGTGGCCAGCATTCGCACATTGCTGGACGAGCCGGTGCGCCTGATCAATGCAGAAGAGGATTGTCTGGATAGTTGCCGGTGGGAGTGGTCGCCGCAACAGATTGCCCACTGGATTCATCTGGTACGCGGTATGACCCCCGATGGGATACCAACGATTGCGGTAGAACTCGATCAGACGGCTATTCGCAATGCCCTCATCCCCGTGGCCGCCGCCACGCGCAAAGAAGGGACGCTGCCCCGCCTGGAATGGCGGCAAGGCCAGTTGCACATTCTCCAGCCGGGCCAGCCGGGGCGCGGGTTGGATGTGACGCGGGCCCAGGCGTTCATCAATGAAGCGCTCTCTGGCGGCCCCCGCAACCAGGAAATGCCCTTTGTGGAGTTGCCCCCGCCGGTCAATGCGCTGAACCTGGCCAGTCTAGATATTGGCCACCCGGTTGCGACCGGGGTAAGCTCTTTCCGCCGGTCGCAGCAATATCGCATCACCAACATACAGGCCGGAGCGCGTCGCTTACACGGTATTCTTATCCCAGATGGCGCCGAATTTTCGTTTAATGAAGCATTGGGGACGGTTGACGCCAGCGGAGGCTTTGTACAAGGTTCGGCCATTGTCCAGAACCGAACACAGCAGGAGTGGGGCGGTGGCTTGTGCCAGGTATCTACCACCATGTACCGCGCCGCATTCTGGTCCGGGTTGCCCATTACCGAGCGGCATGAACACGACTTCCGTATCGGGTGGTATGAAGAACTGGGCGAGCCACCAGGCATGGATGCAGCCATCTACACCGGCGCATTAGATTTGCGCTTTATCAACGATACGGGGAGCTTTTTGCTTATTCAGACCGGCGTAGACCTGAGCAAGCAAAAGCTCTACATTACGCTCTATGGTAGCCCATCAAACCGCACGGTCAAGATGAGCCACAATATCTTGAAACATATTCCGCGGCCCAACAAGTCTGTGACGGTTGAAGACCCCAACCTGCCGCGTGGCACCTTCAAACAGACCGACTGGGCCCAGCCGGGGTTAGAGGTAGAGGTATACCGCGATGTGTGGCAGGGCAATACGCTGCTGCGGCGCGATACCTTCCACACCTTGTTTGAGGCCTGGCCCAATGTGTACGTTCGTGGTACTGGTAGCAGATAGGTGAAGGACGAACTATGGTCTATGAAACACCCCAACCAACCGACGGAGCGAGCCAGGATGGAGCGGCCCTGCGCCAGCGCATTGCCGAGCTGGAAACCGCGCTGAAAGAATCGCAGCAACGGTTGCAACTTATTGTAGATAATCTGCCACAGGCAATCTTCTGGAAAGACCACAACTCGGTATACGAAGGGTGTAATCAATTTTTCGCCACGGTGGCTGGCGTGGGCTCACCAGCCAATATTGTGGGCAAGCGCGATGAGGAACTGGCCTGGAACCTGGAGCAGGCGCAGGCGTTTGTGCGCGACGACCAGGAAGTGATCGCCGCGGACGAACCGAAGTACCATATTATTGAGCCACAACTGCAAGCTGATGGCAAGCAGGCGTGGCTCGACACCAACAAAATCCCCCTGCACGACTCTGCGGGGGGCGTTATCGGCGTTCTGGGAACGTTTGAGGACATTACCCCCCGCCGCGAGGTAGAGGACGCGCTACGGGTAAGCGAGGAGCGCTTTCGTATCGTCTTTAACACCATGCCGGTGGCGGCCATTATTCACCAGGGGGCCGAGTTTCGCATGGTGAATGCCACGGCCCAGGTATTAACTGGCTATAGCCAGGAAGAATTGCGCCAGATGCACTTTCTGGATGTGATTCATCCCGACTTTGTGGAACTGGTTTCGAGCCGTGCCGCGGCCCGCAAGCAGGGTGACACGGTACCGCCGCGCTACGAAATCAAGATTATTCGCAAGGGGGGTGAGGAACGGTGGGTTGAACTCACCTCAAACCGGATTGACTTTGAGGGGGGCGCGTCGGTTGTGACCACAGCCATGGATGTGACCGAGCGCAAGCGGATGGAGCAGGCGTTGCGTTCCAGCGAAGAGCGCTTCCGCGCGCTGGTAGAGAACATTTCCGCCGCGATCCTTATTCACCAGGTTGATCACTTTGTCTATGCAAACACGGCCGCCGAGCAGATCACCGGCTACACCAGCCTTGAGCTCTATGATGTAACCTTTCCGCAACTTATTCACCCCGACCATCTGCCCATGGTACAGGAGCGGGCTATGGCCCGCAAGCGCGGCGAAGACGTTGAACCACGCTACGAAATACAGATTGTCCGCAAGGATGGCAGCGCACGGTGGGTTGATCTGAGCAACACGATTGTAGAGCTAGACGAGCAAATATTTACTATCTCTACGGCGCTTGACATTACCGAACGCAAACAGCAGGAAGAAGCCTTGCGAGCCAGCGAGTCTCGGTTTCGGGTGCTCTTTGATACGCTCTCGGTAACCACGATTATTGTACGGGGAACGAGATTCTTGCTGGTGAATACCGCCGCCGAAGAAATGTTTGGCTATAGCAACGCCGAATTACAGCAGATGAACTTCTGGGATATTGTGCATCCCGAAGACCAGGAGATAGTGAAACAGCGTGCTGCGGCGCAGCAACGCGGCGAGACGGCCCCCTCGCGCTACGAGCTGCGGATAGTGCGCAAGCATGGCGCGGTACGTTGGGTTGAGTTGGTGTCGCAGCTTTTAGAGTATGACGGGCAACCGTCGCTCATTGTCAGTGCCTTTGACATTACCGAACGCAAACAGGCTGAGGAGGAGCGGGTCGCCTTTCAGGCGCAGATTATTGAGGTACAACGGACGGCCCTGCGCGAGCTTTCAACCCCGATGATGCCGCTGGCCGATAACCTCATCGCTATGCCGCTGGTGGGCAGCATAGATAGTAGCCGGGCCCAACAGGTGATGGAGGCATTGCTTCAGGGGGTGGCCGACTATCAAGCCGACGTGGTTATCCTCGACATTACCGGGGTACCGGTGATAGATACCCAGGTTGCGGATGGGTTGTTGCGGACGGCGCGGGCGGTGCGGCTCCTGGGGGCCCGGGTTATCATTACGGGCATTAGCCCCTCTATGGCCCAGACGCTTGTCCGTCTAGGGGCCGACTTGAGCGGCATTGTAACGCTCCGCACGCTCCAACGTGGCATTGCCTATGCGCTAGAAGCAAATACCCGATAACCTGGCGGGTGCAGTAGGGGGGTACATCCTGCCGTGCTGCTTGCCGAGCGAGAGTCCGTGGCTGAACCTGATGGAGGCGAAAGACCTTGTCACCTGTCACCTGTCACCCGTCACCCGTCACCCGTCACCCGTCACCCGTCACACCTCCCCCTTGCCAAAGCACTGGTATCAGGGCTACAATACAAGCAGCACATCATCAGGTCTGGGAGGAAACGCAGGGTATGAGTCCAACCGTATTAGAGGTAGTCGTGTTGATCATCCTCATCATTGTGGCCTGGCAGTTGGGAATATTGCTGGCCCCGATGATCCTGCGCGAGTTCCTCTCCATGCGCGATTCGCTTGATGATGTGAGCGACGAGGTAGACGAAGGGTTGGAGTCCCAGGGACAGGGACAGGGAAAGGATAGGGAGCGTGGCTAATAAGAAAATCTCTCTGCCAGGCAAACAAATGGCTCGGCTTGGCACATTATCTACCATTGCGCTTATCGCTATAGCGTTAATTGCGCTTATGGTCTTGTCGTGGCGCAATATTCGCCCCGGCTATGTGGGTATTGTCTTTGACAAGGCGTCGCACCAGGTTACCACCGGCGCGCTGAAACCGGGGTGGGCCTTCATTAACCCCTTTACGCAATCTATCCAGGAATATCCCGTCACTATTCAGACCTACGCCATGGTACAGGACGTTGGCGAAGGGTCGCCCGACGATGATAGTATCAAGGTACAGAGTAGCGAAGGGCAACAGCTAAATCTTGACGTGTTTATCCAGTATCGCGTGAAAATTAAGGAGGCGGCCGCGCTCTATCAGGATTGGGGCGGCGCGGGGATTGGCTTTATTGAAGAGCGCGTGGTGCGCCAGTATGCCCGTACCCAGGTACGCGACGTATCCTCGCTCTACGGGTGGGAGGAGATTACGTCAAGCAAGCGTAACGAGATTACGGCCAAGGTCGAAGCAGCGCTCCAGGAGGATTTCGACGCCCGCCACCTGGAACTGGTTTCCTTTGGTATCCGCGGTATCCATTTGCCAACGGCGTTGCAAGAGGCGCTTGATAATAAGATCGAGTCCCAACAGCGGGCCGAACGCCAGCGCTATGAGTTGGAGCAGGCTAAGATTAAGGCCGAGCAGGATAAGGTAGAGGCGCAGGGCCAGGCGACGGCGTTGCGGGAGCGGGCCCAGGGTGAGGCCGATGCTGTGCGTATTCGGGCGAAGGCGCAGGCGGAAGCGAATAAGACCCTGGCGGCAAGCCTGACCGCCGACTTGATACGCTACCAGCAAATACAACGATGGGACGGGCGGTTGCCGGTCTTTAATGGAAGCGGCACAACGCCCTTGATAGATGCAACATCGTTTATTACCGGGGGGGCTACCACGCAATAGCGCGATACTAGAGCACGCCAACCGAACTATTGTCGCCAAGCAGCAGGCGGTAGGCTTTTGGCTTGAGCGGGCTATGGGCCACGTCTACGTTGCGCCCGATCAAGCTATCTTCCAGCCGGTGGGGCAGATTGCGGATGCTGCTGTGTTCCAGCACGATGCTATGCTCTACTTCGCTCTCTTCCACCAGGCAATGGTGGTAAATTGAGGTAAAGGGCCCCACGTAGGCGTTGACAATGCGGGTATGCTCGCCAATAATGGCCGGGCCGCGCACCGTGCTGTTGATGATTTCGGCCCCCCGTTCGATCACTACCTTGCCGACCACCTGCGAGTCGCGGTCTACATAGCCACTGATAGCCGTGTCGAGCTCTTCCAATACCAGCCGGTTGGCTTCGAGCATATCATCTTTTTTGCCGGTATCTATCCACCACCCATCGTGGATATAGGGGTACACGGTGTAGTTTAGCGTGATGAGCGATTGGATAGCGTCGGTTATCTCAAGCTCGCCGCGGAATGAGGGGCGGATACGTTCGAGCGCCTCCCAGATGTGGTGGTCGAACATATAGATACCCACCAGGGCCAGGTTGCTGCGCGGGTCGCGGGGCTTTTCGACCAGCCGGACAATGCGCCCATCCTCGTCTAGCTCGGCCACCCCAAACTGCTGCGGGTCGGTGACCTGTTTCAGCACAATTTGCGCGTTATTGCTGCTATCACAAAACTGGCCAATCAGGGAGCTAATGCCGCCCTGAATGCAGTTATCGCCCAGGAACATAACAAAGCGATCGTCGCCCAGAAAGTCGCGGCTTATCTTGACCGCGTGGGCCAGGCCAAGCGGCTCATCCTGGGGAATATAGGTAATGGTGGCATTCCAGCGCCGCCCATTGCCAACGGCACGGCGTATTTCGTCGCCGGTATCGCCAATGACCAGGCCGATTTCATCAATACCAGCATCGCGGATGGCCTCAATCACGCGGAAGAGGACCGGCTTGTTGGCCACGGGTACCAATTGTTTGGCGCTGGTGTAGGTAATGGGGCGCAGGCGGGTTCCCTTCCCGCCACTCAGAACCAGAGCTTTCATGCGATATTTCCTGACTCCATGCACAAACGCAAAGGAAGGGGCAGCACTATCTATCTGCCTATCCTTTGCGTTTGTCCATTCAAACACAACTATCAATACACGATGGGGCCACCCGGATTAACAACCTGGGATAGTTGTCTAGCGACGCACGCGAATAGCGCCATAGTAATGGCTTGTCCAGTAGGAATCCCAGATATTGGACACCTGTACGCCCATCTGGGGGGTCATCGCGTGAACCATACGCCCGCCGCCAACGTAGATGGCCACGTGCGAAATACCACGGCGATAGGTACCGGCAAAGAACATCAGGTCGCCAGGGGCCAGGTTGTGCATACTGCCCACGGCTGCGCCATAGGCGGTGCTATACTGCGCGGCCGAACTATGGGGCAGGTAGACGCCATATTGTCGGTAGACATATTGGGTAAAGCCGCTACAGTCGAAGCCGCCGGGACTGGCCCCGCCCATCACATAGCGCGAGCCGACAAAGCGGAGCGCAAAGCTGGCGACATCGCCGCTGGCGGGAATATTGACCGCGCCGCTCCCGCCACCGCTCCCGCCACCACTGCCACCGCTACCACCGCCCCGGTAGGTATTGACCGCGGCACTACTACCGCCGCCGCCGCCAGGGCCAACGCCGCCGCCACCACCGCCGCCGCCGCCGCCACCGTTGCGGAATACCTGGGCAACGGGCAAGGCGGGGATATTGTTGGTATAGGCCACGCGGCGGAGGGCCATGGGGTTGGTATTGACCAGATCAATAAATACCCAGGCTTTGGTGCCGTCGTTCTTCTGCACTTTGAGCCAGTCTTTGTAGCGGGCCAGCAGGTCTACCTGTTCATCGGCATTGACTTTGCCAACCGCATCGTAGGCTGTGCCGGGCCCCTTGCGCAAGTTGACAGAATTTTCCCGTACCATCCCAATCAGCGGTGGGTTGGGGTCGGGGATGTACTGGGCCTCTGGGACGCGGTGCATAATGTCCTCGCCAATATCGAGGTACTCTTTCATCACCCACCCGTCTTTGCCATCTTCAAAGACGACATGCACCCAGTCCTGGTAGGATTCGACCAGCGACAACTCTTTACCAGCATCGAAGGCCAGGAGCTTGATGTAGTCGGTACCGGGGCCGTCGCGCAGGTTCAGGCCGTCGTCACGCACATAGCCCACTCGTGGGGGCGGGGGTGGGGGTATATCTTCTTTGGGTACTTCAAACAGGGTGTAGATAGAGGATTCGGGCATATCGAGCAGCTCGGCGGCCACCCAGTAGGTGGGCTTATCTTCGCCTTGCCGTACCTGCATCCATTCGCCAGAGCGGCCAACCACTTCGAGTGGCGCTCCCTTGTTCAACCGCGCCACGTCGTCGTAGGCCAGGCCGGGCCCATTGCGTAGCTTGATGGACTCGGCTGAGATGGTGGCGGGGACAACCACGGGGGCCAGGGCTTCGCCGCGCGAGATAAGCGAAATGGGCATCGGAATATCGCTATCGTTCAGCGGCGGGTCACCAACATATATTTCGTCGCCGCCTTCGCTCAAGCTGATGGGGCCGGGACCGGCCGGGGTATTTGCAAAGGATTCTGTCTGGGAAGGCTGGTCAAAGAATGACAGGGTTGGCAACTGGCTGAGTGCCAGGGCGACGGGGACAATCAAGGCAATCAGAGCGTGTAAGACATAGCGAGCGGGCAGTTTTTTGAGCGTCCGGAGCGGCGATGTCACAAACGCGGTCGCGTAGGTCCGGCCACGTCGGAGCATCTGGTTTACATGTTTGTAGCGTTGGCGTTGATAACTGGCTCGCTGTTGAAAGGTTTCAACATCACGACGGGTAGAAGACATTGGCATTTCATAATTTGGCTCAGTCACGGAGCACCTCACCTCATAACAAAGAATTCAAGTATATGCTTATGTCCTGGCGACAACGTTTTCCCGGATAATCAAGTCAATCTGGCGCTTATAAGCACATACATTCCAAAGACCGCACCACACAAGGCTTTGTAAGAAAACATACGTTTTCAAATACGGTACAATTGAGGCTCAAACCAGGATTTTGCTTTTCCATACCGTGACCTATCCACAAAACGTGGTGAATAGCGATTACTGGAATCACGGAAGGTGAGTGTAGCACAGATTTCAGAAATTTGCAAATTTTGTCAGGTGTGCTTCAGACGCTTATCAGGTTACCTATCATTTTAAAACGAATTTGGGCCTATATTTTGCAAATCTGGTGGGCTTATTGTACGGGTTGCAGTCCGAGAAATTGGTTTCGCAGGCCGGTGAGAACGTCGGGGGGCGCGACCAGGGCATAGGCGTCGCTGCCAACCCCCCAGTTGACCATGTCGGAGGTGATGCTATAGTGTTCTATCTGGCCGGGTTGCACAGTGCGGAGCGCCCACACAAGCCCGACTATCCGTTCCTGGGGGATGGTGGTTTGCACGTAGCTACGCAGGGCGGCAGTTATCTGGTCTATGGTGGCCAGGTTTTGCAGGTCGCCGCGTTCGTGCAGGCGGCGGACGATAGCTTCTAGCATGGCTTGTTGGCGCAGGTTGCGCATAAAATCGCTGTCGGGGTGGCGCGTACGGCTATAGGTCAGGGCCGTTTCGCCATCCATGTGCTGTGGGCCGGGCAGGAAGTGGGCCACGGTGTAGCCGTAGTCCATGGTAGGGAAACTGGGGTCATAAAGCTCTTTTTCGACGTTGACGGTCACGCCTCCAATCGCGTCTATCAAGCCCATGAAACCCTGGAAGTCTACCATCGTAACGTAATCTATGGGCATATCAAGCAGAGCGCTGACGGTCTGGCGGCTAAGCTCCAGGCCGCCGCCGGGGGTCTGGTAGGTTTCGCCCCAGACATAAGCTGCATTGATGCGGGTGCCGCCATAGCCAGGCACATTGACCCACAGATCACGCGGGAGGGAGAGCAGGGCGATACGGTTTTTCGATGGTTCGGCGCGTACCAGCAAGATGGCGTCGGTGCGGGGAATACCCCCCTCGCCGGGGCGGCGGTCATTGCCCAGAAAGAGCAAGGTCATCGCCTCGGTTGTGCCGGCTGGCGGGAGCATGACGGGGGTTGCTGTGGCGGCCATACCCTCACCGCCGGCTGGTCTGAGGGATTGGATCGTCGGCCAGGGGGTCGGGTCTTGCGCTGCGGTTAGCGGGGCGGCCGGTGCCGGTGGGGCCACCGTCTGGGGTGCGG
>DAOTUK010000298.1:0-7900 GCA_034437375.1 Chloroflexaceae bacterium | reverse complement strand
TTGCGTTGCCCATGGTTACAGAGGTGTTGTTGACAATGGTGGAATTGGTGATCTGGAACCAGCTATGCTCGTTAGGCTTGCGTATGGGGTCGGAGTAGACGTGGCCGTTGTAGATAGCGCCGCCGCGTCGGGCGTGGTTGCCGCTAAAGGTGGTGTTATCAATGAAGATATGGGAGCCCCACATGGGAACCGGGCCGCGGCCGTCCTTGTAGTCGTAGTAGCGAAGATCGGACATGATACCGCCGCCCTGTTGGCCGCTCTCGTTGCCAATGAATGCGCTGTCAATAATGTTGACTTTGGCGCTAGAGTTGTACAGACCGCCGCCGTGGCCGCTGGCGGTGTTGTTGCGGACAATGGTATTGATGATGTTGAAGCGGTAGTTGTGGTAGTTGAGAATACCACCACCGCCGCGCAATTCGTTATAGATGTTTTCGCCGGCTTTGTTGCCTTCTATCAAGCTGTTTTCAATGTGCAGGTCGCCAGAGGTGTTGTTGATACCGCCGCCGGCGCCGCCGGTTTCGTTGTTCTTGATAACGCTGTTATAGAGCTCTATTTTGGCGTCGTTATTCTTGGCGTCGCTCAAGATGGCGCCACCTCGTCCGATCCACTTGGGATTGTCGTAGTTTGCGGTCTTTTCCCATACGCCCCGCAAGGTATTGCCTTCGAAGGTGGTATTGTACAGCAAGGCGCGTGAGCCGCGGTTGACCATACCGCCACCTTCAACGATGGCTTTATTATTGCGGACGGTGCTGTCGTAGAAAACCAGGGTGGCGTCGTTGATGTTGACCAGACCACCGCCGGCACCGTAGGAGTCGCCGTAGTTTACTTTGTCGTAGCCGCTAATGGGGTGGGTGTTGTTGGGAGAGCCGTAGACGGGGGGGTATTCGTTAAATTCTGTCCATGCGACGTTGGCGTAGATGTCGCTATTCTTCAGGGTCATAACGGCGCGTTCTTCCAGGCCGTCAACCGATGCGTTGAAGATGCCGCCGCCGTTCATGATTTCGGCGCGGTTTTCCCAGACCAGTACGCTATCAAGTTCGGCGCGTCCATAGTTGACAATACCGCCGCCTGAGCGGTTGTAGGCGATGTTTTTCTGAATGAGGGAGTTTTTGATAACCATGTCGCTGTAGGCGTACATCAGGATGCCCCCGCCGCTGTCGTAGGCGGTGTTGCCATCTTCGTCGTTCGGGCCGCCTATGGTGGAGCTGTCAATGCTGCCCTGGGAGCCGCGCAGGTGGATGCCCCCGCCGCCCGACCGGCTTTCGTTGGCTCTGACGGTACAGTTGTTCATATTGAAGGTGGTGCCCTCGTTCATATAGATGCCCCCACCACCAAGCCCGCCGCCTACGTTATTTTGCAGCGTGGAGTTGCTGATGGTGAGGTTAGCGCCGGGTTCGCCATAGATAGCTCCGCCGAGGGAGTCCGAACGGTTGTCTTCAAGTACCACATTGTCTATGGTGACAACTTCGTGCATGTGTATCGCGCCACCGTATGCACTCACGCGGCCGTTGCGCAGGGTCATATCTTTTATGGTGACCGGGCGGTCGGTGTGCCCGGTGATGTTGGTTTCAAAAATACGGTCTATCTGGTTCGCATCAATAATAGTTGAACCAGGGCCAGCACCCTGAATGGTGAGCTCTTGTTTTATATCCAGGTCGCCAGTGGCCGCGGGGTCGCTGCCATCAGCGCCGGAAATGGTCAGGTTGAAGGTGCCGGCTGGTAATGTGATGGTGCTTTCGATCCCGGCCAGATCGTTGGCTTGTTGGATAGCAGCCCGCAAGGTACACGGGTTGCCGGATAAATCGGTTTTACACTCGCCATCTGTCAGATCGTTGTCTACTGCGTCGTCGGTTGACGTGACTGTGAACGAAGCAGCCAGCGCAACCGATGGGGGCATCACGAGCATGGAACCCATCATTGAGAAGAGTACCAGAGCTGACACAACCCACCGTAAGCGATGAACGATTTCTTGGTACGTGCGATTTCCTCTTGAACGCATGGTAGTCCTCCTTAGCTTACCTTACCACGGATGCTGCACCGTGTTCTTACAATAATGCATTTCTTTGACAAAGAGACGGTAAAAGTTGCTCGCGGGTGCAAGCCAACCCTTACCGTGGTTTCAAAAACTATCTATGTACAAACAATAATGACAACGCCCTACTGAGGTACTGAAGGCGTAGCATGACCATTGTACCAGTCGTACGACGTTCTGTCACTGTACTAAAGTACAGTTACGGCGGTCAGAAAGTACAGTTTACTATATTGCATAGTAGGTTTTGCTTTTTTATAGAACGAGACATGGGCCCTTTTTCTACTGTACCAAAGGACAAACCTTGCCCTATTCCAAAGGTATGGTTGTGAAATGCCTTTCGGTACTGTATGTCAGCAGTTTTTTTATGCTGGTTCCGCTGGTGGCTTCGCAGTTCTTTGCGATTAGCACGATGTTGCGCCTTG
The DNA here is from genome assembly GCA_034437375.1 of Chloroflexaceae bacterium. Lineage (GTDB taxonomy): Bacteria > Chloroflexota > Chloroflexia > Chloroflexales > Chloroflexaceae > JAAUSY01. The sequence continues at coordinate 5,446 of DAOTUK010000298.1, read as the reverse complement.
ACCGCAAACTGTTGCGTCCCGACAGCGAGGACGAAAACGACTCGCCCTCTTTCAACGCGCCGGTGGCCGAAGCGGCGTAATCGTTATCTTTCCCCACGATACCTGGTGAGCGCGTATGGCCCCCATACGCGCTCAGGTTTTTTTCTGCCTGGTTGTGTTGCCTGGTGTGTTGTTGCCGCGTCTTTTACCTCTCGCTGCTTCGCCGCTTGTTTACCCGTAGAAGTCGGTAAAGCCTTCGTGGATGAGCCGTTCGCGCATGCGTCGCACCTTTTCGGCGCTTTCGGGCAATCCCCGCTCGTGGAACAGGGCCAGCATATCGCCAAGGGCCTGGCGCAGGGGGGGGGTGTCTTCGCCGCGCAACTTTGGCAGTACGTTTTGTTTCATTTGCAAATCGAGGGCCTGTTGGGGCGGCAAGATGCCGGCCGCTTGCTCAAGGGTGCGGAGCATGTTGGTCAGGGTGCGATAGCCGAAGGGGCGGCCGGCTTGGGTGGCCAGCGCATGTATCTGTACGATGGTGTGCCACGCCTCGTCATCTATGGGGCCGTCGTAGGTGGCTCGGAAGCCGGGCAGGTCTACGTCGGTGAGTTCTATCACGTTGGCGCGGTCAAGCACTTTGTCGCTGAGCGGGTGGGTGGTTTCGTCCACGTTGACGGTGCCGGTGATGGCGACATTGCGCGGTAGGCGGAAGGGGTTGCGCAGGGTTTCCCCGCTAACGGTGACAATCTCTTCGGTAGGGGCGCCCAGGTCAAGGCTCTGGTCGCTTGTTTCTAGCGCGGACAGGATGGGGGCCAGGTAGTATTCCGGGCGCGAGAGGTTCATCTCATCCAGGCAGACAAAGTAGGGTTGTTGGGGGTCGGCGGCGGCCCGCATCAGGAAGTGCAACAGGGGGGTGGGGTGGTAGTGCCCGCTCAGGGCGTTGTAGTAGCCCAGGATGTCTCTGGCGCTGTGCCAGTCGGGTTGTACGGCAACCCGCAAGTAGTAGGGGTTGGTGTGGGTGGGGGTGGCGATGGAATGTACGGCGTCGGCGTAGAGGCGCGTCAGGCGCGTTTTGCCGGTGCCGCTGATGCCGGGGAGGATGACGAGGGGGCGCGTCTGGAGGGCGACGTGGTAGCTCCGTAGCAGTGTGTCGCTGCCGATAAAGCCGCGGGATTGGATGTGTTCAATAATGCGTTCGATGGATGGGTATTCCGTCCAGGTGGTGTAGGCGGCCTGGTGTTCGCGCAGGAGGGCGGCGCCGGTGGGGTCTGGCGTTTCGGCTTGCTCCATCAGCGCTTCGTTGAGCGGCAAGAGGGCCAGCGTATGGGCGACCAGTTGCGTATCGAGCGTATCGGGGAGTGTGTCCCAGGGGTAGACGAAGCCGGCCCAGAGGTAGCTTGCATTGCGGGCGGCCAGGTAGTCATCCATCCAGGTTGGTTCCTGGGGCGCGGGCCGGGTACGGGTGCGGTCGCTGCGGCTAAACCGGGCTTCGCCCTGGTGCGCTATCTGGGTGATAAGCGGGTGCCAGATGGTGCGGCCGGTGTTCCATACCCGCCGCAAGTCGTTTTTGCGGACGCCCCATAGTTGCAATCCCACCAGTACGGCGCGCTCGGCGCCGCTCACGCTGATCAGGACTCCGGCGCCGCGGGGGGGACGGTCGAAGGCGACGTGGTATTCGTCAATGGGCGACCGCACACCGCGCCCACGATTGACATAACGGAGTGATTTGTAACTTACTTCGTAGAGTGGCCACTGTGGGAAGTGCTGTGCTGCATTGGCCGCGAGCTGTTCGGCTAACGCGGCCAGGAGCGGGTGGAGCTGTTCTTGCACGGCGGCCCACCGTTCGGCTATGCCGGGCACGTCGAGCGCGGCCACCGCTTCGCGTAGCGCGGCCCCAAATGCTGGTTGTGTTACTGTGCGTGTCTCCATGCTTCCCTTCCGCCTCCCGGCTGCCCCGCCGCCCCGCTGCCCACCTCTCTGGATTATAGCATACGACTCTGCCTCGTCTATGCTACAATAGCGGCTATGCGATTATCAAGGGGGTTTTACGAACGAAGCGCGGTGGATGTGGCCCGCGATGTGCTTGGGATGGTGTTGGTGCGCCATCGCAATGGGGAGCGGCTCAGCGGGGTTATTGTGGAGGCGGAGGCGTACCGTCACGATGATACCGCCTGCCACGCCTACCGCGGCAAGACAAAGCGCAATGCGGTGATGTTTGGGGGGCCGGGGATTGCGTATGTCTACTTTGTGTATGGGATGCACCATATGTTTAATGTGGTGGCAGAGCCGGAGGGGTTTGCCGCGGCGGTGCTTGTCCGTGCGGTTGCGCCACGCGAGGGGGTGGAGACGATGCAGGCGCTACGGGGGCATACGCAGGGGGGGGCGGCGTTGCCCGCGCTTTCGGCGGGGCCGGCTCGTCTGACCCAGGCGCTGGCGATTGACCGGGGCTTGAATGGGGCCGATGTGGTGCAGGGGGGGGATGTCTGGATTGAGGAGGGGGCGGCGGTGGCCGACGCGGATGTGCAGTGTGGCCCGCGCATTGGTATTGGCTATGCCGCGGAGAGCGATTTGCTGGCCCCCTGGCGCTTCTGGGTGCGTGGCAATCCCTTTGTATCGCGCGCTCCCACGCGGCGGTGAGGCGGTGAGGCGGTGAGGCGGTGAGGCGAGCGGCGGGGGAGCGGGGACGACGCCAGCACTATTTCACGCCTGGCGCAGCATGGCCGTTAGCTCCTCTGAACGGACGTAGCCCACGACTTCGAGATCCTGGGATGTGACGCCGGCCACTTCGGCAACCGCGTGCTTGATGCTGAGCGAGAGGGGCACAGCCAATGGGCATAGCGGCGACGAGGGGCGAAAGCGGTAGCTAACGTGCCCGTCTGCATCCACGTGGAGATCTTCGACCAGGCGCATGCGGATAACGTCTACGCCGGTTTCGGGGTCTATCACGGTGGTGAGCCGTTCGACAATGGCGGCCTGGATGTGTTCGGGGGTATTCATATTCCTGTTCCTGGTGCTAATACTCGTTCGCTTACGCGCTGCCACAGCGCGACAATGGCCCGGCTGGTGGGGGTGTCCGGTTGCCAGGCGGTGATGGGTTCGCCCTGTATCATAGCCTGTTGTATGGCTTCGTCAAAAGGAATGTGGCCGGCTACTTCAATATCGTGCTGCTCGCAATAGTGCTGAAGGTGCTGTGCCCCCTCCGGGTAGAGGTCGGCTTTGTTGATGCACACCAGCGCTGGCACGCGAAAGTGGGCCGTTGTTTGAAGGATGCGTTCCAGGTCGTGGAGGCCGGAACGGGTTGGCTCTGTGACGATAAGCGCCAGATCGGCCCCCGCCGCCGCCGATATGACCGGGCAACCGATACCCGGCGGCCCATCTACCAGTACCAGGTTGTAGCCCGCGTCAAGGGCCAGCAGGCGGGCTTGCTGTTTGACCAGCGTGACCAGTTTGCCGGAATTTTCCTGGGCCGGGCGGAGCGCGGCGTGGAAGAGTATGCCGTAGCGGCTCTGCGAGCGGAACCAGTGGCCGGCTACCTGCGGCTCCATCCGAATGGCTCGGGCCGGGCATTGGTGGAAGCAGGCCGCGCACCCTTCGCAGGCAATGTCATCTACCTGGTAGAAGCGGGTTTGCCCCTGCTGTTGGGCGGTTGGTTGTGCGGTGGCTATCGCATCGAAGCGGCATAGCTCGGCGCAGACGCCACAGCCAATGCATTGCTGCGGGTCTATGACGGCCACCGCGCCGCCCACAAATTCGTGCTGTTCCTGGATGTCTGGTGATAGCAAGAGTTCCATGTTTGAGGCGTCTACGTCGGCGTCGGCCAGCACGGCCTGGACGCGCTCGCTGGCGTGGGCCAGGTGGGCAAAGGCCGCGGTGATGCTGGTTTTGCCGGTACCGCCTTTGCCGCTGACGATAATCAGTTGTTTCATACGGCTACCCCCTGTGCGGCAAGGTGGGCCGCCTGGTCGTAGAGTTGCTGGAAGGAGTCGCCCCACGCCGGGCGCACGTCTACCAGCGGGGTTCCGCGGGCTATGCCTGCGGCCAGTGCCCGGTCAAAGGGGATGCGTAGCAGCACCGGCAAGCCTTCCGCCGCGCAGAATGCATCAACCTGGTGGTAGCCGCTGCCGTCGCGGTTGATGATAACGCCGGCGGGGATGTTGAGTTCGCGGGTTACGGCGATTGCCAGGCGCAGGTCGTGCAGGCCAAAGGGGGTTGGCTCGGTGACAAGCAGCACCACGTCTGACCCGCGCATGGTTTCGACAACCGGGCAGGAGGTGCCGGGGGGCGCGTCTATGATAACGTCCTGTGTGGGTTGGGGGGCAAGCCACTGCTTGAGTTGGCGTATGATGGGTACGGCCATCGGTTCGCCAGTGTTGAGCAGGCCGCGGCCAAATCGTATTCCCTCGCGGGTGTAGCCCTGTTCGAGTACGCCAATGACCGATGGCTGTTCGGTTATGGCGAGTTGGGGGCATAGCAGCGTACAGCTTCCACAGCCATGGCACAGTTGGGGAAAGACCATGGTCTGGTTGCCGATAACGGCGATAGCGTGAAACTGGCATGCTTCGGCGCATTCGCCACAATGGACGCAGGCGTGCTGGTCAATGTGGGGGATGGGGATGGGTACGTCCTGATAGGCTTCAACGGTTGGTTGCAGGAAGAGGTGGGCGTTGGGGGCTTCGACATCGCAGTCGAGGAAGAGGGGCGGCTTGCCCCCACTGCGCGCCAGATGAAGCGCCAGACTGGTTGCCAGGGTTGTTTTGCCGGTGCCGCCTTTGCCGCTTGCAATCGTTACCCGCATGGGTTATACCTCTTCCAGCACACCGTTGTTCAGGCGTTCGACGGCATCGCGTACGGTCTGGCTTGCGCCAAGCAGGTACATGGTGATACCGGCGGCTTTGAGCACGCGCAGGGCGTTGGGCCCGAAGTCGCCGCTGACGACGGCTTCAACGTGCTGGTTGGCGACAAACTGGGCCGCCTGGGTGCCGGCTCCGCCGGATGCGGAAGCGCCGGGGTTGGCGAGGGCTTGTGTTTCGAAGGTGTCGGTATTGACCCGGACAAAGTGTGTACACCGTCCGAAGCGCGTATCAACCCGCGCATTGAGATCTGGGGCCTCTGCGGTTATAATCACATGCATAGTCATAACTCCTTTCCTGTCCTGATTTAGTGCTGTTGCTGTCCGCGCCGCCGTTGCTGTCCGCGCCGCCGTTGCCGTCCGCTGCCATTGCGACCCCGTTCGCGCTGCCGTTGGCACATGCCCCCGGCCAGGTGGGGATGGGCCGGCCCGACAACTCGTTCCAGTACGCTAATCATGGAAAGCGACAGGTCGTGAACAAGGCCCCGTTGTGCGGGCGGGATGGGCGGTAGCGTTGGGGATATGGCCTGCGCTGTGGGGGGCGTTGCCGTTGTGGTACGCTGTGGGGTATGGGACGATGGCGGGGTGACCGCGGCCGTCGGTTGGGGCGGGGGGGTGGGC
>DAOTUK010000297.1:0-3392 GCA_034437375.1 Chloroflexaceae bacterium | reverse complement strand
GCGCCATACCATCAACCAGTTCGCGCAGGGAGACGGCCACCTGGTCTTTCAGAACGGGTTTACGATAGCGCGGTATCCAGACCAGGTGATAGTTGAGCAGGTAGGCGCAGTGCGCTGTATATCTGATGTCTTTGTCCATGGCAATAGTGTACCCGAAAGGAGGACGGCGGCGCTTCCTCACACCCGCTGAAGCGGGTGGTTTCCTGCGCCGCCATTTCTATGAAAAAGCTACTGATCGCACTGTCGGGAACTATCGCAGTATTGTTGGCTATCGTGGCCCTGGCACCCGTTACATCCACGATGGCGCAGGGGCCCGGTAATGGCGGCGGACGCGGGAATGGTGACCAGAACGAAACCCGCCCCGGCCCGAACGGTGGGCAGCAGGGCAACCAGGATGACGCTTATCCCGCTCCTGGTAACGGACAGAACGGTGGGCAACAGGGCAACCGCCCCGGTCCGAACCGTGGCGGCCCCAGAGTCAATCCGATTGATGTACTGGCCGAAGAATTGGATATGACGCGCGATGAAATTATCGCGGAACTTGCGGACGGCATGAGCATTGCCGAGTTTGCCGAAGCGCACAATGTCGCCCTGGGTACTATTGTTGACACGATGGTGACGGACATGGAAGCGCGCCTGGCCCAGGCGGTAGAGAATGGTCGTATGACGCAGGACGAAGCCGACGAGCGCCTGGCCAATGCCCGCGAGAACATTACCGCCCGCTTGCAGGAGCCCTGGCAGCCGAAGGATGGCCCCCGCGACGGCGACCGCGGCCCGCGGGGCGGCAATCCCCACGATGAGATTATCGCGGAACAACTGGGGATGACGACGGACGAACTGCGCGAAGCGTTGCAGGATGGCGAAACGACGGTTGCCGACCTGGCCGCCGAAAAGAATGTCGCACTGGACACGATTGTAGATGCGATTGTGGCGGACATTGAAGCGCGCCTGGCCCAGGCGGTAGAGAATGGTCGTATGACGCAGGACGAAGCGGATGAGCGCCTGGCCAATGCCCGCGAGAACATTACCGCTCGCTTGCAGGAGCCTTGCCCGCAGCCGCCGCAGCAACCAGACCGCCCCAACGATAAAGGGAACAATAAAGGGAACAATCGCCCGTAAAACAACCGGGCAAGAACGAACGTGACCCGAACAACCCAAAAGGGTTTACAATAAGGTAAAGATATAGATACGGATGAGTGGTTATGGTTCATAATCACTCGTCTGTGCTTTGCTGAAATAAAAAGCACTATGGAAACCGAGGCTACAGTATGCGTATTCTTGTTGTAGATGATGACAAACAACTGGTCAGGTTGATGCAATCCTACCTGGAACAGGCAAACTTCCAGACGCTCACGGCCTACGATGGCGAGACGGCCTTGCGTACTATCCGCCTTGAGCGCCCCGACCTGGTGATCCTTGACCTGATGTTGCCCGACCACGACGGGTGGGAGATACTCCGGAGCGTGCGTGGCGACGCCAGTATGCAAACGCTCCCGATTATCCTCTTGACGGCCCGTATTGAGGATACCGACAAAATTGTCGGGCTCGAACTGGGCGCCGACGACTATATTACCAAGCCCTTTAACCCGCGCGAAGTGGTGGCCCGTGTGCGGGCCGTATTGCGGCGTTCGGTGAGCGGCACAACCCAGTCGCCACGCTTGCTTCAGATGGGCCATATCCGTATGGATCTTGACCGCCACGAAATCAAGATTCACGATCAGCCAATAGAAGTAACTCCCACCGAATTTGAAATTCTCAAGATGCTGATGCAAAATCCGGGGCACGCTTTTACCCGTCTGGAGCTTATCGAAAAGGGGTTGGGCTATTCTTACGCCGGTATGGAGCGAGCGATTGATAGCCACATTAAAAATTTGCGGAAGAAGATAGAGCCAGACCCATCAAACCCTACGGTCATTCAGACGGTGTATGGGGTTGGCTATCGGTTGCGGGCCGAGGGGTAGCTATCCCTTCAGCAACGGTTCACTCCTGGGGGAAGACCTGGGGGGGCGGGCATCGTGCCCGCTCCGGAGCAGGCGAGCCGCTCGCGCTCCCAGGTGCGGAAAAATAGTTGGCACACCCTGTCAATATCCGTTTGACAGCCCCCATACTCCATGGTAGAGTTACCTCTGGTTTGTCAAGCTACTTGAAAATAGGGAGTAGTGCGCCATGCAAAATGAGCCAACCCCGGAGCCATCGAGCGGGCAAGATGACGTATATGACATAGCCATTATCGGATCTGGGCCGGCCGGCCTGTTCGGCACCTTCTACGCCGGTATGCGCTCTATGCGTACCCTGGTGATAGATGCCCTGCCAGAAATGGGTGGACAACTGGCTGTGCTCTATCCGGAAAAGTACATCTATGATGTGCCCGGCTTTCCCAAAATATTGGCCAGAGATCTGGCTAACAATTTGATTGAACAGGCGCTCCAATTTGACCCCACCATACGGCTTGGCGAACAGGTAACTGACCTGAGCTATGCGACCGACGAGGAGCCACGGTTGCTCAGTGTGACTACTACGCATGGCGACTATCGCGCCCGCACCGTCCTGATTGCGGCGGGGGTCGGGGCCTTTGCTCCCAACAAGCTCAAAATACCGGGGCTTGAGGCCTTTGAAGACAAAGGCATCTCTTACTTTGTCAAGGATAAAAGCATCTTTGCTGGCAAAAACGTGCTGGTGGTTGGGGGCGGCGATAGCGCCGTAGATTGGGCCCTCACGCTGTACGAAACGGCAAGGCAGGTTACCCTCATCCATCGCCGCGACGGCTTCCGCGCCCACGAATCGAGCGTCGAAGCGCTGCATACGTCGCCCGTCAATGTCAAAGTATTCTACGAATTGCAAGAGGTGCATGGCGATGAGGTGGTGCGCGGTGCGACTATTATGAACAATAAAACGAAAGAAACCGAACACCTGGATGTTGATGCTATTCTGCTCAACCTGGGGTTCAAAGCCGACCTGGGCCCTATCAAGGAATGGGGGCTTTCTATTGAAAAGCGGGCTATCCCCGTTGACAGTGACCAGTCTACCTCTATGCCGGGCGTCTACGCGGCCGGCGACATTGCCGGCGTTCCCGTCAAGCTCGATCTTATTGCCGTCGGGTTTGCCCAGGCGGCTGTTGCCGTAAACAGCGCCAAAGCACGTATAGACCCCACGGCCAGGGTCTTTCCTGGCCACAGCAGCGATATGGGCCAGTAACCAGTATGTCTAGCAACCCCTGGTACTACATTACCGCCGTACAACTTGCAGCCAGCGGTGGGCAGACAACCCACATTGTTGAGGTTTGCCGGGTGCTGGCCCGACGCCGCCCCACCACCCTGTTTGCGCCGGTGGCCCCCCCCACGCCCATTCCAGCGCTTGGCGTACAGCTTGTCCCGCTCCCAACCCGCCCCCCC
>DAOTUK010000296.1:0-3266 GCA_034437375.1 Chloroflexaceae bacterium | reverse complement strand
GGGGCGGCCCGATGACCGGGGGGATGGTCATCGGGCGGGGGGGTGTTTTGTTAGAGCTTGTAGGTGGTAATCGCTTGTTGGAGTTGTTGGGCGAGGGTGTGCAGGTTGCGGGCTGCGGTTTCGGCCTGGCGGGTGCTGGCCAGTGTCTGGTTGGTGGCTTGTTTCATGGAGAGCATTGCCTGGCCAATCTGTTCCATACCGGCGGTTTGCTGGTGCGAGGCGGCGGCCATCTGGGTATTGGATTGGGCGCCGGTTTCTACTTCGGTGGCAATCTGGTGGATGACCTGGCCGGCCTGGCTCGACAGTTTGACGCCTTCTTCGACGCCTTTGGTGCCTTCTTCGGTGACCATTACGGCGGCGTTGGTGGCGCGTTGTATTTCGTCCAGAATTTCTTGTACCTGGGTGGTCGCGGCTTTCGAGCGTTCGGCTAGTTCGCGGACATTCTGGGCTACAATGGCAAAGCTCTTGCCTTGTTCGCCGGCGCGGGCCGCTTCAATGGCGGCGTTGAGGGCCAGCATGTTGCTCTGGTCGGCCAGCGAGCTGACGGTAGAGGTGATGGCGCCGATGGCCTGGGTTTGTTCAGATAGGGCCAGGATGGTCTGGGCAATGCTTTCGACGCGCTGGCGTATTTTGCCCATACCGCCCACGGTTTCTTCAACTGTTTGTTTGCCATTCTGGGCGACGCCAAGCGTTTTCTGGCTATCCTGGGCCAGTTGGTTGGCTTTTTCGGCGGTTTGGATGGCGATGGTTTTTACTTCTTCAACGGTGGTGGTTGTCTGGGTAATTGCGGAGGATTGCTGCGCTGCGCTAGAGGCTTGTTCGGTGGTTGCGGAGAGGATTTCGGCTGCGGCCGAGGCAATGTCGGTACTGGCTTGTTTGACCTGGAGTGTGACACCGTGCAGGTTTTCGACCATCTGGTTGAGGCTGTGGCCCAGGCGGGTGAGTTCGTCATCGCTTCCGTTGACGTTCAGGCGGGTGGAGAGGTTGCCGTTGGCTACTTCGTTGGCAAAGGTGCTATAGTCGCGGACAATTTGTTCCAGGTATTCTTTGGCTACTTTGGTCTGGTTGGCGGCCTCAAGCTCTGCATTGTAGCGTTTTTGCTCGTTGATCTGGTTGCGTATGGTGTCGGCCATGCGGTGGAAGGCGTTGCCCATAATGCCAATTTCGTCTTTGCCGCCGGGCATGGGGTAAACGGTGTCTATGTTGCCGTCGGCAATATTGGTTGAGGCGTAGGCGATCATGTTGACCCGTTTGGCGACTCCGGTGGCGATGATGAAGGTTAGGATAAAGCCGAGAATGAAGGTGGCGAGGGTGCCGCCCACCAGGGTGGATTTGAGGAAGGTGGCGGCGTTGTCAGATTCGATGCTGCGTTCTTCGAGCAGATCTACTTCGATGGCGTTAAATTCGGCAATCTCCGACCGTATCTGGTCAAGACGCTCTTTGCCCAGTCCGTTTGCTATGAGTTGCTCAACTTCTTCCTGGTCGGTTGTACCAGCGTTTACTTCTTTCTGCAAGGTAATAATACGTTGCAATACGTCGGTGTTCCATTGTTCGATCTCTTCGTCTATCGCCTGGATTCTCTCCAATTGTTCGGGGGTGTGGGCAATAAGTTCTTCCAGAGTTTGCATGGTTGCTTGATAATCGGCATAGCCCTGGTTGTAGGGTTCAAGAAATTGCTCGTCGCCGGTGATGACAAAGCCGCGTTCGCCGGTTTCCATATTGACGATTGAGAGAAGGAGCCGGTCAGTTTCTCCAATGATCTGGTGGGTCTGGGCGACCCGGTATTCCCGATCCTGGCTGGCGAGAATACCGTTGTAGACCACGGCGGCTACGATGATGTTGAGGGTCAGGACGAGAATGGTAATGAGGAGGATTTTCGTACGGACCTTGAGGTTATTGAGAAGGTTCATCATGATGAAATTCTCCTAAACAATTGCTTTTATGTGCTTGTCCAGCGTTGTATGCGTAGGTAGGGGGGGGCGTGGCTATGGTGTCCGTTTCCTCCCCTGTCGTAATAAACGACTGTCCGTAAAAAATTATAGCTGTTTTTTGGGGGGGTGTCATCTGCTGCATGACCTATTTTTTGGGGGGGGAGGCGTGTCGCGGTGTGCCGCACGCTGTATGTTGCTCCTGGCTCTGGTATCAGGGGGTGGTGGCGTAGTTGGGGTCTAGAAATTGCCCGATGGCGGCGTAGAATTGTTCGCGGGCTTGTTTCGATTTGAAGAGGCAGTCATCTTTGAAGAGGTAGTCGTTTGCGCCTAGTTCGATGGCGCGTTCGACATCGGTAATACTGTCGCTGGTGGTGAGCATGATAACGGGGATGTCGGCGGTGTCGCGGTTGCGTTTGAGGCGGCTGAGGATCTGGAAGCCGTCGAGCGAGGGCAGGTTTATATCCAGGAGGATCAGGCCGGGGTGTTCTTTGCAGGCTTGTCGCCATGCTTCGGCTCCGTCGCTGATGATCTGGATGGGTTGGGTGGTGTATTGTTTCAGCAGGAGTTGTAGTTGGAGGGCCTGGCTTGTGCTGTCTTCAACGAGCATAATGTAGGGCGCTTCGTTCATCTGGGTTTTCCTCGTGGCTGATACTGGTTGCTAGGTATCAGGAGGTATAGTCGTTGGGGTAGGTTGTTGGTATGGGTATTGTGTGGGCCTGAATTTGGCGTTTTCATACACTCTGGTGCATACAAGGCATGCGCCTTTGGGGGAAGGTTCATGCCTGCTTCCTTGCTACGATTATAGCATGGTTGCATACTGGTGTCTACTCGTGCTGGCGTTGTATCAGGGCGATTGCTACGTTGCCAGGGCGACGACAGCACCAGGTTTTGCTGCATTTGCAGCCGTTGATGTGCGCCTTCGGCGCGAGATATGGGGGGGTGTGGCGCGGCGAAGCCGCGCCACACCCCCCCATAAGGTGGTTTTGCGGGGCCCGGCCCCGCTCGCTCCCCAGGTGTCCTGGTTGACGTAAGATGTTGCAATTGCCCTGGGCGTCGTATGTGTTCGCCGTTGGGAGGACAAACCTGGGAGCGCGGGCGTCCCGCTTGCTTCGGGGCGGGCAAGATGTCCGCGTTTCCAGGAACCATTCCGTTATGGGTGAACTATTATCTCGTGTTTTCTTGCTGTTTGTAGGTATGGCTATCACGGGTGTGTCCGGGTGTTGGTGTTGTGTTGTCTGGTCTGGGTATGCTTCTTGTTCTGTAGAGGATTAAACGGTAGTCTGGCGTGTTTTTGGGGGGGCTATGGGTTTTAGATGGGGGGCCAGGGGATGTGGG
>DAOTUK010000295.1:0-5142 GCA_034437375.1 Chloroflexaceae bacterium | reverse complement strand
ATGAAACGAGAAGCTCAGCCCCCCCACGATAGCAACCAGCAGCAACAAGATAACCGTTCCGGGGGTGGTTGTCTTGCAACACCTTGCGGCGCGGGTAAATGCGACGTACGCGATATTGACCCGGAACATTTCCTGGAAGAATGCTGTGCGCCGATGTGTTGGGATTGCTGGTTTGTGACACGCAAGCTACACATGTAGAGACGACATCGCCACACCCATCAATAGCAACCCTACGTGATTTGTCCATCCCTACCTGGGAGCACGGGCGTCTCACACGTATACGGGCACGATGCCCGTAATGGGCGGGAGCGGGCCTCAGTCGTCATCGTCATCGTCGTGTTCCCGCTCCCTCCTGCCCTCCGCGACCCTCGCCACCTTCGCCACCTTCGCCGCCTTCCTCGCCATGCTCCTCCGCTTCCTCCTCCTCACCACCGTTTGCATAGGCGGTCGCTGGTTGCAGTCCCAGAGCGGCCAGCAAGTCGGCGTCGTTGTTGACGGCTTGCCCACCACCGCTCCCCCATTCGGAGAAGTTCAGATGTTCGCGCCCTTCAATGACATGGTTGGTGACGACATATGCAATGGGGGCAATGCGGCTATATATCGGCCAGGTTGTCTCGTTGCTGTGGCAATCAAAGCAGGCCCGTTGCGCCAGGGCGCGGGTCTGGGGGCTATCCCAGGCCGGCTCACTCACGACGGGCGGGTTGGTCTGGAAAAACCACACCGGAACACTGGCGATAATCCATACGCCAATCACCGCGATAATAATGTTTCGCGGGGTAAAGCGGCCTTTCTTGTGGGGTTGTGGATTGGCTTCATCAGCCATACGATGCATCTCCTTTCACACTTTACGATGCCCCATCGGACCGTCACAGTATAACAGGGAGAGATGAGAAAATCCCTGGAAAGCGGGGTGCTCATCCTTGAATGAAGGTGGTACCATGGATAAAGAGGAACGAAATAAAACCAGCGGAGAAACGGTGGTCATTCTGTCACAAACACCTCCTCGGCGGTGTTTTTAAAGTAGGACTGGGGCATAGTTCGCAGGAAGCACAATGGAGGAACCATCCTGGTGAACGAGACGGACGAGCAACTACTCGAACGGACACACCGCGGTGAGAGCGACGCCTTCGAGGCGCTCTTTCTGCGACACTACGAGCGCGTCTACCGCGTATTGTACAACCTGGTAGGGTATCGAGAAGAGGCCGAAGATCTGGCCCAGGAGACATTTTTAACGCTCTACCATCACCCTCCCCAATCGGTCGCGGTTGGGGGTGGTCTGGGAGCGTGGCTCTGTCGCGTAGCGCTCAACCGCGGCTACAACGCACTCCGCAGTACGCGCCGGGCGCAGCAACGCATAGAACGTCTGGATATACCGGCCGTGTCGGAAGACCCCTACCACAACCTGGCCCGCGCAGAGGAACGGGCCCATGTACGCAACATCCTGGCCCGTCTCCCCGAACGCCAACGCAACCTGTTGCTACTACGCTACGCGGGGCTATCCTACGCCGAAATTGCGGCCGCGCTCGACGTTGCGCCGGGGTCGGTGGGCACCCTGCTGGCCCGTGCCGAACGAGCCTTCGTCTCGACGTGTGGAGAGGCCGTTCTGGTCGAAGGGTAAACAAAGGAGGACAAAGATTATGACACACTGTATTGATGAAGGAACCCTGCGGGCCTACCTGGATAAGGAATTGTCCGCGACGGAGCGAACGGCGGTAACCGCGCACCTGGAAGGGTGCGCAGACTGCCAGCATCTCCTGCACACCCTGCACACCCGGTCAAGCCAGGTCGGGGCACTATTAGCCGAACCAATAGCCCGCCCGGACATGGCGCATGCATTCAGCCGATTACAAAAAACAATAGCGGACGGAGTTTCCGAACCGGCCCACGAACCGGCCGGGGACAGCTCCGATACCGCCTATAGGAGGAACCTAATGCAAGAGAAAAACCGTTTCTGGAACCGCTACGGGACAATATTTGGAGCCGCCGCGGTGGTGGTTGCGCTACTCAGCTTGCTGGCGTTGCCCCCCGTGCGGGCCCTGGCTGATCAATTGTTGCAAGTGTTTCGGATGGAACGGGTCGTCTTTGTACCCGTCAGTACCGAGCGGATGGAAGAGCTAGAAGGATTGGAATTTGACGGCGACACGCTCTTTATGAGCGAGCCAGAGGTAGTTGGCGAAGAGCCAGAGCTGCAAGAAGTCGCATCAGTTGATGAGGCCAGCGCGGCGGCGGGGTTTGCCGTGCATACGTTGACGCTCCCGTCCGACACGCCCAACCCCACCGAAATAGCGGTGCAAGACCAGGCCACGCTGCAATTTCAGGTCAACGTCGAAGCAACGCAGCAATTGCTGGACATGCTGGACATTACCGATGTGACGCTGCCCGACGCGCTTGGCGAACAGCCGGTCACAATTGACATGCCCGCGTCGGTGATGATGCACTATAGCGACGAAGCATACGATTTGCGATTTGTGCAGGGCCCCTCGCCCCAGGTCAATCTGCCAGAGGGGGTAGACATGGCCCTGCTGAGCAAGACCATGCTGCGCGTACTTGGCATGGACGCCGACCAGGCGCAGCAGTTGAGCCAGGAGGTAGACCTCAGCACAACGTTTATTTTCCCCTTGCCGGCGGATATTGAGAATCTGACCCAGGTAACCGTCAATGGGGCACAGGGTATTTTGACCCGCGGCGACTATCACCACGACAATGGCGAACACCGGCAAAACAAGATGCTGTACTGGCAAGATAGCGGAGGGTTCTATGTCCTGATGGTTGATGGCTCCATTGAAGACTCCGTGCTGCTCTCGGTTGCAGAGTCGGTACAGTAGGGCCGCATTTGTTGGAAGAAGAGCAGAGGCGCGAGGGGATATGCTCTGGCGTCTCTGCTTTTTGTCTCACGTAGTCATGGTTACAATACAGAGGGAGTGGGAATGCATGAATCGGTAATTGAAACCAATACCTTGCAGAAAGTGTACGGGCCCAAGGTGGCGGTTGCAGATTTAACCTTGCAAGTGCCGCCGGGCGAAGTATTCGGGTTTCTGGGGCCCAATGGGGCCGGCAAGAGTACCTCGGTCAAGATGTTGCTTGGTCTGGTTGCGCCAAGCAGCGGCCGTGCCCGCGTGTTGGGGCAACCGCCCGGCCATACTGCCACCATGGCGCGGGTCGGCTTTTTGCCCGAACACTTCCGCTTTCACGAATGGTTGCAGGCGCAAGAGTTGCTCGACCTACACGGGCGTTTGTACGGAATGGATGGAGCGACGCGGCGCAAGCGGGTGCCGGAGTTGCTGGAACTGGTGCGGCTCAGCGAGCATGCCCGCCGCCCCATAGCCGGCTTCTCCAAGGGCATGCTCCAGCGCATCGGGTTGGCCCACGCGCTCCTGAACGACCCGGACCTGGTCTTTCTAGATGAGCCAACCTCGGCGCTTGACCCCTTCGGACGCATGCTGGTGCGCTCCATCATACGCGAGCTAAAGGCGCAGGGCAAAACCGTGTTTCTCAACTCGCATCTGCTTGGGGAAGTAGAAGCAACGTGCGACCGCGTATCGTTCATTCGACAGGGGCAGGTATTGCGTACCCTCACGCTCAGCGAACTACAGGCCGGGCGGCTCCGCGTAGACGTACAGGTAGACACTGTGCCCCCCGACCTGGTAGCAGCACTACGCGAAGTGGCGCAAAATGGCAAGGGAGGCGAGGTGGGCGACGATATACTGCGCCTGCCAGCGCTTGACGGCCCGCCGCCGCTATCGCTGGAACTGATACTGCACGATGAAGACATGCTCCCCCTGATTGCAGAGCGCGTGCTGGCAAGCGGGGCCCGGTTGTACGGGCTGGTGCCACGGCGTCTCTCGCTCGAAGAGCTGTTTCTGGAAATAGTGGGACAGGAGGATAGCGGGCAATAACGATGAATACGGTCATGACAATTACCTGGTTGACCTTTCACGAAGCGCGGCGGCGGCGCATGGTGCTGATTGCGCTGGTGCTTGGTCTGGCCTTTGTCGCGCTCTTCGGGGTAGGGTTCTCAATGGTGCATAGCGAGTTGCAACGCAACGAAGTACCGGACGTGGTGCAGCGCACGGCGTATAACTTTTTCCTGATGGCCGGGTTGTACGTCGTCCACTTCCTCACGGTGATGATAGCCATCTTCTCTTCAGTAGACACCATTTCGGGAGAGATTGCCTCCCACACGATACAGGCCATTGCTACCAAGCCGGTGCGGCGCTGGCATATTGTGCTTGGCAAGTGGCTTGGCTTTGCGGCCATGATTACGGTCTACCTGGGATTGCTGGCCGGTGGCTTACTGCTCGTTGTCTATGCGATGGTGGGCTATGTGCCCCCCAATCCAATGGCGGGCGTGTTGCTGCTTATTCTTGAGGCGCTGGTGCTCGTGTCGGTATCGCTGCTGGTGGGTACGCTAGTATCCACAATGAGCAATGGGGTCACGCTGTTCTTGCTCTATGGATTGGCATTTATTGGCTCGTGGGTAGAGCAAATCGGGTCTATGTTCCAATCGGACGCCGCGGTGCGCATTGGCATTATTACCAGTTTGCTTATGCCGGTTGAAGCGTTGTGGCGGCGGGCGGCCTATCTGATGCAGCCGGCTATTTCACGCGATCTAGCGATGACGCCCTTTGCAACAGCGTCGGTGCCAAGCGGGGCTATGGATGTGTACGCGGTGGGGTATGCGGCGGTGGCGCTTTTGGCGGCGATGGTGGTGTTTTCGCGGCGCGATCTGTAAAGTACGCAAGCAGCGTTGGGGCAATACTCCCCGACCACGAACCACAGGCAAGCCAGGGCACTGGCGTTTCGCCCCATGCGTGGTATCATAGAAACTAGCACCGGTTGGGGCCCATCTGTCCCCCCTGGAATGACGAAGGGAGTAGCACTATTATGGCCATTGCATCATTACCAGCCCGCGTAGACCGCCTTGAAGAAGGCATGGTGGAACTACAGCGCCTTGTGGCCGAAACGTCGCGCAAAGTAGCCGAAACCACCGAAAACGTCAATCGCTTGTCGTTGGAAATGCAAGAGTTCAAGGACGAAATGCAAGAGGCTGAGGCGCGTTCCGAACGCGAGCACAAGCGCTTCCGCCAGGAATTGGCCACCATCACCCACAACATGGGCCGCCTCGCCGAAGATCTGGTCGCC
>DAOTUK010000294.1:0-45737 GCA_034437375.1 Chloroflexaceae bacterium | reverse complement strand
AGTTCTTCCTGTGCCAGGAACAAGCCTTCCTGCATGTCGGTGCGGCCGCGGATGTGCGACAAGCCGGCAATGGTGGCGGAGAGGGTGTCGGTGTTGCCAATCAAACCGCTTTCGAGGCGTCCCTGGCCTTGGCCAGAAAACTGCACGATGCCGATATGGGCGTCGGGCGAACTGGCTTTCAGTTCGACCATCAGGTCTTGCGCGAATTGTTGGATGAGGGCGAATTCGTCCGCGTCAATGCTGTGCGAGCTGTCCAGCACGAGCATGACATCAATGGCGCTGGCGCAGGTCATAGATTGATACTCGTACGCGCCCATGTCCACGCTGGAGCCCACGACGCGCTGGTTCCCATCCAGGTCGGTGAAGACGCCATCCGGGACGAGCGCGTTGCTGCCGGCGTTGATGGCGGGCGAGTTTTCGCGCAGATGCAGGTCGCCGTTGGCGGCGTCTACGAAACCGGGGTCATCTATCGCGGTACCATCCAGGTTGCCCTCACCGTCGGGGAACAGGTCTTCGATGAGGCTGTAGGCCATAGTGGTTTCGCCGCTCTCCCCGCCCACCTGGTCGCCATTGCCATGAGCATTGTTGCCCCAGATGATGCTATTGTGCAGGGTGGTGGTAGTGTCCTCGTCGGTGAAGATACCACCGCCAGCACCGGCTTGCCCATCAGTGGGCCCACTGCCACCCTCTCCGGTGGTGTTGCCGCTGATGGTCGTGTTGATAATGGTCATGGTACCGTAGGTTCTACCTAACCACCAGTCATAAGCATGCCCATTGAAAATACCACCACCATTGCCAGGTAGTGCATCATCAGAGCAATCGCTGGTGCTGTTGCCGCTCACCAGACTATCACTGACGATGAGTTCACCGACATTAAAAATACCACCACCGCTCCCACCTGGCTTGAGATTGTGATGATAGCCGCTGTTCTCGCCAGTGTGATTTTCGGTTATGGTGCTTCTGGTGATACGCAGCGTTCCTTGATTGAAGAACCCACCGCCTAGGCCGGCACGGCCGTAACTCATACGCCCGTCATTACCGGTGGTGTTTTGACGAATAATACTGTCCTCCACCGTGAGGTCTCCAGCATTGAAGACACCGCCCCCGTCACCGCCATTGTCAACGCCACCTTTTCCAGTCGCGTTGTTTTCAATGATACTGTCGCGTATCTTGAGCTCACCTGCTTGATCATTGAAGGCACCACCACCGGAGCCACCATCGTTCCCCATATCCATTGGTGCGTCTTCTGAACCACTGGCGGTCTTATTGTTGCGTATTCGGCAGCGTTCAATGGTCATGACTCCATTATTGTACAGTCCTGCACCATGGGCCCGTCCTTGTATAGAGTTCGCTTCATGATCAGTAGTGTTGCTATCCAGATCACTCTCCGTCATAGTCAGGGTGCCACTATTGAATATAGCTCCCCCATATCCAGCAGGCGCGCAGTTGCTGCGGATACAACCACCAGCGCCAGTGGTGTTGTGGCGTATCCTGGTGCTCCTGATGGTGAGGTCGCCAGTGTTGTAGATACCACCGCCGTCACCACTATCACCCACATCACCAACTGAACCGTGGGCATCGCCAGCAACATTGTTATTCAGGGTACTGTTGGTGATAGACATCGTACCGGTATTGTAGATACCGCCGCCGTCACCCGCATTACTGCCGTTGCCGTAGTAATGGTAGCCAACACCATCGCCAGCGGTATTATCGTTAATGGTACTGTTGTCTATCGTCACCGTCCCCTGGTTGAACAGACCACCTCCATTTGCGCCACTCTGTTCATCGCTTCCATGAGCAATATTGACGCCGGTTTCATTCTCGCTCAAGGTGGAGTTACGAATGACGAGCGCACCGGTATTGAAGATACCACCGCCATTGCCCCCAACGCCGTTCGATTCATGCCATTCATCTTCCCAGTAATCACCATCAGAAATCTGGTACCCATCCCCCGTGCGGTTGCCGGTGACGGTGCTATCATTCAGCGTCAGGGTGCCGGCGTTGTAGATACCGCCGCCGGGGGTGCCATTCAAACGCTCTGGCGATTCGGGGTCTTCCAGGTTCGGGTTGGTAGTTTGCTCCCATCGGGCGTGTGCCCGCCCCGCACGGTCGTGTTGTTGAGCGTGAGGTTGCCTGCGCTGCTGATGTGGAAGAGGCGGAAGCGCTCTTCGGCGGCGCTGTCGCGCTCAATCACCGCGCCGTTGCCCTCGATGATGATTTCGGAGGTGATGGAGGGCAAGCCGTTGGGTCCGTCGGCATAGGCAAACGTGTCGGTTAGGGTATAGGTGGGTTCATCAAGCGTAATCGTATCAACCCCGTCGCCTGCCGGACAGTCGGGGTAGGTCTGGGCATCGTCGTTGGCGTTGACAATCGCTTCACGCAGGGAGCAGTAGCCGTCGTTCAGCCGATCATTGCCCTGGTACTCATACGCACCAATGTCTACTCTGTTTCCTACCACACGCGCGTTACCATCCAGGTCGGTGGTGATCGTATCGTCCCTGTCACCATCGCCGTTCAGGTCGCTTCCAATCACGGATTCTTGCACGTAGTTGGTATTGCCAGCGTCTATCGCGGGCGAGCCGGCTTGCAGGCGCAGGTCATCATCATTGGTACCCAGGGTATCGTCTGCGCCATCCGGGTCAACCAGCAGCGGGTCACCACTATAGGCCGCATCGCAGGAGCCGTCTTCTATCAGGTTGTTGACGTTGGTGGCGAGGGTTCCTTGATTGACACAATCACTGTCACCAGTACTGCCGGTGATGATGGTGTTGATCAGAAGCAACCTGCCATCACTATCGTTGAAGATTCCACCGCCGGAGGTGCCAGCACTATTGCCGCTCAAGGTGTTGCTGCTCACTTCTACTATAGAGGCACTCCAGATGCCACCACCGTTCGCGTTAGCATGGTTGTTGCTGAAGGTGTTGCTTCTAAAGTACAATCTATTATATGCTTGACCCTCAGTATAAATAGCACCACCGTTCGCCTGAGCGGTGTTATTGGTGAATGTGCTGTTAGTCACTTCTACCCCACCATCAGCGTTGAAGATACTGCCACCATCTTGTCCAGCCCTGTTATTGCTGAAGGTACTGGTGTTCACAATCAGCTCTTCATTAGAATAGATACTGCCGCCAGCGCCTTGAGCCGTGTTGCTATCAAAGGTGCTGTCGCTAATGGTAAAAGACGAGTGGGTGTTAATAGCCCCACCGCGATCATCAGATACGTTGCCCTTGAAACTGCTGCGAGTCACCTTTCCAATAATAGCGCTGCTAATAGCACCGCCAGCTACAGCAGCGTAGTTGTTGCTGAAGGTACTATCGCTTACCATCATTTCACTAGCAACAAATATAGCTCCCGCAGCTTTCGCGCGGTTGCCACTGAAGGTACTGTCGGTTACGGTCAGGATGGCAACTGAATAGATGCCGCCGCCAGTGGATTGAGTTGTGTTGCCGTGAAATGTGCAATTATGCACGGTCAGGGTATCTCCCCAGATGTAGATAGCTCCGCCTTCGCTGTCAGAGTAGCCATTCTGCAACGTGAGGTTATCCAGCGTCACGTCGCCATCGCGGATGGCAAATATCCGATACGTGTTATTGCCGTCAAGGGTATGTCCGTTGCCCTGAATGGTCAGGCTCCCATTCCCGATAATCGTGGGTAGGGTACCGGTCAGGGTAATATCGCTGTCCAGAGTAATTGTGTCGTCCGCTGCGCTATTATTCGCGTCGTTGATAGCGCTTTCGAGTTGGGCAAAATCGGACACGGTATAATCCGCGGCATAGGTAGCGGGGGTTGCCGCGAAGGGGAAGAGCGCCAGCAGCAGCATAGCCGCCAGCGCCAGATGGGCGAATCGTCGCCACGTGCGCGTGGTGCAGCACCACGTCATCAACCTGCGAGCATGGGGTACAAACGCCATGGTAAATCCTCCTTGCGTTTCTGATACTTCTTGATACAAAGGTACCGTGCTTCGGCCAGTGCGCGGCGCACACTCCGCCCCGAAGCCTGAATCAACGCATGTCAACGTCTAGAAACCGTGTGAACTCCATCGGTCATCATCGTCATCGGCCGGTCGTGGTGCTCTTCGTTTTTTTGCTGGTGGTCGGGGCTGCGCCTCCTTTCGCTCTCGTCTGGGAACGGTACTGGTACTGTCCAGGTACAGGACTAACGTCATTGTATGAGAAAGCAAAAGGTTTGTCACTGTACGAAGGTACAGTCGTAGGTACAGTCGTGGGGCAATCGGGGGGGATACCTATAAACAAGGGGGCACAAGAGGGGCCTGGTCGCCATCTATCCCGGGCCCAACCTGAACCGTCGTGCGCTCCCCCGCTTCCATCCCATGCTATAATTGTGCTCAAAGGCAAGGGCCGCAGGCAGCAGAGCGTACCCAGACCCGTTCACGTATCGAGGTAGGACAATGAGCGAAACACCACCCCACCCGACCGGTGGCGACAAGATAGACGCGCAGGGTTCGCAGGGCTTTGTCAACCGCCCGTCGGGTGATGTTCATCAGCACTGGGGCGATGTCAAGCACTACCACGGCCCCCAGACCGCGCACGACCGCACAAACCGCCAGCGCATGCTGGCCGCCGTGCGCGACTTCTGGGTCAAGGGCGTGCTTGAACAGTCGCTCTACCAGGAGGTGCTGATTGCGCTTGGGTTGCACACCGACCCGCAGGCTATCCACAGCCAGACGATACACTACAAAGGCTTGCGCCTCTCCCGCGACGCGGCGCAGGAGCCGTACGCGCTCCCGCCCGGCACGACGATTGCCCAGGCCTTTGACGACGCGCACCAGCGCCTGCTCATCCTGGGGGCGCCGGGCGGGGGGAAAACCACGCTGCTGCTTGACCTGGCCCGCACCCTCATCAACCGCGCCGAACAGGACGAAACGCACCCCATCCCCGTCGTATTCAACCTGTCCTCGTGGGCACAGCAGCGACAACCGCTTGAACAATGGCTCGTGCAGGAGCTGCGCGAGCAGAATGGCGCGGGCAAGCACCTGGCGCAGGCGTGGGTGCAGCAGCGGGCTATCCTGCCGCTGCTCGATGGGCTTGATGAAGTTGCCGCGCCCCACCGCGCCGCCTGTGTGGCCGCTATCAATACCTACTGCGCGGAGCAGAGCCCGGAGGGTCTGGTGGTGTGTAGCCGGCTGGCCGAGTTTCGGCAGGTGGGGACACCGCTGGCCCTGGATGCGGCCGTCGTGCTGCAACCGTTGGATGACGCGCAGATGGCGGCTTTCTTCGAGCGGGGCGGTGCTGCGTTAGCGGGGGTACGGGCCGCGCTGGAAGCGGACGCCGAACTGAAGGCGATGGCGCGGGTGCCGCTGATGCTGCACATCGTTGCGCTGGCCTACGTTGACGAGGGGGGGCACGCCACGACGGATGCAATACCGCAGGCGGGAGACACCCGCACGCACCTGTTTGACCGCTACGTGCAGCGGATGTTTCAGCGGCGCGGGCGCTCGCACGACCAACCCTACCCGCCCGACAAGACGGTGCGCTGGCTGTCGTGGTTGGCCGGGCGCTTGCAGCAGCACAACCAGACCGTCTTTCAGCTTGAGCAGATGCAGCCGACGTGGTTGGAAACGAGACGGCAATGGTGGGTGTATGCGATATTCAATGGGCTTATGGGTTGGCTTATTGGCAACCTCTTCATTGGAATACTGCTCATCATTCCAACGGGAATACTCTTTGGGGGCGTTGGCATCCTTGCTGCATTGGTAGCCACATGTATGCTCGGCGGTTTCGTGGGGATCTATTTTGCCATGATCACATCTATCAATAAGGAGATACGCGCCGTTGAACGAATACAGTGGTCATGGAGCCATGCGGTTTCGCATTTCAAGATCCTGCTCCTCTTTTGCCTTATCATTGGGATTGTCGCGGGTTCCGCTGTTCAGCTATTCAGCCCGGAAGGGGGAGTAACTTTGTCCATAGCCACGGGTCTAGCTTTTGCCTTGTTTTTCCTGGGAATCATTGTTCTTAGTCAAGGAGCACAACACAAGGAGGTTTCCATAAAGAAACACCCCTATGAAGGCCTTGTGCGTTCATTAAGCAATGCCTATCGTGCTGGTGTCGTTGGAATGGTTATTTCCCTCCCTCTTGCTGCTTTGCTGGTCATTGGAGGATTGCGTCCCAACCTTTTTGGAGAGACAATTTTTGGAGGGACTATTGACCTTCTCTACGGTGCCGTCTTTGGTGGTATGCTATTCGGAGGCGTTTCCGGTTTCACCTATGGGGGGTATATTATAGTCCAATTACCAGCGTTGTTGGCAACACTGGCCCTCTATGGATACCTTCCACTTCGGCTTGTCCCCTTCCTCGACTACGCCGCCGAACGCATCTTCCTGCGGAAGGTGGGCGGCAGCTACATCTTTGTCCACCGCATGCTGCTGGAATATTTCGCCGCGCTCTCCTCCGACCGGCAGCGCGTGCTGGTGGAGCGTATGCGGGGCGGGGGTAATTGATGCTATCGAGTGACAATTTCGGCAAAAACAAGAACTCCTCTCAATGGGTAGGGTGATAGGGTTCACCCCACAACATTGATTCACCAGAAAGGACACGACTATGCCGCGACAAAATCGCGCAACTCCCTTTGGAAACCTGATACAAACCGACGCCAGAGGCACCCTGATGGGCAATCGCGGGTGCCTGCACGATACACACCAGACGATTGTCCGCTACCATAGCGGGCAACGTTGGATTATCTGCCTCCTTGCGTATAAAGGCAACCGGCAAGAGATTATGAAGCCAGGGCAGTATACCCAGATATTCTTTCTCGACGAGGCGACGGCCCTTGCGGCCGGCCACCGCCCCTGCTCACTCTGCCAGCGAGCCAGGTTTAACGAGTTTCGCAGCTATTGGGCCACCGCAAACCTCGAACACGTTGGCACGACAACGCCGCTTGCTGGAGCCATAGACGCCCACCTGCACCAGGAGCGAATGCCCGTGCAGGGGCAACGTCCGCTCGTTGAGCAGCACGCTCGTGGCTTGCCGACGGGCACCTTTGTTGTCATCGAGCATGACGCCTACCTGGTGCTGAAGGAGGAAAGCGTGCTGCTGCGCTGGACACCCGGATATGACCGGGCAAACCCGCTCCCCCTTCCCGACGCCTCCGTGTCGGTGTTGACGCCGCCGTCGGTGGTGCGGGCGCTCGATGCTGGCTATCCCGTGCATATCCACCCGAACCCGGTGCCTGATTACAAGATATGTCAATGAGACCTATGCCGAAAAACCGTGTCATGTGCAGGTACCGTCAAAAAAAAGGACGGTTGACGGTTGAGTGCGACGAAAGCCCCCCACAGTCCCGTTTTCGGGTACAATGGGCCGTAGGTAGGAAACCATAGTTATGAGGAGCAAACAAACACCATGGCAAAAGTGGAGATTACCTGGATAGGCGAGCATCGCTATGTGGCGATAGATAGTTCAAGCCACTCGGTTGTGCTCTCGCCACCCAACGACATCGGTATGAAACCATCAGAGATGCTGCTGGTTGCGCTGGCCAGTTGCTCATCCTACGATGTAATCAACATCTTGAAAAAGCAGCGCATCGGCTTGCACACGCTGACCGTGCATGTGGACGCAGAACAAGCGCCCGACCCGCCCTGGAAGTATCAGCGTATCCACTTGCACTTCAAGGTATCCGCCGATTCTTCCCTGACCCAGGAGAAACTGGACAAGGCGATTGAGCTTTCGATGAATCAGTATTGCTCTGTTCGCGCCACGCTTGACCCGGCCGTAGATGTAGTCTATGACACAGACATAACGACTATCGGGTAGGATATGGAATGCGCAGAGGCGCTGGCACCTGGCGGCGTCTCTGCGTCCGCGCCCCCATCCGTCCTTGATACCTCTCAAGTTCGGTTGATTACCGCTACATATTCCATAGCATCGTGTGCATTCGCATCACGTATCCTCGCGTCACGCCTCACCTGTCACGGGTATTATACCCCAAGCTGAAAGCGCAAGTCGCTCAACTCGTGTTGCACGCGGCGGTGCAGACGTTCCTTCTCTGCGGGCGGCAGGAAGGAGCCGCGCACACTATTCAGCACCAGGTTGCACAGGTCGTCCGCATTAAATCCGAAATAGCGGGTTATGCGGCGGTACTCGTCTGTCAAAGTTGTGCGAAAGAAGGTCGGATCATCCGAGTTGACCGTGACAATAACGCCAGCATCATAGAGTTGGCGCAGCGAATGGGTTTCCCACGACGAGGCGGCCCCCGTGAGGATATTGCTGCTTGGCGACACATCCAGCACGATTTCCTGCTCAACCAGATAGCGCACCAGGGCCGGGTCGTCTACGCTGCGGATGCCATGCCCCACGCGCTCCACCTGAAGCGCATCTACGGCCCCCCACACACTGGCCGGGCCGGCCACCTCGCCCGCGTGGGCCATCACATGCAGGCCGGCGGCCCGCGCGGCCGCAAACACTTCGGCAAAGGGCTCTGGGGGGTGGTGTATCTCGTTGCCGCCAATAGACCACGCAACAACCCCATACTCCATAGCCCGCCTGGCAATATCCAGCACATTCCAGGCATAATCGGTGCCATATTGCCGCCCATAATCAAGGGCTAACCGCACGACAATACCGCTTTCCTCTTCCGCCCGCTGGAACCCTTCGGCCGTTGCGGCTACGGCCTGAAGCAGGTTAATACCATTCAACAGATGTTGCATGGGCGACAGCATCACTTCCGCATACAATACGTTTTGCTGCGCCAGCATACGCCCCATCTCATACGCCACCTGCTCGAAATCGTGATACTTGACAATCGCGCGGGTGAGAGCCATAAAAACCGTGAGGAAATCGCCAAAACTGTTATAGGTATAGAGCTCCTCAATACTAGCGAGATCCCACGCAGGAATGGGTACCTCATTCCGGTTGGCCAATTCTAGCAGTGTGCGCGAAGAGGCCGCACCCTCTAGATGGATATGCAATTCCACCTTTGGCATCCGACGGATAAACTGGTCTAGTTCTGGTGTCAGCATAGCGCTACTCCTCATCCCTGGTAGCCGTCTCGTCACCTCACCCAGTTGTGGTGTGTACATGGCCCTACTCCCTATAACAATAATGCAGAGGGGCAAAAAGGGGAAATAGCGTGGCGCTATTTCCCCTTTTTGCTGCGTTTTCCGCACGATTGTTAATTCATACCGATAGCCTTTAATCGTTCAGCATTGTCATACAGCGTCAACGCATCAATAATTGCGTCCAGGTCGCCGTTGAGGACACCGGGTAAATTGGAGAAATTTTGACCGATACGGTGATCCGTAATCCGATCCTGGGGGAAATTATAGGTACGGATCTTTTCGGCCCGCTCACCTGTTCCTACCTGGGCCAGGCGGGTTTCGCCAAGCTCCCGTTGCTGTTTCTCTTGTTCGCGGGCATAGAGCCTGGCGCGTAACACCGTCAGGGACTGGGCTTTGTTCTTCAATTGCGAACGGCTATCCTGACAGGTTACGACAATCTCTTCTGGCGTGCCAGGCCGATATACCACCCGCACCGCCGAGTCGGTGGTATTCACGCCTTGCCCACCGTGGCCCTGTGCGCGGAACACATCTACCCGATAATCTTCTTCCCGTATTTCAACGTCAGTTGGGGCAATTTCCGGAAGAATAGCCACCGTTGCTGTGCTGGTATGGATACGTCCGCGAGCCTCGGTTTCTGGCACACGCTGTACCCGATGCACGCCACCCTCATATTTCATACGGCTATACACGCCCTGGCCTTTGATCCCAAACACCGCTTCTTTATACCCCCCAATGCCATTTTCCGAAATGTTGATAACCTCTACCTTCCACCCGCGCGTTTCTGCGTAGCGGTAGTACATGCGGTAGAGGTCGGCGGCAAACAGCGCGGCCTCGTCGCCCCCTTCGCCCTGGCGAATTTCGCAAATCACGTCCCTGGTATCGTTGGAGTCGCGGGGCAAGAGCAAGAGCTTGATCTCTTCCTCAAGCGATTCGCGCCGTTGCATCAGCAGCGAAAGCTCTTCATGCGCCAGTTCTTTCATATCGCTGTCCAGTCCATCGCTCAAGAGCGTCTGGGTTTCCTGGAGATCTTCCAGCGTCTTGCGATAGGTGCGAAATGTTCCGACCAGCGATTCCAGGTCGCTTTGTTCGCGGGCATATTGTTGTAAGAGCGATGGGTTTGTGACGACCTGTTCCTGCGCCATAAGTTCGCTTAATTCATCGTACCGCGCTTCAATGTCCGTCAACTTCTCCAGTAGCATAGTACCATCCTCACAGAGTATAGTCTTTCAATTATACCATAGCTTTTTCCAACCCGTGGTTTTTTTTAGCGTCGTTTTAAGCCCAATACGCTAAGAAAGAAGCTGGCCAGTACAATCTGTCCCCCAAGCATCAGCAGTGTTGCGCCCGGAATAACCACGCGCAAGGTACTCACCGGGTTGAGCGCCCCGAACGAACGCATCCCCCAATTTCCCACGGCGTAGAGCGACACGGCTAACCCGATCAAGATACACAGCCCGCCCACTATCAAGCCAGTTTCCAGGTTGAAGATATGATCCAGGCGATTCATACGCGGGTCTTCTGGCAAGAGGCGTTCGCTGATGGCGAACACTTTGGCAAAGGTGGCAAAGGTAATGGCTTGAAAGCCGATAACCAGCGCGGCCGCGGCATAGAGCAGCGTATGCACATCGAAGGTGACCTGGCCGATCATGCGCGGGCCGGGCAAGAGCCACACCCCCGCCACCAGGCCGATCAGCATCAGCGCGATACCGGGGTAGAGGAAGAGCCAGCGGGGACTATAGAGCAGGAGAAAGCGCAAGTGGCGCCATCCGTCGCGCCAGCTACGCAGGTGGGGGGCGCGGCTGCGACCGTCGGGCGAAAGGGTCGTCGGTACTTCGGCTATGGGCACATGGTACAGGGTAGCTTTGACCACCATTTCGCTGGCAAATTCCATGCCGGTGGTGCGCAAGTCGAGCGCCAGCAGCGTCTCCTTGCGAAAGCCGCGCAAGCCGCAGTGGAAGTCGCCACATGGGCTGCGAAAGAAGAGGCGGCCAATACCCGACAATACCGGGTTGCCCAGATAGCGATGCAGGGGGGGCATTGCGCCGGGCGCGATACCGCCCCGGAAGCGGTTGCCCATCACCAGGTCGGAGCCGTTGCGGAGCGCCTCAAGAAAGGGCGACAGGTTGCTAAAGTCGTAGCTATCGTCGGCGTCGCCCATAATGATGTAGGTACCCCGCGCCGCAGTAATGCCACCCATTAGCGCATTGCCATAGCCCTTTTGTGCCACGGAAATAACCCGCGCCCCCGCTTGCCTTGCAATGTCTTGTGAGCCGTCGCTGCTGCCGTTGTCGGCTACGACGACCTCGCCTGCCACGCCGGCGGCCTCAAGCCAGCACTGCGCCTTGCGAATACACCCTGCCAGCGTTTCGGCTTCGTTCAGACAGGGCATCACGATGGACAACTCTAGCGCGGGGTCGGGTTGGGGCGCAGGAGGCGGGGGGGCTTTGTGATTCTGGGTACTGATTTGTTGGGTATCCACCGTCAGACCAAAACATCCGGGACAGGCCCGCACCTGGCCCGGAAAACTATCTTGTTCCTGGCACTATCTCGCCTCTCAGGGTTCTGGGTAGGGGTTGTAGGGGCTATGATGTACGGTTGAGAGGTAGACCTGCGCTTCATCTGCATTGATAGGGTTGCTTGTCTCTTCTGCACCATCAAATACGCCGGTGCCCTCGGCATTACCACGGAACATGGGCCAGGGGCTACTATAGGGCTCTTGATCGCCGTTGGGGCTATCTATTGAGTCGGCAAAATCAGTCCAGGCATACAGGGCTCCATTTTTCTTTTTCGCAAAGTGTCCCGCTCCGATAACCACATCAAGCACACCATCGTCATTCACGTCGCCAATGGCCGGCGTAGATTTTGCCGTCCACCAGGTATAGAGCGAGACTTGACTGCCACAATTCTTATGGTCGGTACAGGTCAGGTGGTTGCCGTTGCGTCCGTTTAAGACGACAACACTCCAGACGTTTGCGGCCAGTACTTCCAGTGAGCCGTTGCCATCTACGTCGGCTATCACGGGCGATTGCAGGTCGCCGCCATAGGGGTCATTTTTCGATTTGTAGGGGTCTTTGGGTACGGTTGACCATTTTTGCTCCCCCTTGTCCGGGTCCCAGGCGACAATACGGCTTTTGCCGTCGCCGCCCACCTTCTTGGCACCATTGACGGTGGCGACAATTTCGAGCTTGCCATCGTCATCAATATCGCCCACGGCGACGGATGATTGCACACAGGCAGGGGCTTTCAATGTCTTGAGCACTTTGCCATCGCTCAGGCGCAGTATCTTGATCCAGTCGCCCGTTTTATCGGTACTTTTTGTGGGGTGAGAACAACTGGCCCCCACAATAATCTCCGGGCCCTTTTTGTTGGGTAGAACATCGGCAATGACTGGCGATGAATAGATCGCTTGATTGAGGAAGGTTTGCCAGAGAAAGCCGGTCAGAAATGGGATAAGTGGCGGGTCACGCGGGGCGGTATCGAAGGCGTAGACATAGCCGCCATCGCCAGGGACATCCGGGTGATCGGAACCGGTAATATCCGAGCCAATGATCATTTCCAGTTCGGGGTCGGAGTCTATGTTGTAGAAGGCGGGCGACGACCAGATGGTATCGGCGGCGTGGTAGTACCAGCGCACAGAACCATCGGCATTGAGCAAGTAGATTTTTCTATCAAAGCCGCCAAAGCCAATTTCCATTGTACCGTCGCCGTCGGTGTCGGCCAGGGCCGGCGAGGAGAAGACGCCATAGCGCGATTCCTGGTCACCTTGCGATTCTAGCCATTCTTTGAGCCGGAAATCCCATTGTTGTTGACCATCAGCACCCCGATAGACGGCTACCCCACCGGTGCAGTCGCCTGGTTTTGAATTGCCGTAGGAGATAACGAGCGAGGGTTCGCCATTCCCAAAGAGGTCACCAACGGCCGGCTTGGATTGGATACCGGCACAGGTGCTAACGCGGTCTTGCCAGAGCAGCGTTCCATTGCTCTGGTAAACGTAGACGCGCCCATCTTTGCCGCCCAGGGCAATTTCTTGCCCATTGTGCGGGTTGCCGTCAATATCGGCAATAACGGGGGAACTGCGTTCTACGGGTGCCCCTTGCAAAAAGACGCCATGTTTTTCGGGGGTATCATCCTTCAATTTTGTGTCGTGGGTGAAACCGGGGAGGGGCGGGGGGGTGTCGCGTTTGCCAGCGAAAACCTCGGACGAGAGACAGACCAGAAGGGAAACGATCAGGAGTAACGGAGCAAATCGGACAACACGGTACATTACAGAAACCTCCTTGTACGGTTGAACTGATTACCTGATAAGACGGATGATGTGATATGCGGCTTGCGAGTAGAAGTCCTATCCGAGGCATGCAAATAAGCTCCCTATGTATGTACGTCCTATTGTATCCGTAAGCCGGGGTCATGTCAATCACCAATTTTTCGTAGGGGAGGGGGGCGAATAGGCGTTGGCCAATGTGGCGACCCCGGCCGGCTTGTCCGCCGGGGTCGTGTCAGGGAAAGCCAGGGAAAGTACATTTTTGACAAATCGCGTGGTTCGTGATAAATTTAGCACGCGGTAGATTTAGGTAGGTTTAGATAACTTTGCTGTGGAATAGACAGTGAGGGGACTTTTGTCATGAAACTCTTCATGGTCGGCCTTGACCATACCTCCGCCTCCGTTTCGGTTCGTGAGTGTCTTGCGTTTAGTCCGACAACGTTGCCCAGTGCCCTCGCGCAGCTTACTGCCAGAAATAATGGGACACCGCCACTGCTCGCAGAGGCGGTTATTATTTCAACGTGCAACCGTGTCGAGGTGTATGGCGTCGCAGCGTCCAATACGCTCGATATTGAACAGCAGGTTGTACGCTTCCTCTCAAAATTTCATGGATTGGCTGAAGAGGAATTTGCGACCTCACTGTTCTTTTACACCGATGAGGCAGTGATCAATCATCTTTTTGAGACGGCAGCCGGGTTGCGTTCGCTGGTGCTTGGTGAAGCGCAAATACAGGGGCAGGTTCGTTCGGCGTATGATACGGCGCAGCGGGTGCGTAGTGCGGGGGCTGTGTTGACGCGGCTCTTCCGAAGTGCTATTACCACGGGTAAGCGTGTGCGCCATGAGACAAGTCTGGGTTCGGGGGCTGCCAGTGTTTCACAGGCCGGGGTCGAGCTGGCCCGCAAACGGCTTGGGACGCTGGACGATTGCCGGGTGCTCCTGGTCGGTAGTGGCGCGGTGAGTGAACTGGCCGCGCAGAATTTGCTGGCGAATGGCGCCGGCGAGTTGCTGGTGGTGAACCGTACGTATGAGCGCGGGCTTGAGCTTGCGGCCCGCTATGGGGCCCAGGCGTACCACTTTGAAGATCTCATCCATGCCATGGCGCTTTCGGATATTGTGATTAGTTCGACGGCGGCCCCGGTGACGGTTATTCACAAGAGCCATGTCGCAGAAGCGATGCGCTTGAAAGCCGAACAGCATGCGGCATGTGTCCAGGAGTTGTTGCTGATTGACCTGGCCGTGCCCCGCGATATTGAAGGCGATGTTACCGAGGTGCCGGGGGCCCATCTCTTTACAGTTGACGATTTGCACGAGGTCGTTAATAATACGCTTGAGCAACGCCGAACGGCGATTGCGGCGGCGCAGCAGATTGTGGCCCAGGAAGTTGAGGCGTTCAAGGCGTGGGTGCGCAGCTATGATGCGTTGCCGACGCTCTCGTCGTGGCGGATGCAGGCAGACCGTCTGCGCGAGGAGGAGCTGCAACGCACCTTGCGGCGGCTCAATTCGTTGTCGCCAGAGGAACAGTACATTGTTGAAGCGTTTAGCCGTAGTCTGGTCAACAAGATTTTGCACGACCCGACGTTGCGCACCAAGCATGCCGCAACCAAGGGCGAGGGACAGCGCTATGCAGCAATGCTGCGCGATCTCTGGAATTTGTAGGGCGGCAAGCGCCCGTTACGGGGAGCTTGCCGGTATGTCTGTTCTGGAAAGGGCTGGCTGGCGCTTTCTGGACGCTAGAAAAGTAGGAAGGGTGCATGCCTGATCAACAGATTGTCCTGGGAACCCGGCGGAGTAAGTTGGCGCTGGCGCAAGCCCATCAGGTGGCGGCCGACCTTCGGCGTCACTATCCCGATCTCACCGTCGAATTGCGCGAGATTGTGACCAAGGGGGATCGGATTCTGGATGTGGCGCTGTCGGAGGTGGGGGATAAGGGCCTGTTTGTGAAAGAGATAGAGGTAGCGCTGGCGAATGGTGAGATTGATTTTGCCGTTCACAGCGGCAAAGATTTGCCGTCGGTTACGCCCGACGGGTTGACGTTGACGGCTTTTCCAAAGCGGGTTGACCCGCGCGATGTGGTCATCTTGCCAGAGTCGGCGGCCCGTCCGGCGCCGGGGAGTGGACTCGATGTGTTGCCCCAGGGCGCCAAGGTGGGTACCAGTAGCCTGCGCCGCGCCTGTCAGCTAAAAGCTGTGCGGCCCGATCTGGTGCTGGAGAATGTGCGTGGTAATGTAGATACCCGCCTTGGGAAGCTGGATTCGGGCCAGTACGACGCGATTATTCTGGCCTATGCCGGGCTGTCGCGTCTGGGTCTGAGCGAGCGGGCCAGTGTCTTGCTGGCGCCCGACGTGATGTTACCCGCCGTGGCGCAGGGGGCGTTGATTATTGAGGCCCGCAGCGACGATAGCCGCACGCTGGATATTTTGTCGGTGTTGAACGATGCCGACACGCACGCGGCCGTACGCGCCGAACGGGCCTTCCTGCACCGTCTGGAAGGGGGCTGTCAGGTACCCATTGCCGCCTATGCCCAGGTCACCGGGGGCGATCACGGGCATTTGCACGGGTTGGTCGGGTCGCTCGATGGCAGCACGATATTGCGTGGCGAACGGGACGGCGCGGTCAACGATGCCGAAACGATTGGCCGCACGCTGGCGGAAGCATTATTGGATCAGGGGGCGGCGGCTATTCTCGCCGAAATTGCGCAATCATGAGCATACCGATACAAAACATCCAGACCGTTGCCACGGGACAACCGGCCAGTCCGATCCAGGGTTGGCGCGTTGTTATTACCCGCGCAGAGGAACAGGCCGATACGTTAGCCGAACGGTTGCGGGCCCTGGGGGCCGCGCCGTTGCTCTACCCCACCATCGCGCTGGTGCCGCCCGACGACCCCCAACCCTTGATTGATGGATTGCAACGGCTTGTGGATGGGGCCTATGATTGGGTGATGCTCACCAGCGTCAATGCGGTAAAAGCCGTGCGCGACTACTTACCGGCCTCGCTCGCGCCCGGCTGTTGCAAGGTAGCCGCGGTTGGGACAACCACCAGCGCCGCGTGCCAGGAATTGTTGGGGGTACAACCGGCCGTTGTGCCCAAAAAGTTTGTCGCCGAGTCGCTGGCCGAAGCGATGGGTGATATGCGCGGGCAGAAGGTGTTGATGGCCAATGCGAATATTGCGCGGCCCGCCTTGCAGGAACGGTTGCAGGAGGCCGGCGCCGCCATTGACCGCGTGATTGCCTATTGCACAGTGCCGGCCACGGGGGGCGAGGATGTGCCGCGCTTGCTCCACGAAGGCGCAATAGATGCGATTACCTTTACCAGCGGCTCCACCGTACGCTACTTTCTTGACCGCATTGGGCCAGAGGCATGCGACGCCGCCCGCCAGACGGTCATTGCCTGTATTGGCCCCATTGCCGCCGACGCGGCCCGCAAGGCCGGACTACCGCCCACCGTTGTTGCCTCGGTGTATACGGAGGAAGGTCTGGTACAGGCGCTCGTTGACCACGCGGCCACATAACCCGACAAACGCACCCACGAAAGGGGGTTCCTGGGCTATGAATGAACAACCACCAGTGGTAACAGAAGACCCCGCTGTTGCGGCACTGCGACAGCACATAACGGAATACCTGGATAAAGAGCCGGGCCTGCTGTATGAGCGTGATTCTGACGGGCGCTTTGTTGTCACGCATGGAAGCGCCAGAGTCTTTATTCGCCCCTACCTGTGGGAGATACCAGCGCAAGAAATACGCTTTACCTGTGTGCATATCTTTTCGCCCGTGGCCTCCGATATAGATACCACGGCTGCGGAAGCCATGGCCAGCTTTCTGGCCGAAGAGAATCGCAAGCAGATGTTTGGCAAGTTCTCGCTCGATTTGCCACAGGCGACGGTCTGGTTTGAACATGTGCTGCTTGGCGATTTTCTTGATCGGGAAGAATTGATCGTCGTGGTTGCGCTGGTGACCAAAGTGGCCGACCAGTACGACGACCACATTGCCCAGGCCACCCGTGGCAAGCGGGCCATTGATTGATTGATTGAACACTTGATTACATGATTGATGCCCGTGCTCATACCACGAGCGGAACGTGCGCAGAAAAGAGGTGTGGTGTGCAAGCTGAATCACCGGCGCTTGAAGCACTCCGGGAAAAGATAACCACCTACCTGGAACAGGCCAACCAGCATTATGTGCCCGGTTCAGATGGGGGCTATGCCATTCGCAAAGGTACGGCCGTGGTCTTTATTCGCTGTCTGGAAAGCAACGATCATACCTTCGTCAAACTCGTGTCGCCCCTGGCGCTTGAAATCACCCGCGCCACCTCAGACCTGGCCTTCTTTCTGGCGGGGCAAAACAACAATCTGCTGGTGGGCAAACTCTCGCTCGATATACCGTCGCAAACCGTCTGGTTGGAGCATGTGCTGCTTGGCGATTTTCTCCAACCAGAGGAATTGCTGATTTCGCTCAATATTGTGGCCGCTACCGCCGATCTCTATGATGAGCAAATTGCTATGGCCGCGGGCGGCAAGCGGGCCATAGATGTGGCCGGCGGCTAACGCGCCCCCCTACCGACGGGTTTACAAATCTCCCTGAGTAGGCTATTATCAGTGCCGCATGGTTCTTTGGCTACCAATCTATTCTATTGTGAGGAGGAAAGAATATGAGTACCTACCCCGCGTTGCGTCCCCGTCGCCTGCGCCGCAACCCAAATCTGCGCCGTATGATGCGCGAAACAACCTTGCAGTCCGACAATCTTATCGCCACCATGTTTGTTCGCCACGGCCAGGGCGTCGAAAAGCCGATTGTCTCCATGCCCGGCCATAATCAACTATCCGTTGACAAAGCGGCCCAGGAAGCTGAAACGCTGGCTGAGATGGGCATTCCGGCCGTTTTGCTATTTGGCATCCCCGAAACGAAAGATGCCACCGGTACCGAAAATTACGATCCCCAGGGCATCGTGCCCCAGGCTATCCGCGCCATCAAAGCGGCCGTCCCCGAACTGGTGGTTATCTCCGACATGTGCTGCTGTGAGTATACCGAGCATGGGCATTGTGGTATTATCAACGCCCCCGACGCCCCTTGCTACAACCCCGCCCTGCCCGAAGGCTACCTGCTAAACGACGACACGCTGGACATCCTGGCGCGGGCCTCGGTTGTGCATGCCGAAGCCGGCGCCGATATTATCGCCCCGTCTGGCATGATTGATGGGATGGTAGATACCATCCGCAATGCGCTGGATGAGTCCGGCTTTAGCCACACAGCCATTATGAGCTATGCGGCCAAGTTCTCTAGCGCCTTCTATGGCCCCTTCCGCGACGCGGCCGAAAGCCCGCCCAGTTTTGGCGACCGCAGCGAGTACCAGATGGACCCGGGCAATACCCGCGAGGCTATCAAAGAAGTGGAGCTTGACGTAGACGAGGGCGCCGATATTGTGATGGTCAAGCCGGCCCTGCCCTACCTGGATATTATCCAGCGGGTGCGCGAAACGTTTGACTTGCCGGTGGCGGCCTACCAGGTGAGCGGTGAGTTTAGCATGATTAAAGCCGCCGCGGCCCAGGGTTGGATAGATGAGGAGCGCGTGGCAATAGAGAGCCTCTATGCTATCCGCCGCGCTGGTGCCGATATGATTATTACCTATTTTGCAAAAGATGCTGTACGCTGGATGAAAGGATAACCCGGACGTATGAATGATACTTTTCTGCGGGCCTGCCGCCGCGAACCGGCCGATCATACCCCCATATGGTTGATGCGACAGGCGGGGCGCTATATGTCGGAATACCGCGCTATTCGTGAGCGGTATGGCTTTTTGGAGATGGTCAAGACGCCCGAAGTGGCCGCCGAAGTGACGATGCAGCCTATCAATGCATTCGAGATGGATGCGGCGATTGTCTTTGCCGATATTTTGCCGCCGTTGGAAGGCATGGGGCTCAACCTGACATTTGAGAAGGGCGAGGGGCCGGTGTTGCACAACCCCATCCGCACCCCCGCCGATATTGAGGCCCTGCGCCAACCCGACCCGCGCGAGAGCGTTTCCTACACCATCGAGACGGTGCGTCTGGTCAAGCGCGAATTGGCGGGGCGCATTCCGTTGATTGGCTTTAGCGGGGCCCCCTTTACGCTGGCCAGCTATGCGGTGGAGGGTGGTTCGTCGCGCGACTATCGCCACGCCAAAAAGCTGATGTATGGCGAGCCGCAATCGTGGCGCACGCTCATGGATAAGTTGTCGCTGCTGGTGAGCGACTACCTGCTGGACCAGATAGAGGCCGGCGCCGACGCGGTACAGATTTTCGATAGTTGGGCCGGGGCGCTGTCGCCGTTTGATTATGCCGAATATGTGCTCCCCTACGTACAGCGCTGTATTGCCCGCGTCAAAGAGCAAAGCAGTGTGCCGGTTATTTACTTTGGCACCGACCTGAACGGTATGCTCGCGTTGCTCCGCGAAACCGGGGCCGACGTGCTTGGGGCCGACTGGCGCATCAATCTGGACGATGCCTGGGCCCAGTATGGCGACAAGGTGGCTATCCAGGGCAATCTCGACCCGGCCACGCTCTTTGCCCCCTGGCCAGAGATAGAGCGCCGCGCTACCGATATTCTGCAACGGGCGGGCGGGCGGACCGGCCACATCTTTAACCTGGGGCACGGTATTTTGACCGAGACGCCGGTAGATAATGTCAAGCGGTTGGTGGAGTTTGTGCATAGCTTCAAAGCCTAGTCTGGGGAGGTACGATACCTGCTCCCCCTTTTGAGAGGTGCGGCAATGCCAGCAGAACATGTAGCAGAACTGGCCCGTGTGCCAGACGAACAAGCGCCAGAGGAACACGACCCCTTTTGCTATGGGTGGCGCTTTGTGCGTCGTGTCCACAATGGCCACGAGGAGTGGGAGCAGGTGCCGCTCACACTGGATGATGTGTTGCATCCCCAGATGGGAGATTACATCGTGCATAAACACTACCATATCCTCTACTGTACCTATCTCCACGCGATGTTGACCGACCACCTGAAGCACGACCAATTTGCGGTGGTGCTTGGCGATGTGCAAGTGGATCTGAGCTTGCCGGGCGTGCGCCCCATCTGTCCCGACATAGCCGTCATCCTGGGGGTACGCCAGCAACAGGATTGGAGCACCTTTTCTGTGGCGGAAGAGGGCGTGGCGCCGGCCCTGGTTATCGAGGTTACGTCGCCAAAGACGCGCCACCACGACATTGGGAGCAGCGACCCGACCGACGCGCCCAAATACCGCTGGTACACCCGCGCCGGCGTGGGGGTCTATCTCGTGATAGACTATGCCCGCCAACGCGAGGGGCACCCGCCCCCGCTCTACGCCTTCCAGCGCACCGAGGCGGGGACGTATACGGCCATATCGCCCAACGCGCACGGGCATCTCTGGCTTGCACCAGTGGGCCTTGCGCTAGGGCAGCGCGGCGATGGGATTGCGCTATACGATGCCGAGGGCCATGAGCTCCCCGACCTGGCGGCAATGCGGGCGGCCCGCGACGCGGCCTACCGCGAGGTAGAGGAGGCGCGACAACGGGCGGAGGAGGCAGAACGAAAGCTCCAGAGTGCGGAGCAACGGATTGCTGAATTGGAAGCGCAGGTACGCACCATGCAGGCCGGTGGCGGCAATGGACGTTCAAGCAATGGTGACCCCACCGGCCCCCAACCAGAGAAAACATGATGAGAGGAAACACCTATGAGTGCAGCAGACACAGTGAAAAAGTTTATGCGGGCCGGGGAAACCGGCGACTGGCAGACCTTTGCCGATTGTATGGCCGATGACTATGTTTTTACGGTGCATACCATTCGGCAGGGCAAGCGCGAGATGCTCTCGTCGCAAAAAGCTATGTGGGCCGCCTTCCCCGACCTGAGCTTCAACCTGCACATTACCGCAGAGCAAGGGAATGTGGTCAAGGCCACGTTTCGGATTACGGGCACTCACACGGGCACGCTGATACCGCCCGTGCCCGGCTCGTTTCTGTCCATCAATCCCACCGGTAAAAAGGTAAGCCTGCCAGAAAATACCGTCGAATATATTGTGAGGGGGGATACCATTGCCGAACAGCATGTGACCGAACATCCCAACAGCGGGTGGAAGGGGATTCTGAAACAGCTTGGCGTTGACGATCCCTATGCCTGAGCCTGGTAGCGTTGTGAAAGAATGGAATATGCTAAATTGAGGAGGAGAATATGACCAGGAGCTATGCTCGTTCAGAGGGGCTTTTTGCTGCGGCGCAGCAAGTGATGCCCGGCGGGGTCAACTCGCCGGTACGGGCCTTTCGCAGCGTGGGGGGCACCCCGTTGTTTGTACAGAAGGCCGTCGGCCCGCACATCTGGGATGAGGACGGCAACCAGTACATAGATTATGTCCTGTCGTGGGGCCCGCTCATTCTGGGACACGCGCACCCCGCGGTGGTAGCCGCGCTCAACCATCAGGTTTCGATGGGTACCAGCTATGGCGCTCCCACGGCTCTGGAAACCGAACTGGCCGAACTGGTGATTAAGATGATGCCCAACATTGAGCAGGTGCGCTTTGTGAATAGTGGCACCGAAGCGACCATGAGCGCTCTGCGTCTGGCCCGCGCCTATACCCAACGCAAGAAGATTGTCAAGTTTAGCGGATGCTACCACGGCCACGCCGATATGCTGCTGGTTCAGGCGGGTAGCGGCGTCGCCACGCTTGGTCTGCCCGATAGCCCCGGCGTGCCGGAAGGCTCGACCGCACACACGCTGGTCGCCGAATTTAACGATCTGGAGTCGGTAGAGGCGCTCTTCAAAGACCATGGCGATGATATAGCGGCGCTAATTGTGGAGCCGGTGGCCGGAAACATGGGCTTTATCCGCCCCGAAGAAGGCTTTTTGCGCGAACTCCGCCTTATCACCGAAAAGCACGGCGCGTTGCTTATCTTCGATGAGGTGATGACCGGCTTTCGCGTGGCGCCGGGCGGGGCCCAGGCTGTCTGGAATGTCAAGCCCGATTTGACCTGTCTGGGCAAGGTAATTGGTGGCGGTCTGCCCGTGGGGGCCTATGGCGGCAAGAAGGAGATAATGCAGATGGTGGCGCCGGCCGGCCCCATGTACCAGGCCGGCACGTTGTCGGGCAATCCGCTGGCAATGGTTGCTGGTCTGGTCACGTTGCGTGAAATCCACCAGGAAGGCTCCTTCGAGCGCACGGCGATGAGCACCATTGCGTTGACCGATGGGTTGCGCACGATTGCGGAAGAGGCCGGTATTCCCATGCAGGTTGGCCGCGAGGGTACGATGTTCGGGGCCTACTTCCTGAAAGAGGATGGCCAGCGCATTATCAACTACCCCACGGCCCGCGAGTATGCCCATACCGACCGCTTTGTCAAATATTTCTGGGCGATGATCGAAAACGGCGTCTATGTGGCCCCGTCGCAGTTTGAGGCCGGCTTTATGAGCGTGGTGCATACCCAGACGGAGATAGACGAGACGCTGCAAGCGATGCGCAAGGCGATCAAGAGCCTGTAGGATTACGGGGGAAGACGAAGCTGTGAGAGGCGGGGCAGGCGCGGGGCAGTGTCGCCTCCCCGCCTCCCCGCCTCCCCGCCTGGGCCAGACACCAGCAAACCCGCTATGCTATAATGCGTGGTAGAGTCTTATTGGGTGTTTGAATGTAAGGAGGAACCAGAATGGAAATTTACCTTGATACCGCAAACCTGGATGAAATACGCGAAGCGGCCAGTTGGGGCATTCTCAGCGGCGTCACTACCAACCCCTCGCTGATGGCGAAGGAGAAAGGGGCCGACTTTCGGGCAACGATTGAAGAGATTGCAACCATGGTCAACGGGCCCATTAGCGCTGAAGTTGTCTCGCTCGATGCAGAAGGGATGATTAAAGAGGGGCGCGATATAGCGACGTGGCACCCAAATGTTGTTATCAAAATACCAAGCACCACCGAAGGGCTCAAGGCCGTTTCAGCTCTGGCCCAGGACAACATCCGCACCAATGTAACACTATGCTTTAACGCCGTCCAGGCCCTCTTTGCCGCGCGCGCTGGCGCCTTTCTCATCAGTCCATTCATCGGACGGGTAGATGATATTGGCGTAGATGGTCTACAACTTATCCGCGAGATTAGCGCCATCTACACACAAACGGATGTCACGACAAAGATCCTTTCGGCATCTATTCGCCACCCCCGCCACATTGCCGAAAGCGCGCTGGCCGGTGCCGATATAGCGACGTGTCCATTCAAGGTATTACAACAGGCAATGCAACATCCTCTGACTGATATTGGCATCGAGCGCTTTCTGGCCGATTGGAAGAGCCGTTCGTAGCGCAAGCGAAGCCCTCATTCATCATCAATCAGCATTTCGTAGAAGCGTCGGTCGGCATAGAGCAGGGAAAGGTCGTGGTCTGAGCGGGCGTGGGTACGGTAGAGCGGGTCAAGATGAATGGCCCGCGCCAATCGTTCCAGAGCCATCTCATGCTGGCGGTGGAGCGCATAGAGACAGGCTGCATTGTAGACATAATCGGCACAGTCGGGGCACAGATGCATGGCCTGTTCGAAATCCTCCAGCGCCCCGACGTAGTCGTACAAATAATAGCGTACCAATCCCCGGTTATTGAGCGTTTCGGCATGCAGCGGGCGCAGATCCAGCGAGGCGCTAAAGTCGGCCAGTGCGCCTTCGTAGTCATCAAGAAACTCTCTGGCGATGCCGCGGTTTGTCAAGGCGGTCGGGTCGTCGGGGCGTAGGGCCAGGGTTTCGTTAAAGTCTTCGATGGCTTCGGCATAGTTGCCCAGATAGCATTGGGCAATACCGCGATTAGTCAGGGTGTCGGGGTCATCGGGGCGCAGAACCAGCGCCTGGTTATAATCCTCAATGGCGTTCTGGTGATCGTCCATAAAGTAGCGGGCGATGCCACGATTGGCCAGCGCGTCGGGGTTGTC
The DNA here is from genome assembly GCA_034437375.1 of Chloroflexaceae bacterium. Classification (GTDB taxonomy): domain Bacteria; phylum Chloroflexota; class Chloroflexia; order Chloroflexales; family Chloroflexaceae; genus JAAUSY01. The sequence continues at coordinate 21,567 of DAOTUK010000294.1, read as the reverse complement.
GGGACGCAGGGCCAGGGCGCGGTTGTAATCCTCAATTGCGCCATAGTGATCGCCCAGGTAGCTTCGGACAATACCGCGACTGATGATCGTGTTTGCGTGCATCGGGCGGTATTCGAGTGAGCGGTTATAGTCAACGAGTGCGCCGCGATAGTCGCCCATATGCAAACGGGCGCTGGCCCGATTGGCAAGAATGATGGGATCGTCGGGGTACAGCGTCAGCAAATGGCTAAAGGCCATCAGACGTTCGCTATCTGCCAGAGACATGGTTTCCAACCTACCCGTGATTATGGTGAGAAGCGCAAAAATAATGGTATGTTCAATGTACTTGAATGTGCCGCGGATGTCAACCCGGACGCTGTACGCTGTGCGTCCGGGTTCACCGTTGGGGCGATAACCCTGGGAGCGCGAGCGTCTCGCTTGCCCCGGAACGGGCCGGATGCCCGCGCTCCCAGGAACCAGTCCGAGTCCTGGCGACGTTGCAATCGCCCTGCAACCCCGCACACTTTGCAAGCATACGACGCCATAAAATGGTATAATACCATCGTGAGTGTGAAAAAGCTCACGAAGGGATGTAAGAAAGATGTTTCAGAATGACGAAGGCGTCATGCCCACGCTCTCCTCCGATACGCTCCTGGGCGATTTGCTTCTGGAGCCGGTGCTGTTTTGTGATGAGGAGGGGATCATTTACTATGCCAACCCCGCGGCCCAACAATGGAGCGATACCCCGCTAGTCACACAGCCGTTTACCGCCATGCTCCAGCCGGACTCACGCACAAAAGGGCAACGCTTTTTTGCCGAAGCTCGGAGCGCGACACAGCAACACCCCACCGACATGTGGGAGCTGACGCTCGGCAACGATACCAACTACCGTTCGGCCCGGTTTCATGGATGCACTATCCAGGGACTGGTCGTTGTGGTAGCCCAACTCGATTCACCAGAGATGGCGACTATGCAGCAAGAAATGCTCGATCTTACCTCTGAACTGTCCGAGGCCCAACGCCATCTGCGCCGCCAGAATCGTGATCTCCAACGATTGCTTGATGAACAGCAGCAATTAACCCGCACGATTCAAGAATTGCGGGCCCCGATAGTACCTATCTGGGAAGGGGCCGTGCTTGTGCCGCTGGTAGGGCACATGAATAGTACCCAGGCCAGCACGATTACCGACCAGGTGTTGCAACAAGTGCAGACCCGTGGGGTAGACTATGTTATCCTTGATGTCAGCGGAGTGGCCGTTGTTGATACCGATGTGGCCCACCATCTGCTGGCGCTGGCCCGTTCGCTGCGGCTCCTGGGGGTGCGGCCAGTACTGGTTGGTATCACCCCCAATATTGCAGAGTCCATTGTGCATCTTGGGGTAGATCTAAAGGGCTTTTTGATACAGAGCGATTTGCAACACGCCATAGCCTACGTCCTCCGTCAGCTTAAGGGAAGGTGAAGACGATGACCGAGACGGTGTACCATACCTATGTCGCGGCGCTGCGCGATGGCGACCGCCGCCGTGCTCTCAAAGTGGCCCAGTCGGCGCTCAACGAGGGCATAGATATACGAGATCTGTACATGGAGGTGTTCCAGCCGGCCATGCATGAAATTGGGCGGCTATGGGAAGTGAACGAGATAACCGTGGCCCAGGAACACCTGGCCACAGCGATTACCCAGAGTGTCATGGCCCAACTGTATGCCTATGTGTTTGCCCGCCCACCGGTTGGGAGAACGCTAGTGGCTACGTGTATCGGTGGCGAATTGCACGAACTTGGTATCCGCATGATTGCAGATTTTTTTGAGATTGAAGGGTGGGATGTGTACTATCTTGGGGCCAATATGCCCGAAGAGGATGTGGTAAACATGGTCAACGATCAGCAGGCCGATTTGCTGGCTATCTCTGTGACACTCAACAACCATGTGCCGCATGCCCGCAACCTTATCCAGGCAGTCCGAGCGTCCCCTATTGGTTCGGCCATCAAAACTATGGTGGGGGGCCAGCCTATCAATCGCTCACCAGACATTTGCAACGTGATTGGTGCTGATTTAACGGCCCTGAATGCCCGCGATGCGGTGCAGTCTGCAAGGGAGGTGCTTGGATGAAGGAGTCCAGTATTCCAGATATGCTTGGACGATTGAGCCATGACATTATTGTGGTGTATAACGACGATTCCGTTATCTGTGAAACGAATGCCGTGGCCGAGCGCGTGTTCGGGCGGGATCTGGTCGATCAACCATTGCAGAGTATCTTTTCAAGCAAGACCCAGACGAAAACCGATCGTTTTTTGGCGCAGATGCGCGAACTATCGGTTGGTGATATTAGTAGTAGTTGGGAATTGTACTTTGATATTCCCGACCAGTCGCCAATGCCGGTGACGTTGCGGGGAGGGGCCCTCGATCAGACGTTGCATATGATTGTCGGAGCCTTCGAGTCGCCCCAATTAACCGCTATCTATCATGAAGTACTGGCTATTAACAGTGAGTTGACGAATTTAATACGCCAATTGAGCAAAGAACAGGCGCACTTGAGTGCGCAACTGGATCGTCTGCTTCATTTGAAAGAAGAGGAGGAATGATGGCAGCCAATACGACTCCAGAAAAGGTGATGCATACATTGGAGGAACACCGCGAGGATCTGGTGCATCGCGTTACCCAGAAATTGATTGAGCAGGTACCAGTGGTGGGTATCTCCAAGCAGGATATTGACCCGGAGGTTCACCACCACCATAATATGGCGTTGACGGCTGAACGATTTCATGAGATTGTGCAGGCGGGGGCCACGATAGATTGGACGCTGGTTTCCTCTGAGTTTCGGTGGGCCGACCGCAAACTGGGCACAATGGGCGTGACCCATGATCATCATGGCCTGTTGATTGATACCTATTTTACTGAGGCGCGTGCGGTCTATGCATGGTCTTCAGAGGAGCATGCTGTGCTGGATCGCATTGCGGAAAGTCTGCGCGAGGCCGTACAAGAGGGCTACCAGCAGCTTATTGCGTCTCAGCCTCAGTAGCGCCGTTCTGGCCACGTTGCCCGAGGGCATTCAAGATAATGGGGTATGGGGTAGCAGTGTAAAAAGTTTTGCTCACGCGGTTGCCCCACCAGGACGGAAACAGTATTTCTTTTGTCTGAGATCAGGCCATAACTCCATACAGCGCTTGCGGAAGGCCCTTTCCAAAACTAACCATAAGAGACAGTCTTTCTTGAGCAAAGCACCGGGCGTCATCCCGGTTTATGGCCTGATCTCAGATGGCCTGATCTCAGGCCAGGGTGATTACAAAATCGTACGTCAACTAGAACACCTGGGGAGCCAGGGCGATTACAAAGTCTTACGTCAACTAGAACACCTGGGGAGATTGAGGGGCTGTGCCCCTCAAAACCACCTTTTCTTGGGGGGTGTGGCGCGGCGAAGCCGCGCCACACCCCCCATATTTCGCGCTGAAGGCGCAAACCCACGGTTGCGAATACGGAAAAACCGTCGTCTGTCGTCGCCAGAGCGACTTTGCAATCGCCCTGCCTGGGGAGCGGGCGGCACGGCAACGTTGCAAGCGCCCCATGATCTCTGGGCGGCAAATCTGGCGCATTCAACGCAACTATGCTATAATAGCCACGGTTTGCGAACAAAAATGGAATCCGGGTCACACTATCGTCTGTAAATGTGGCAACAAAAAAGGCTACCGCACCAGACCCCCTACCAGGGGAACATGCGGTTCAGAAACCATCGTATCCCATAAACTGGCCCATTTGAGAGCAACCCTTCGCTCACGACTGTGAAGGGGCATTGCTATTCTACAAAGGTTTTTTTAATTCTTTTCAGGAGGTATTTCCAGTGGCGCTGGACAAGGAAGAAAAAGATACGCTCATCACTGATTATCAGGTACACTCGGCCGACACCGGCTCACCAGAAGTACAGGTTGCGCTGCTCACCGAACGCATCAACCAGCTTATACAACACCTCAAGTCGCATATTCATGACTACCACTCGCGGCGTGGTTTGCTCAAACTGGTCGGCCGCCGCCGACGGCTCCTGGCGTATCTCAACAAAAAGGACAAACATCGCTATCGAGCCCTGGTCGAACGACTTGGTTTGCGCCATTAGTCGCGGCACCCCAACCAGACCAACGCCCCCCACAGTCGCCACGAATATCATTCCCCGGTTCCTCACCGCCCGGCCAGGTTGTCGCCCTATTCGTGGCAGTACCACTCTTCCCAAAGCCCATGCGGCCGCCCCAGGCGCTCCCATGGCCTATTCGTCATCCGCCCGACAGTTGCATCAGGGGGTACTTTATGGTACCCTATCATGGGGAATGGCCCTATTCAATTGTTTAGTATACTCTGTTACGCTGCATTGTACTCAAGTGAACCCAAGCGAATACATATGGTTGAATAGAAATGGCACCAGAAGAGTTGCATCTTCCTGGTGCTTTGTTGCTCTTGCCACCTCCCCGCATTGTGTTCCCCACTCCCTGACCCTAGCTCCCCCCCTGTCTGGTGGAAGACACCCATGAACACTGATCAAATCAAAACGTCTACTTGTAAGGAAGGTTTCAATATGACAGATCGTCCGATTTATTCGGTAAGTACAGACATTGCTGGTCGAACGTTGACCCTTGAAACAAACCGTATGGCTGAACAAGCCGATGGGGCCGTGCTGGTACGCTACGGCGATACGATGCTGTTGGCCACGGTTGTTGAAAATCCAAATGTCCGTGAAGGGATAGACTTCTTCCCATTGACCGTAGATTATGAAGAGAAAATGTACGCCGCCGGTAAAATCCCCGGCAACTATTTCAAGCGCGAAGGTAAACCAACCTCCACCGCCGTTCTTACCGCTCGCCTCACCGACCGCCCGCTGCGTCCCCTCTTTCCCAAAGGCTACTTCAACGAAGTGCAAATCATCGTCACGACCTTCTCGATAGATATGGTCAACGACCCGGGCCCGCTCTGTATCATTGGCGCTTCGGCGGCCCTGGCTATTAGCCCAATTCCCGTCTCTATCCCCGTTGGCGCGGTACAGGTTGGCTTCATCAATGGAGAGGTTGTGATCAACCCCTTCATGGCGGATATGGAACAAAGCGCCCTTGACCTGATTGTGGCCGGCTCAAAAGAGGCCGTGTTAATGGTCGAAGCCGGCGCCTACGAACTGCCCGAAGATGATATGCTTGAGGCTGTGCGGCAAGGGCACGAAGTGTGCCAACGCATTGTAGATCTCCAGCTTGAACTGGTGGCCGCCTGTGGCCAACCCAAACGCGAATTTGTGCCCCCAGAAAGTGATACATCGTTAGAGGAAACCATCAAGACTTTCATTGGTACCCAACTGAAAGAAGCCATTAACAACTCCGATAAAACGGCCCGTGAAGAAGCCACCGCCGCCCTGCACGACAAAGTGCTGGAACATTTTACGGCCGACGAGCCAGAAGAAGAGGTGGCCGAGCGCACCAAAGAAGTGGACAAAGTTTACAGCGCTATTTTGAAAGATGAAGTCCGTACCGCCATACTCACCAATAGCGAGCGCGTTGACGGCCGCCAACTCAACGAAATACGCCCCATCTCTATTGAAGTGGGGATCATTCCCCGCGTCCACGGTAGCGGCCTCTTTACCCGTGGCCAGACCCAGGTGCTCACCGTGACAACGCTTGGTTCGCCTGGCGAAGAACAACGCCTTGACGACCTTGGCGTTGAATCAACCAAACGCTACATTCACCACTACAACTTCCCGCCCTTTAGCACGGGTGAAGTCCGGCGTCTGGGTTCGCCGCGCCGCCGCGATATTGGCCACGGCGCTCTGGCGGAACGTGCGTTGTACGCCGTCTTGCCCGAAGAAACCGAATTTCCCTATACCATGCGTCTGGTGAGCGAGGTACTCAGCTCCAACGGGAGTAGCTCGATGGCCAGCGTGTGCGGCAGCAGTCTGAGCTTGATGGATGCTGGTGTGCCTATCAAAAGCCATGTTGCGGGTATCGCTATGGGGTTGGTAACCGGTGACAATGGCGAATGGCGCGTCCTGACCGACATCCAGGGTATTGAGGATGCGTTGGGCGATATGGATTTCAAAGTTGCGGGTACGCACAAAGGCATCACGGGTCTGCAAATGGACATCAAGACGTTTGGTATCACTTTCGATATTATGCGCGAAGCCTTTGCCCAGGCCCGCGAAGCGCGCGTCGCTATTCTCGAAAAGATGCAAGCCGTGCTTGAACAACCACGCCCCGAACTCTCGCCCTATGCCCCACGTATCACCACGCTGCAAATATCGGTAGATAAGATAGGCGCGCTGATTGGCCCCGGCGGCAAAACCATTCGCAGCATTATTGAGCAAACCGGTGCAACCATTGATGTCGAAAGCGACGGCCGCGTCTTTATCGCTACCGCAGACCAGAAAGCAACCCAGGAAGCGATAGAGATGATTGAAGCGATGACCCGCGAAGCGAAGATAGGCGATGTCTTTCTGGGCAAAGTTGTCCGTATTACCCCCTATAGCGCCTTTGTGAATATTTTGCCCGGCAAAGATGGTATGGTGCATATTAGCGAATTGTCCGATACCCGGGTCAACAGCGTTGAGGATGAAATAAGCATTGGCGACGAGCTCAATGTGATGGTGATAGATATTGACCAGGCTACCGGCAAAATTAGCCTGAGCCGACGGGCCTTGCTCACGGGTGAGAGCCCCGAAGAACGCCGCGCTGTCCGCGAGGCGGCCTCGCGCAATAGCGGCTCGCGTGACCGCGACCGTGGCCCGCGTGACCGCAACAGCTCGCGTGACCGCGACCGTGGCCCGCGTGACCGCGACCGTGGCAGCGGCGACCGCGACCGTGGCAGCGGCGACCGCGACCGCCCACGCCGACGCTAACAACATCCCCTGTTCGCTCGTCACCCATACGCCGACAAGCCGGCCTGTGATGAGCGAACCAGGGACAATCTACGCGCCCCGAACCACACGCTCCCTACTGTGGTGGCAAGTTTGCTATTTGCTGCAATCGTATGGAAAGTCCCGCCAGAAAGAGACACACACACGCATACACGAGCCCCTCCCACCGACTATCGCGGCCTTTGGTATAGGCAAACGCGCCTGGTATCGCTATCACGGCGGTAATACCATAGAGAATGTGCATACTGCTGCGATAGGGGCGCAACCCGTAGAAATACAGGTAGACCCCGAAGAGCGCTTCGACCAGGATGAGCACCACCCCGATAGCCAGTCCCCCGCGGTAACTATCGGTGACGGGTAACTTGCGTATATAGTTGACCAGACCCCACAGCCCCATGGCGATCATAAAGAGCATGACGGTAAACTGGAGCCGTGCATGCACGATAATGGCAAAGGCAAGCATTTGTGTTCCTCCTCAAACCAACCATCCCCACATGTTGCTATTGTAGCAGACAATGCTCCCCTGGGGATATGGTGGCGTATGGCGGTATAGCGGTATGGCGACCCCGCTATTCCCCAAACCCGGCCTGGTATGCTATACTAGGGGGGACAGGGGCATATCTGTGATGAACCGTCGCTGGAAGGGCGCTTGCGCCATCTTCTAGAGGAACTTCCCGACTCCCCGTCCGCTCCTGGCGGAAGGCTACCCCGCGAAACCGTAAGCGGGGGCACGGCGGGCGCAAGCCTGTTGTGACGCAAGACGGCAACAGAGAGCAGTCCCGCCGGGGGTATGGCCCCCGGTCAGGGGTGAAAGGGTGCGGTAAGAGCGCACCGGCGTCGGCAGCAATGGCGGCGGCCAGGCGACTGCGCTGGCTGATGGGGGGCAAGGTGTGTGGGACGGGCTGTGGGTGTGGGAGCCGTATGGCGTTGGTACCACAAGCGGTTCGTTCGCATCGCAGCCGCACGGGTGAGGATGGGTAACACCCATCAGGCCACACGCGGCCTCTGCGTTGGCAGAGAGAGAGATGACGGTAGTAAGACAGAATCGGGGGTACGATTCACAGGTTGCCCCCCCACCGGAAAGAACCACCGATAGACACCGATGAACACCGATACTTGCGGTACCGCTATCCATGTTCATCGGTGTTCATCCGTGGTTCCAGCCCTTATACCAGGTTCGGTTGATTACCGCTATGTATTCCGTAGTATAGCGTGGCGCCCCCTCACTGGGCTACTACATCGGCAACCCGCGCACACCTTGCAGGCCCTTCAGACAGCCAATCTCGCCACAATGCATGCTCACATGGCCCAACGCAATCTGAAACAGGTACATCTTGACCGTTAGTTCCCCCAGACCTGGCAACGAAAAGCCGGTGGATTGTTCCAGGTCGTCGTCGGTGAGCGTGGCCAGGTATGCGTCGGTGCTGGCGTAGACGGCCTGGGCATACTGGCGCAGTTGGGGCAAATCAATCTTGACCGAGCGGGCCCACCCCGACCACTCCGGCAAATCGCCCCCGGTAATGGGGGGCGGCAACTCGCTCAGGCCGGTCTTATCGGCCCACGTCGAAGCGCACAACGGGGCCCCCTTTTGCAACTGGCTATGAATCAACCCATCCTGGCTAATGACTGTATGGGCATAGGTTGCGCCTATCGGGTTGGTATTGCCCGGCGGTATCCAGTGCAGTTGCTCGGTCGTCACATCCTGCATCACCATCTCAAGCAAGCCGGTGGCCCCCCGCAACAATTCGCGGGCCAACGATACGGTTTTCTGCTCTTCTGCGGCCATGTCCGGTCTCCTCTCTTGTGAAACTAGGCCAGTTCAAACTGGCGATTGAGTTCTTCCAGAACCCGCTTTGCCGCCACCGGAATAACCGTGCCCGGCCCGAACACCGCCGACGCGCCCTGCTCGCGCAGGAAGTCATAATCCTGGGCCGGAATAATGCCCCCAATGACGATCAGAATGTCCTCGCGCCCCATGGTTCGTAATGCTTCGACCACTTGCGGTAAGAGCGTTTTGTGCCCCGCCGCCAGCGAACTGATGCCCAACACATGCACGTCGTTTTCGACGGCCTGGCGGGCCGCCTCTTCCGGCGTCTGGAACAGGGGGCCGATGTCTACGTCGAAGCCCATATCGGCAAAGGCGGTAGAGATAACCTTGGCCCCGCGGTCGTGGCCATCCTGGCCCATCTTGGCCACCATAATACGCGGACGGCGCCCCTCGCGCTGCTCGAAGGCGTCGGTCATCGCCCGCACGTCGGCAATCGTCTGCGACTCGGTATATTCGCTGCTGTAGACACCAGAGATAGAACGGATTTCGGCCTGGTGCCGCCCATACACCTTTTCAAGCGCCTGCGAGATTTCGCCCAGACTGGCCCGTGCGCGGGTAGCCTCCACCGCCAGCGCCAGCAGGTTGCCCTCGCCCGTCTCCGCCGCGTGGGTAAGCGTGTTCAGCGCCGCATCAACCTTTGTCTGGTCGCGCTCCTCGCGCAGCCGCTTCAGTCGCTCAACCTGCGACAGCCGCACGGCGGTATTGTCCACTTCCAGAATTTCCAGCGGGTCTTCCTTCAACAGGCGATAGCGATTCAAGCCGACAATGGTTTCGCGGCCGGAGTCAATGTGGGCCTGTCGCCGCGCGGCCGCCTCCTCAATGCGCATCTTGGGCAAGCCGCTCTCTATCGCCTTCGTCATACCGCCCATCTCCTGCACCTCCTGGATGTGGGCCCAGGCCCGCTGCACAATCGCGTCGGTAAGCGCTTCGACGTAGTAGGAGCCGCCCCAGGGGTCAACCACGCGGCAAATGCTGGTTTCATCCTGCAAGAACAACTGGGTATTGCGGGCAATACGGGCCGAAAAGTCGGTCGGCAGCGCGATGGCCTCATCCAGCGCGTTGGTATGCAATGATTGGGTGTGTCCCAGCGCGGCGGCCATCGCTTCAATACAGGTGCGTATCACGTTGTTAAAGGGGTCTTGCTCCTGCAAGCTCCAGCCGGAGGTTTGCGAGTGGGTACGCAGCGACATAGAGCGCGAGTCTTGCGGGTTAAACTGCTTGATGAGCTTGGCCCAGAGGAGCCGCCCGGCCCGCATCTTGGCCACTTCCATAAAGTAGTTCATGCCGATAGCCCAGAAGAAGGAGAGCCGCGGCGCGAAGGCGTCAACGTTCATACCGGCCTGAATACCGGTCTGCACATATTCCAGGCCGTCGGCCAGCGTATACGCCAGTTCCAGGTCGGCGGTGGCGCCGGCTTCCTGCATATGGTAGCCCGAAATGCTGATGCTGTTAAAGCGCGGCATGTGTTGCGCGGTATAGCTAAAGATGTCGGCAATGATACGAATGGAGGGGGTGGGCGGGTAGATATAGGTATTACGTACCATGTACTCCTTCAAAATGTCGTTCTGGATAGTGCCGGTGAGCTTTGCTTGCGGCACGCCCTGCTCTTCGGCGGCCACAATGTAGAAGGCCATCACGGGCAGCACGGCCCCGTTCATCGTCATCGAAACCGACATCTGGTCAAGCGGAATTTCGTCAAAGAGGATCTTCATATCCAGAATAGAGTCAACAGCTACCCCGGCCTTGCCCACATCGCTCACCACGCGCTCGTGGTCGGAGTCGTAGCCGCGATGGGTAGCCAGGTCAAACGCAATCGAGAGGCCCTTCTGGCCGGCGGCCAGGTTGCGGCGGTAGAAGGCGTTGCTCTCTTCGGCGGTGGAGAAGCCGGCGTACTGGCGCACCGTCCAGGGCCGCGCTACGTACATGGTGGGGTAGGGCCCGCGCAGGAAGGGCGGGAGCCCGGCCACATAGCCCAGGTGGTCTATCCCTTCAATGTCCGCGCCGGTGTAGAGCGGTTGCACGGGGATATGTTCAATGGTATGCCAGATCAGATCGTCCAGGCTCATGCCCGTCTCTTGCTCAATACGTTGTTGCCAGGCCTGCCGGTCGGTCGTGGCGACTGCTGGCGCATAGGCCATCGTGGTAAAATCCGGGTGTTTATTCATACAGCAACTCCTATCTTTTGTTGCAGATTATTTAGCGTCTCGTAGCAATTGGCCCGCAGATGGATAAAATCATCTACCCCCGCCGCCTTGTGCGCCTCTATCTGGTCTTTGGGATAGCCGGCCAGGATGACAATCGCATCCGGGTTGCCCTGTTTGATGTGCTGTGTCAGCGGCGGCACCAGGTCGGGGTAGGTGTCGTCGGTGGAACAGATAACCACAATGGGCGCGTGCGCGTTGAGGGCGGCCTGGGCGGCCTCTTCGACGGTAGCAAAGCCATTGTTGCGTAGCACTTCGAACCCGCCCACTTCAAAAAAGCCGCTGGTAAAATCGGCGCGTGGCTTGTGTTGGGGAATGGGCCCCATATTGGCCAGAAACACCTGGGGATAGGCGCCGGTCTTTGCGGCATAGGCTTCGGCATTCTTGCGGAGCGTCTCAAACAATGCGGCCCCGCGGTGAATACGCACCGGCTCCACCGCGACCCCTTCGCCGCTCTGGGGCCGCAACCGCCCGACCAGGGCCCCAAGCGTGGCCCCACACAGCGCCGCCTCTACACACGCCCCCATCACATCCGCCGGGGCCTGGGAGAGCGCGGCCAGAGCGGCCTCACAGCGGGATTGATCGGCCTCGGCCCGCTGGCGCGCAAGCTGCGCCGTGCGCTCCCGCTTGCGCTCGTCCATATCAATCGTCGGAACAGCCACCGGCTTTTCCTTCAGATTGGGGTACATGTTGGTACCGACAAAGACATCGCGGCGCAGGCCAATATTCTTGGCCCGCGCATCGGCGACGCCATCCACCTGCGATTGGGGGTAGCGCGACTGGAGCGCCGCGAACATACCGCCCTGCGTTTCAACCTCTTGAAAGATACCCCACGCATTGCGGGCCACCGTATCGGTCAGGCGTTCGACATACCACGAGCCGCCGGCCGGGTCGAGCACTTTGGTCAGGTGGGCCTCCTGCTGAAGCACGATCTGGGTATTGCGGGCAATGCGCCGCGAAAAGTCATCCGGGGGGCGAAGCGTTTCATCAAAGCAGCCGGTGTGCAGACTTTCGGTACCACCCACCACCGCCGAAAAGGATTCCGTCGTCGCCCGCAGCATATTGACGTAGGGATCGTAGGCTGTCTTATTCCAGGCCGACGTGCGAGCATGGATAACCATTTTCTGGGCTTCGTCGCCGCCACCAAAGGCGCTCACGACGCGAGACCACAGCAACCGCGCGGCCCGCAGTTTGGCAATCTCCATAAAGACGTTGGAGCCGATGGAGAAGGAAAAGCGTATGGAGAGGGCGGCATCGTCGGGCGACAGGCCGCGATCTATCAGAGCGCGGAGATATTCCACGGCGGTGGCCAGGGCAAACGCCAATTCCTGGGTGGCGCTGGCGCCGCCATCGTGGTAGGGGTGGCCCTGCACCAGCACGGTTTGCAGATTGGGCGTATTGCCCCGTGCCCACCCCGCAAGCTGCGCCATCATCGTATACGCTTCATCCAGCGGCCGCGGCAGACTCCCGCTACGGGCCAGCACGCCAAGCGGGTCCATACCAATGCACCCGCTGAGTTTTGCCAGCGAAGCCCCCCGCTGCCGCGCCAGCGCCACCATAAACGCGGCAATGGGCAGCGCCGTAGCGCCGGCCTGGATAAAGATGGGGGTTTTTTCAAGGTCTATGCTCTCTAGCACCACCGCCAGATCCGCGGCGCTACAGAGCGATAGCCCGCCCTGGCCCACCTCGCTGGCGGGAGCATCGCTGGCGTCCTTACCAAGCAGCGTCGCCATATCCAGCACGAGATTTACGGCCGTCTGTCCGCGCTCCATATCAAAGCGCAACGCCTGGTGACACTCCTCCGGCAGAGCATAGGGCAACTCTTGACACACGTCCCACGGGTGCAGACGATAGCCCGCGGCGCTGGTGCCCCGCACATAGGGCGGAAAGCCCGGTAGCGATCCAGTATGCGCCAACCCTTCCGCATCTTCCATCCGGTAGAGCGGTTGCAAATCAATATCTTCATACGTCCGCGTAATCAACTTTTTCTCAAACGAAGCACCTTTGAGGCTTTTCTCGGCCGCTTCGCGCCACTCTTCGTACGTTGGGTAAGAGAATTCATCAAACAATCGGGCCCTTCTTCCATTCGTCTCAGACATCTACAGCCTCCTTGCTACACGCGCACTCATCCATATACATCACGCTGCCATCTGTTCATCACAGTGATGGCGTTTCGGGGGCAACCGTATAATCCCAGGCCTTGATCCACGCCGAAATTTCATTCAACCGCACCAACACCGCCTGATGATCCGGGTGGTTGCGGTAGCGGTCAAGCGCGGCAAAATCATCAAAATGGCTCAACACGCCAAAGGTGGCCGAACGGGCCCCGCCCACCTCATCGCGGACTACCTCATACAAACGGATTTCTGGGATAGCGTCGGGCAAGGCCCGCAACGCATCTAACACAGCATCACACTCGGCATCAGAAATATGCGGATGCACTCCGAACAGCACAATATGGCGAACCATAGCCCCCCCTTTTGCTCCGCCTGTCTCCTGTCTTTATTACCAGCACACGAGCCCACGTATAGTGTACTAGACTCGGTAAGAATGTCAAGATTAGTTATGTCAATCAAAAATAGGTTACAGGAATAGAAATGATAACGATGGCATATAGTTTACTAAAGGCAGGATAGAGTTGTCAACTCACCCATCGCGCAACACGACTCATGGTATACTACTATGGTAATCTCGACAAAAGAGAACGTAGGTACCTCTCCGAAACGAGCATACGTTACCTCCCAGTTTCTCGTGTCATCAACATACCGTTGCGTTTGGTAACATAGCACCTGAGCCAGGTTACGTTGGCTCTGAAGTATTGATATTGCCCATTTCTGCGATTGTTCCCCAACGTGATACAATGAAGGAGACACTTGTACCAGGGAAAAAGCAGGTGTTCAGAAGTCCCGAAGAAGAGGATGAAAGCGTGTCAACGGCAGAAACTGATGCCTTATACCAGCGCATACAAGCGCTTGAAACTGCATTGGAAGCCCAGAAAAAAACGACTCTTGCCAGCGAGCGGCGTTATACCCGCTTGATCGAGTCTGTCACAGACTATATCTATACTGTGGTTGTGGAAGATGGGCAACCGATCACCACAACCCACGCACCCGGCTGTGTGGCCGTGACTGGGTATGAGGCTGAAGAATATGCTCGGACACCCCACCTCTGGTATACGATGGTGTACCCAGACGACCGCGAGGCCGTCTTACACCAGGTTGCTTGCATCTTGCGCGGCGAGTCGCCCACGCTCGAACACCGCATTGTGCATAAGGACGGCTCGGTACGGTGGGTGCGCAACACCCCCGCGCTGCACCACGATGAGCAGGGGCGGCTCTGCTCGTATGAAGGGCTTATCACAGACATCACCGAGCGCAAACAGGCCGAAGCAGCGCTCCACCGCAACGAACACCTCTTCCGCTCCATTATTGAACACAGCGCCGACCCTATTCTGGTGATTAGCGATGGTATTGTCCGTTTTGTCAACCCGGCCGCCGAAGAAGTGTTCGGATTTCCTCCCGATACGCTGGTCGGGCTTGAGATGGGAACGCCAGTCACCAATGGAACCGTTGAATTTGATTTACTACCCGTCAATGGTACCGGTCTGATAGCCGAAGCCCACATTGTCGCCATAGAGTGGGAGGGCCAGCCGGCATACCTGGCCACCTTCCGCGATATTACGCTGCGCAAACAAATGGAACACGAATTGGAGCGGCGCGTAGACGAACGCACACAATCCTTGCAATATGCGACGGCCCGCTTGCTAGAGGAATTGACGCGCCGCGAACAAGCCGAGAAGGCCCTGCTCGAAAGCACAGAACGCTACCGCGTCATTTCTGAACTCGTCTCAGACTTTGCCTGTGCAACCCGCATAGAGCCGGATGGGACATGTATTCTTGAATGGGTGACCGATGCGTATACGCGCATTACCGGGTTCCACCAGGACGATATAAACCTCGACGGAGGCTGGAAGCCCTTTATCCACCCCGACGACGCCGACGCCTACAACGAAACCTGCGCTCGGGTGCTATCGGGGCAGCCGGTGGTAAGCGAGTTTCGCATTATGACGCAGCAAGAGACGGTGCGCTGGCTCCGTAGCCACGTACGCCCGGTATGGGACCCGTGCGAAGAGCGCGTGGTGCGCGTCTATAGCGCGGCCCAGGATATTACCGAGCAGAAAGAAACGGAGATGGCCCTGCGCCAGTCGGAGCAAAAATTCCGCGGGGTAGTCGAACAGACGATAGAGGGCATAGACCTGACAGACGAGTATGGCAAGATCATTGAATGGAACCGCAGCGCCGAACATATCACCGGACTGAAGCGCGATGACGTCATCGGGCACTATATCTGGGACATTATGGAACAGATGATGCCCAGAGAAAGCCGCTACCCTGAACGCACAGCCCAACTGCAAGCGGCGGTCGAGACGATGCTGCGCACCGGGCACGCCCCCTGGGAAAACCAGCTTATCGAGCTTGGTATTCAGCTTCCCGACGGCACCCACCGCGCAATTGAGCAAGTGGCCTTTCCCATTATGACCGCCAGAGGGTTTATGATGTGTGGCACAATGCGCGATATTACCGAGCGCAAACGGGCCGAACGCGAATTGCA
This sequence comes from Chloroflexaceae bacterium, assembly GCA_034437375.1. GTDB lineage: Bacteria > Chloroflexota > Chloroflexia > Chloroflexales > Chloroflexaceae > JAAUSY01. Next base: position 6,077 of record DAOTUK010000294.1, on the reverse strand, counting down.
AAAAGCCTGGAAAGAGTCCGAAGTAGCCACCCGCGCCAAGTCGGCTTTTCTGGCCAATATGAGCCACGAGATACGCACACCGATGAATGCGGTTATCGGTATGACCAACCTGCTGATGGGTACGTCGCTCTCAAACGAACAACGCGACTATGTGGAAACAATCCGTATCAGTGGTGCGACACTGCTTGCGCTCATTAACGACATTCTCGACTTTTCGAAGATAGAAGCCGGCAAACTCGATCTTGAATACCACCCCTTCCCCGTGCATGACTGCGTAGAAGAGGCACTCGATTTGCTGATTACCCGTGCCGAAGCCAAGGGACTGAACCTGGCCTATACCATAGGCGACCACACCCCCACCGACCTGGTTGGCGATATGTCGCGCCTGCGGCAAGTGCTGGTGAATTTGATAGATAATGGGATTAAATTTACGGATGTGGGCGAGGTACTGGTGGCGATTGGCGGCCGCGAGCTTGACCAGGAACACCGCCGCTACGAAGTGCATATCAGCGTGCGCGATACGGGGATTGGCATTCCCCAGGAAAGCGTCCAACTGCTGTACGAATCGTTTAGCCAGGTAGACGACTCGCGTACGCGCAAGTATGGTGGCACAGGTCTGGGGCTATCCATTAGCCGGCGCCTGGTCGAGATGATGGGCGGCTCGCTCTGGGTCGAAAGCCAGCCAGGCCAGGGCTCCACCTTCCACCTGACCTTTCCGGCCGACATTGCCCCCCACCACCCACAACCCTGCCAGAGCCAGACCCACCCCCACCTGGCCGGCAAGCGCGTCTTGCTCGTCGAAGGCCACAAAACAAATATTGCTATCCTGGCCCAATATGCAACCCGATGGGGCATGGCCCATACCATAGCATCCTCTGGGGACGCGGCGCTGGACGAACTGACGCATGGTGAACCCGTTGATGTGGTGATGCTCGATATATCGCACAATGGCGATACCGGCCCCGCGCTGGTAGAGTCCATCCGCTCGCAGTACGACGCAACCACCCTTCCGATACTGGCCTGGGTCCCGATTACGCTTCGCAACGAACTCTCCGCCAACGCCATCCAGCGCAACGTCACATTCCTGAGCCGCCCCATCCGCCCGGCCATCCTGTACAATGCGCTGCAAACCATCTTCCCCGACACCACCCACACCCACACCACCCAGACCTATCCGGTTGTCTGGGAGCATATAGACCAGACGATGGGCCAGAGCCACCCCTTGCGTATTCTGGTAGCCGAAGATAACCCTATCAACCAGAAGGTAACCCTGCGCCTGCTCGAAAAGCTCAGCTATCGCGCCGATATTGCCTCCAACGGGGTGGAAGTGTTGCAAGCGTTGGAGCGCCAGGATTACGACGTGGTACTGATGGATGTGCAGATGCCAGATATGGATGGTATCGAAACGACGCGCAATATCCATTCCCTCTGGACCTATCAGCAACAACCGAAGATTGTGGCCATGACAGCCCACGCCATGAAGGGCTACCGCGAATGGCTCTTGCAGCAAGGGATGGATGACTATATTAGCAAACCGGTGCAACTGGAAGAGCTTGTCGCCGCCCTCTACCGGGTACAGCGCAATAGCGAGCCCATACCGCAAGACACGGCCCCCCACCTGGACTCGCTAGACGAAACGGTGCTACGCGGCTTTCTCTCCATCGTACATGGCAACACCCCCGACCAATCGCGGCAATTGATAGATTTTTTTCTGGAAGATGCCGCAACCTTTGTGGCCGCCCTGCGCAAAGGGGTGGAAGCCGGCCAGCCGCAATCCATTATGCACGCCATTACCTCGCTCAAATCAAACAGCGTCCAGGTTGGGGCCGTACGCCTGGCCGCCCGGTGCAAGGAGATGGAGGTGTTGCTGCGTGCGGGCATGACCGAGAAGGCCACCGGCTTGATAGACCATATTGAAACGGAATTTTCCCAGGTAAAAGAAGCGATGTTGCACTATACCGAGATGACCGCATGATACCAACCAGACGCCTGCTCCTACTGATGCTGCTTGGCGCTTTCCCTATCGCGGGGGCGGCGGTAGCACCACCGCTCGTCTGGCTTACCCTGGTCTACTTCCTGGTCATACTTCTCATGGTGGTTATTGATGTTCTGCTCACCCCGCGTCCCGAATTGCTCGACGTGGAGCGTATCAACGATACCCGCCTCTCTATTGGGGCCAACAATCTCGTCACCGTGCTGCTGGCCAACCGCAGCACCCGCCGGCTACACCTGACCCTGCGCGACGAATATCCCTACCAGTTTGTGTGCCATACCGTCTTTATCAACGGCGAAATCGCGCCCTACGATGTCTTTGAGGCCCGCTACCACGTGCGCCCGCTCCAACGCGGCGACTACCATTTTGGGGATATTACGCTGCGCTACCGCAGTATGCTGCAAACCTTTTTCCGCCAGGCCCGCTACCCCGCCGCCGCCGCGGTCAAAGTCTACCCCAATGTGCTCGAAGTGCGCAAGTATGACCTGATGGCCCAGAAGGGCCTGCTGTTTGAGCCGGGGCTGCGCCAGTCGCGCATCTTTGGCAGCGGCAACGAGTTTGAGCGCCTGCGCGAGTATAACCCGGACGATGAGTTCCGCAGCATTAACTGGAAAGCCACCGCTCGGCGCGGCAAACCCATCGCCGCGGAATATGAAACGGAGCGGAGCCAGTTTGTCGTGAGCGTCATAGATACGGGCCGGCTGATGCGTCCCCCCATTGGCGACCTGGCAAAACTGGATTATGTCCTGAACACGGCCTTGCTGCTCTCCTACGTAGCCCAGGCCAAAGGCGACCACATTGGCTTGCTCACATTTGCCGACCAGGTTGGCGCCTACCTGGCCCCGCGGCGCGGCAAGAGCCAGTTTTACCGCATGCTCGAAGCGCTCTACAATATTCGCTTGCAACCGGTGGAAGCCGACTACGGGCGGGCCCTCAGCTACCTGAGCCTGAAAAACAAGCGCCGTTCGCTTGTGGTCGTCTTTACCGACCTGGTTACGCTTGACGCGGCCCGCCCCCTTATCGCCAACATGGGCCGCCTGGCGCGGCGGCATCTGCCGCTCTGCGTAACCATCAGCGACCCCAACATCACCACCCTGGCCCACCACCCGGCCAGAACCAGCAACGGCGTCTATCAGCGAGCCGTGGCGGAAATGCTGCTGGACGAGCGGCAGGTCGTGCTCGATACGCTCAACCGCAGCGGCGTGATGACGTTGGATGTACCCGCCGATAAACTCACCGTGAGCGTTATCAATATGTACCTACAACTCAAGGGCAAGGGCAAGCTGTGACTACGCCGGGGCGGACAGGATGTCCGCGCTCCCAGGCCGCGACCCCGTACGGGTGAACAGCTACGTATCGTTGGCGTCAAGGTGTTCTACTATCCCCACTACCATGGTAGCGGCGGCCTCAATCGCATGCGAACTATAATCGGCCAGCGTATCATCCTGCACACGGTATGCGGGTGCGCTGTGGGTCACAAACGTCAACGCACGATAGCCGCGGCGATGTAGTAGCCTGGCCAGCGACGTGGCGCTATGGTAGGGGCGCGGGTCTACCGGCACATCGGACATCTGCAACCCCACCGCCGACGCAACGTCTACCAGCAACAAATCGGCCCGATAGTGGCGCACGATGCCTTCATAGGGCGCATAGCTCAGGTGGCCGTGGTCTATCTGTTCCAGGGAGAGAAAGAGCGTTTCAACCTTTTGAAATGGATAGCGGGAGAGAAAATCTTGTGGTCCGTGGTCGCCGGTGGCAGCCGCACCCACGCCGACTATCCAGAGTTCAACCCGCCGTAGCGCGGTGAGCCGTTCGGCGGCGTGCAAGAGTACGGCCAGCGACCCCGCGTTGCCCAGGCCGGAGTCGTTGCTGGTACGGGTGGGCACCAGCAGTAGCAGGAGATAGGCGGCCGGCAGGGCCTGGCCATACCAGAATCCGTCAACCGCATACAGCACATACAACAGCGCCAGCACCGCCAGCGCCCCAAAGGCGACCAGTCGCCCGATAACCGCCGCCGGCCGCCCCCCCACCAGCGCAGCGAGGGGCCCGGCGCGTGGTTCGGTATCAATGGCCCCCAGAAGCACGACGCGCCAGCGAGGGGGTTTCTCACTGGCGCGGTTGCCCACAATATTCTGGCTGTTTTTGTGGGGCACGGGTGACGGAAGGGGCACAAGGATAGTATCTACAAACACCAGCAGCAACAACCAGACGGAGAGCAGCAGGGCCGGTAGGGGCGCCCACCGGCTCAGAAGGGCGGCCAGCACCCCCGCCGCCGCCAGCACGCGGTACACTGTGCCACGCCTGACCGGGGCGCGGAAGGGGTCAGCACTAACGTGCATACCGGCGCGGCGCAAGCGGCCATCCAGATAGGCCGCGGCCTGGGCCTCCTGAAGCGACGTTGCCGGGCGGGGGCCAATCGTTGCGGCCAGGTGACGGACAACTTCCAGGGGGTCGTTCTTCCTCACCGGAGCGATTTGCCGTAGCGCCATTGGTAATAATCTCGACCAATGTCACTCATTTCAACCTGTTTTCCAGGCGGCTTGTCGGGCATATAGAAGAGCACGCGGCGCTGATAGATCTGCACCATGACATCACGTTGTACGCCGTCAATCTGCGCGGTTATCCAGTAGGGTTCGCTGGTGGGATAGCCCACCAGCCGTGCCCAGTTGACGAGGGGCCCGATACCATAGCTACCATCCTGGTATACTTCGCCATGCGCGTTGAGAAAGCGCCAGAATACCAGCGGGATATTGTGGCCCGAGTCGGGCGAGAAGTGTACCAGACGCGCCTCTGGACGGCGCACACCCGCGTATGTACCAACCTGGCCATCACGCGAGAGCCGGTCGAGCACATCTTCGCCCGTGAGGTCTGGCGCGGGCACCCCGACCACCCCCGAAAAGCTGGCATAGGTTGGTACGTCGGTATCGTCTGCGTCGCCAATAATGGGCAATTCGGCCGGGCTGCGGGGTTGGAAGGTATGGTCGCCCACCTGGATACGCCCCAGGACAAGCTCCTGGGACAGTAACCCAAACGTCACATACCAGGGGTGCGTGGGGTCAAGCGTGGGGTCGTTTATCTCCATCCGCCCTTTGTCAAAGTATTGCACCTGCCGCACCCCATGCGCCGACTCCTGGTAGGGTTCTTCCACCGCGGCGAGCGCCTCTGCGCCCCATATCCATGCACGGGCAACCCGTTGACTGGCTACCGATAGCTCGGTGCGTTGCCACTCGCGTTCGAAGGCGGGGGAGGCAAAGTTGAGCGCGTGGCTATAGGCAAGGTCGTTGAGCGCGGAGGTTGGTTCAGCATTGACCTGTGCTGGTACCGGCGTTGATGTGCTGGTTGGGTCAAGCGTAAATTCGTCATCGGGGATATTGGGTGTCGCGGTGGGGCCCTGGTTACTGGCCGGCTGTGGTTGGGGGGTGGCGCTCGATCCCGGGTTGGAAGCGCTGGTGGGGGGGTTAGAGGCCCGCCCACAATCGCTCTGGCCCGGCTTGCACAGCTCCAGCACAAGGTCGTAGCGAATAAATTGGTTTCCAATATCGCCGACGTTCTTTATCTGCACATAGTAAAATCCATCAACTTTGGGGGTAAATTCAATTTGGGAATCGAGCGTTTCGCCGCCAAAAATATTGTCGTTGAATTCGATCATACTTGTGCCGTCGCGGTCATTCAGCACGAGCACGGTATCGGCGCCGGCCTCGGCATCGTTCACAAGGTCTTCCGAGGGGCGGTAGGGGTCGGTGTCGGTATAGATGAAATAGCGCTTGCCCGTCTTGCCAAAGAACGTTATCCAGTCGGCGTCGCCCATGGGGCACAGGGTACGGTTGCGCTGGCGCTCATTGGAGACAATCAGGGCGGCCTGTTCGGGCAGGCCATCCGGTTCGTAGTGATCCAGGCACTCTTCGTTAATGGTGATGGGTGTGGGGCCATAGCTTTTTGTAAGAACTTGTATTTTGGAGCCACGAACTCCGCACCCCCCTCAACGCCATCATCGGCTACAGCGAAATGCTCCAGGAAGACGTGGAAGAGATGGGCTACACCGAGATTATCCCCGATGTGCAAAAAATCTATACCGCCGGAACCC
>DAOTUK010000293.1:0-17200 GCA_034437375.1 Chloroflexaceae bacterium | reverse complement strand
CGCTTCCAGGGCAAGATATTGGGAGCGACGGTGTCCTACCGAGCGGGCTACTGGTTCGTGAGCATCCAGGTTGAGCGGCCGGCCCCGCCCCGCACGGCTCCAGAACGGGTCCTTGGCGTAGACATTGGCGTCAAATCGTTAGCCGTAGACAGCGACGGCGAGGTGTTTGAGAACCAAAAGCACCTTGCGGTCGCTCAGAAGAAACTCCGCCGTCTGAATCGCTGGTTGGCCCGAAAGCAGAAGGGAAGCAAGAACTGGTACAAAGCGAAGCACAAACTGGCGCGTCTGCACTATCGGATTGCGAACCTGCGGGCGGATGTCATGCACAAGATGACGACCCGGTTGGCTGCGAAAGCCAGCATCATCGCGCTGGAAACGCTCAACGTGGTGGGCATGCTGAAGAACCACACGCTGGCGCGGGCGATTGCAGACGCCGCGTTCAGCGAGATAGCCCGCCATGTGGGATACAAAGCGGAGCGGGTGGTGCTGATAGACCCGTTTTATCCATCCAGCAAGACGTGCAACGGGTGTGGGCACATCAACCAGCACCTGGCGCTATCCGACCGCACCTGGGCCTGCCCGTCGTGCGGGGCGATCCTGGAACGGGACGGGAACGCCGCACGGAATATTCGAGACGAAGGCATGCGGCTTGTTGGGGCCTGAGCACCAACCGTCCCCGGTTGTGGCTACGTCGGGACGTAAAAGACGCTTATGGACTGTGTGTAAGCCCCGCGCCTGAGCGGGCCGTGCAGGTGGAAGTAAGAATTTCAGTCGGTGTGCAAAGCGTACTTTTGAGTACCTTTGAACACGTAGAAAGTAGCAGCAAAACGGAATGTCTACAACAACCAGCGAGAAAATTACCGACCTGCGACAGCGACGCGAACAGGTGTTGAAGGGCGATTCTAGCGCCATTCAACGCCAGCACGATAGAGGCAAACTCACCGCCCGCGAACGGATAGATACGCTACTCGACCCCGGTTCCTTTGTAGAACTGGACGCCTTCACCGTTCACCGTACCAGTATTTTTGGCATGGACAAGAAAAAGCCCATGGGCGACGGTGTTATTACCGGGCACGGCACTATAGACGGTCGCCCGGTCTGCGTCTTCTCGCAAGATTTTACCGTCTTTGGTGGCTCGCTAGGCGAAGTCTTTGCGGAGAAAATCTGCAAGGTGATGGATCTGGCTATGCGCATGGGTGTCCCATGCATTGGCATTAACGATAGCGGCGGTGCTCGTATTCAGGAAGGCGTGGTATCGCTCGGTGGCTACGCCGAAATCTTCTACCGCAACGTCTTGAGTAGCGGCGTTATCCCCCAGATTTCGATTATCTCCGGCCCCTGCGCCGGCGGCGCAGTCTACTCGCCCGTCATGACCGACTTTATCGTTATGGTGAAAACCATTAGCCAGATGTTTATTACCGGCCCGGATGTTATCCGTACCGTCACAGGCGAGGAAGTGGCCGCCGAAGACCTGGGCGGAGCGATGACCCACAATAGCCGCAGCGGCGTGGCCCACTTTGCGGCTAACGATGAACAAGAGAGCTTTGAACAAATCCGTACCCTGCTCTCCTTCATCCCCGCGAACAATATGGAAGACCCGCCCTATATTCCCCCCGAAGATGACCCGCAACGGATGGATGACCGCTTGCAAACGTTAATACCCGATAGTGCCCGCCGTCCCTACGATATGACCATGGTCATTGAATCGGTGGTAGACGACAACTTCTTCTTTGAAGTACAACCCTTCTGGGCCCGCAACATTGCCATAGGTTTTGCCCGCCTCGATGGGCACGCCGTCGGCATTGTGGCCAACCAACCCATGCACCTGGCCGGTACCCTGGACATAGATAGCTCGGTCAAAGGGGCGCGGTTTGTGCGCTTCTGCGATGCCTTCAATATCCCCATTGTTACCTTTGTAGATGTGCCCGGTTTCTTGCCCGGTACACAGCAGGAATATGGCGGCATTATTCGCCACGGAGCCAAACTCCTGTACGCTTATTGTGAAGCGACCGTGCCAAAACTCACCGTCATTACGCGCAAAGCCTATGGCGGCGCCTACGATGTCATGTCCAGTAAGCATGTGCGCGCCGACTTTAACTTTGCCTGGCCCACCGCTGAAATTGCGGTTATGGGCGTTGATGCGGCTGTGCGGATTATCTTTCGCAAAGAATTGGCCGAAGCAGAAGATCCCGCTGTGCGCCAGGCTGAACTGGTGGAAGACTACCAGAAGCGCTTTGCCAACCCCTACGTTGCGGCCGAGCGGGGCTACATTGACGCCGTTATCGAACCCCAGGAAACCCGCCCTATCTTGATACGGGCGCTGAACCTGGCCCGCACCAAACGCCAGAGCTTGCCGGCCCGCAAACATGGTAATATTCCACTCTAACATACCCAGAAACCATCTCAGATTACGTTCAACGTACATGAAGGGGAACTGGTGGCAAGCAATGACACGCTAGTCTGGGAGGGCGGCCCGACAATCTGCACGGCGGTGTACGAGATGCTGCTATGCCAGGCGTTCCGTCCCAGATGGGAACCAGGCCTGATAAAGGGGGCATACAAAATATCGTGGTCTTGTGTTATAATAAAGTTCGTCTACCCGTACCTATGGGTTTTGCCGGTGTGGTAAAAGCTGTCCAGAAACATATTGGTGCCTGTTGGAGTATGAGCGTTGCGAAAGAACCGCCACGGTACAATCATTGCAGGCAGGTGACACACACAATGAGCGAAGACGCATCAAAGACTGAACCAATGGAAAAAGTGATCGAGTTGAGCTTGCCCAGTAAGCTCGGCTATGAGCGGGTGGCTATGGATGCTGCAACCTCGCTGGCCACTCGTATGGGCTTTCATAACGACCGCGTGGATGCCCTGAAGACGGCTATTAGCGAGGCTGTGACCAATGCCATTGAGCATGGCAACCAGCACGACGAAGAAATGAAAGTCGTCGTATTGCTGACGGCCCGCGAGAGTGAACTGGTCGTCAGTGTGGCTGATGCGGGCAGTAAACTGCTTGACAGCAGCACGATTCATCGTATCCCTGATAAAGAGTCAAAATATCATCCCGATGCAGCCGACCGTGGCGGGTGGGGTATCTGGCTTATTCATGAATTGATGGATGAAGTCGAGATTACGACCGCGCCGGGTGGCGGCAATCAGGTACGTATGGTTATCCATCTTGAACGGTGAGCCGACAATCTATGCCTGTGCGTATATGATGGAGCTCTCTTTTCCGAGTGAACTGGGCTATGAAGTGGTTGCTCGTGATGCTGTGGCTACCTTTGCTCGTTGCACAGGTATTGATAAAGAACGCATTGAAGATATGAAAACGGCGTTGAGTGAAGCGTGTATCAATGCCATTGAGCATGGCAACTCGTTGAAAGCGGGGTTGCGTGTCACAATTAAGTGTGTGTATGATGGCGGCCACCTGCGGATAGATATTTTCGACGAGGGGGTGCAGGTGTATGAACCAGGTAAAGCGCCGCTGAGCATTGCCGAGAAGTTGGCCGGGCTCGGGCCGTTGCGGGGTATGGGGTTGATGTTGATTGAGGAGCTCAGCGACGAGGCGGGGTTTGAGCCGGTGGCTAAGGGAAATTGTTACCGCTTGAAGTTTTACAATCAGGCGGAACGGGTGGGTCATGAAGCATCGCTGGTTGATTCATCAGACTAGCTCTCGCGTGGGCCATACCGTCATAAAGTTGCCAAGGTGTATTGGGCAAGAAACGAACCTGAACGTTGTACCGTATGCGTGATCGCTGAATTGGTTTGAAACGCAATCAAACCCGAAGATACCTAGAAGGCGAAGGAGTACTATATGCTGGAAGATGAGTTGACGGTAACAACCCGTCAGAGAGATGGCATCGCCATCGTTGATTTGATGGGCGATGTCACGACATTTGCAGAAGAGAAGATAAACAATGCCTACCGCGAGGTGACCGAGCAGGGGGCCAGCCAGGTCTTGCTCAACTTCCGTCAGAATGATTATATTAACAGTGCCGGTATTGCTATTCTCATTGGTATTGTGACCGAGGTCAACCGCAATAGCCAGAAGTTGGCCTTTAGCGGGCTTTCCCAACATTTTCAGAAGATTTTTCGTATGGTCGGGTTGGCGCAGTATGCCGATATTTACCAGAATGAAGATGAGGCTATCCAGAATTTGAATGCGCCACAGACGACGTAGGGGTGGGGGCGTCTGCAATGCGTAGGGAGGAGTAAAGGGGAAATCCCTTTACTCCTTTTCGCCCAATTGGGCCAGTTCGTCGGGGGTGACAACGGTATTGCCAAATTTGCGCACGGTCAGGGCCGCCGCTGCGTTGGCCAGGCGGGCTGCTTCCAGGGGCGCTATGTGTGCGGCCAGGGCCAGCGTGGCAACCGCAATAAACGTATCCCCGGCACCGGTGGTGTCGTACACTTCGCGCATTGCTACGGCCGGCATATGCGTATAGCCGAAGGATTGCCCCGCCATCGAGAGGCCATCCGGCCCGCGCGTGACGATGACCAGTCCGGCTCCTAGCGCTTCCCGTAAGGCCGCAACCCCGTGCTGAAAGTCTGCTTCGCTCCAGAGCGGCCGCCCAAGCGCTGCGGCCGCTTCCACGTTGTTACAGCGGAACAGGTCTACCCCCTGGTAATATTGCGAGTTTCCCTGGGCGTCTACCGTGAGCAGCACGCCATGCTGCTGGCAGAGGTGGCGCAGGGCCCCCACAACCGCGGGGGTGAGCAATCCCATTTGATAATCGGAACAGAGGACTGCATCAACGGCGGGGCCGTAGTGGGCCAGGGCGTGTAAGATGCGCTCCTCGTCGTGGGGCGGCAGGGGGCTGCGGTCAATGTGGTCAAGGCGGGCGACTTGTTGCGGTAGGCGGGGCGGTTCGTGGGCCATAATGCGCGTTTTGGTGGTGGTGGGGCGGTTGGCAATGGTGATGAGGCCGTCGGGGGAGATGTCGCGCTCGCGCAGGGCGTGGCGCAGGAGGTCGCCGGATGGGTCGTCGCCGACGATGCCGACCTGGATGGCGTGGCTTCCCAGGGCGACGATGTTGCAGGCGGGGTTGGCGGCGGCGCCGGGTATGAGGGTGCGGTGCATCATTTCGAGCACGGGGACGGGGGCTTCACGCGAGAGGCGGGTAGGCCGCCCATACAGGTATTCATCCAGCGATACGTCGCCAATGACGAGGACGCGCAGGCCGGCCAGGCGGGCGACGAGCGCGGGCCAGGGGGTGGGGGGGGGTACTGGTGCCTCCTCGCCGCCCATCCCCCCTCACACCCCCCCAAAGTGCTTGAGCGCCAGGCGTAGCCGCTCCTCCAGTTCGGCGGGAGCGTCGGCGGGCAGCGCCGCCACTGCCGACTGCGCCTCCGCGCTGCTATAGCCCAGGCTCACCAGCACATTGGCCAGTTCGCTATTCACGCTGGCGATGGTCGGGTCGGCACTGGCCGCCGCGGCAGCCGGTATATCCTTCATATCCAGTTTGCTTTGCAGTTCCAGTACCAGGCGCTCGGCCATCTTCTTGCCAATGCCGGGCACCTTGACAAAGCGGGCCGTATCCTTCTGGGCCACGGCCACGCGCACCTCGTCCGGTTCGGCAAACGACAACAGGTTGACCGCCATACGCGGGCCCACCCCGCTAATGCCAATCAGCGTTTCAAAGAGGGCGCGTTGTTCGGGGGTGGCAAAGCCGTATAGCGTGAGCGAATCCTCGCGCACCACCAGCACCGTATGGACAAAGACTTCGTCGCCCGGCGTTCCCAGGCGTTGGAGGGTTGGGCGTGGGGCATACACCAGCAAACCGACCCCCCCGGTTTCAATGACCAGGTGGTCGGCGCCAACGTGCCGCACTATTCCGCGAAGCGATGCTATCATAAGCCCCAGTATACCGCAAAAACGGGTGGGTGGGGCCAGGGGGGGAAAGGCTCACAACTGCGGGGCCGCGCAGGGCGCGCGCTGTGATACCAAATTCGTCTGAATAGAGATACAACCACTGATAGACACCGATAGGCTCGGTCAAGCCATCCGTGTGCATCCGTGTGCATCCGTGGTTCTCGCTGTGTTCACCCGAATTTGGTATGAGACGGCGCGGGGGCAGGGCGACAACAAGCCACCCCGCCCCCAACTACCGATTATACAAGTTGCTCTTCCCAATCTACAACAAAGGTAACCGTAGGATAACTATTTTGGCCAGATCGCGCGGTACGGCATTGGGAAACAACATTTTCAATCATTTGCAGTTGTTCATCAGGGAGACCGGCCAGCACAACCTGCATATTGAGACTATGCCCGGCTTCTTCGGCCATCATCTCGTGGACGAATTTTGCTTTTTGATACTTCTCTGTATTCATTATGCGCCTTCCTTCTACTACTAGTAAACTGGCTGAACATTGAGAACAGCGCTGGCGCTCGCTTTTCTCTTTTGCACTATTTCGTGCAATTGAATCTAGTATACGCCGGCCAGTTACAAACGTCGTAGTTACAACAACACGCCGTCGTCGGAAGGCAACATCAAGGTACGCAGCATTGGAATGGGCGGGGAGCCGTGCCCAATGTAGGCATCGTGAAATTGCTTGAGCGAGAACGATTCCCCATAGGCTTCCTTGTAATCGTTTAGTAATTTTCGCAGCAGGAACTTGCCAAGGCTATAATTGATATAGCCGGGGTCGTGGGTGCCGCGTCGCGCCTCTTTGCGGGCCGGTACCTCGTCCATATAGGCGTGGTCAATAAAGAAGCGCGTGGCCTCGTCTATGCTCATCCCCTGTGTGTGCATCTTGATGGCGCAGAGGTAGCGGCAATTGCGTACCAACGCCTCGCTGAGTTGCGCCATCCGTAAGCGCAAATCGCCATTGCCATAGCCCTGGTCAAGCATCATCTCTTCGGAGTAGTGGGCCCAGCTTTCAAAATGGGAGTACGTTTCAAAGGCTCTGGCCAGGCGCGTGGGGGCGTGGCGCACGTGCATAAAGTGGATGTAGTGGCCGGGGTAGGCTTCGTGAATAGATACGCCGGTCATTTTAGCATAGTCAAATTTGGTCAGCCAGCCTTCCACTTTTTCGGGCGGCCAGTCTGGTTCGGGCAGGGTGATATAGTAAAACGATTCGGTCGCCACCTCTTCAAAGGGGCCCGTCGTATCCATCATAGCGAAGGCCCACCGCGCGAAGGGTGGGGTTTCTTCCACCAGACAGTGGACTTCGTTGGGCACCGTAACCAGGTCGCGCTCAATCACAAAGGTGCGCAAATCTTCCAACATGGTGCGGACTTCCTCGAGCAGGCGGTCGGCGGGGGGGTGGTTGCGCCCAAGCGCGGCCATATGCTCGCGCACCGTTTTGCTGGCGTCTATGCGGGCGGCTACCTCCTCCAACGCTTGCTTGTTGCGGAGCAAGTCTGCTTCGCCTGCGGCTAGTAACTGGTCAAGCGGAATGGTAATCTGCTCGTTGTACGCCAGCATACGCGAAAATTGTTCGGCCCCAATGGCAAAGGTATTGTGGACGCGGGGGTACAGGGTATCGCGCAGATAGATAACCAGATCGTCAATGGCATGGGCGGCCTCGTCGCGGGCCGCCCACAGCGCCGCTTCGGTGGGGGGGGAGAGGGTGTCGGGTTGGAAGGTTTCGGCCAGACTTTCGTTCAGAAAGGTTATCAACCCCTCGAACACGGGCACGGATTCTTCAATGAGGATGGGGGCCACCCGGTCGCCCAGGTTCTGGCGGGCTACCTCCATCGCCTGGGGTATCTGGCGCAGGTGTCGGGTCAGAGCTTGCGCCCGCTCTTCCAGAGGGGCATAGTTGCGTTGCACATAATAGTCAACCGTCGCATTTTCGGTATACAGCATCGGGTTGCGTTCATACTCGCGGTATTCGGCCCAATTCCATAATTCAGCATCAACGCGCCAGCACAGCAAGGCATAGTCGAACCAGGCGAGTCGGTCGAGCGTTGCCGGTTGGATGGTGTTCAGTCGCCCGCGGTAGCTATGCAGCGAATCGATCCATGCGTGAATCGTTTCAATGCGCAGGTCGTTAATACGCCCATCGTACTCGTGTAGCCCTTGAATACTGGCATTGATGGGGTAGAAAGCACAATAATCTTGCAGAAACGCCTCGGCCAGCGCTTGCACTTGACGGGTCTGATCGTCTGCCATAGCAGGTACTCCTTGACTAAGCGTAGCAGTTTCAATCGAATGAGTGAATTCTGCTACAATCTACACAGGTAAAACCTATTATAATATACTGAGGTAGACTATGTCACGAACCATTTGTGTCTATTGCGGTTCAAAAACTGGTACAAACCCTATGTTTGAAGCAGCGGCCCGCGACCTGGGCCGCGCCCTTGCGACCGCCGGCTTTCGTCTGGTGTATGGCGGCGGGAGCATCGGCTTGATGGGAGCGTTGGCCCGAACGATGCTGGCCGGCGGCGGGGAAGTGGTTGGCATTATCCCCCAGGCCTTGCTGGATCGTGAAATCGGCCTGGTCGAGGCCAGCGAGCTGATTGTGACAACCACCATGCGCGAACGCAAGGCGCTGATGGATGATTATTCGGATGCGTTTGTCGTCTTGCCGGGCGGGTTTGGCACAGTGGAAGAATTGATGGAAACGTTGACGCTGCGCCAACTGGGCTACCATCAGAAACCAATTATTGTCATCAATTTGCAAGGATTCTATGATCCGTTGCTGCACTTTTTTGATCATACCGTCGCTCAAGGGTATGTTTCAGAGCCGCAAAACCGCTTATATCAGGTTGTCCTGGGTGTTGATGAGGCCATTGCATTGCTTACCCATACAAACGAAGGAAACGGGGCGATTGCGGTATAATAGCGCAGAGGATTATGGACGGAGTGTTCGGAAGGGTTGTGATTAAGGAAGGAACGGAGAGGTTATGATTGAAGTGACCCCGCCTGTGCGGGTACGGTTTGCCCCAAGCCCAACGGGTTTTTTGCATATTGGGGGTGTGCGTACGGCGTTGTTTAACTGGCTTTTTGCCCGCCACTATGGGGGCCAGTTTATTTTGCGCGTTGAAGATACCGACGAGAAGCGCTATGTGCCCGGCGCGGCCGATGATATGATGCAGTCGTTGCGGTGGATCGGGTTAGATTGGGACGAGGGCCCCGAAGTAGGCGGGCCCCACGCGCCCTATGTCCAATCGCAGCGCAACGACATGGGTATCTATCGCACATACGTTGACCAGCTTCTGGAACAGGGCGATGCCTACAAGTCGTTTGTCACGCCGGAGGAATTGGAGCAGATGCGCGCCGACGCACAGGCACGGGGGTTGAAGAGTTTTCGGTTTCGCGGGGCCGAGCGCGACTGGACGGCAGAGCAGGTCGCCGAGGCGGAGGCGCAGGGCAAACCCTATACCGTGCGCTTGAAAGTACCCCTGCAAGGCACCACCACCTTTCACGATTTGATACGCGGCGGAGAGCAGATTACCGTCAACCATAGCGATTTATACGACATCGTTCTGTTGAAGTCTACTGGTATGCCCGTGTACCACCTAGCGCACCTGGTAGATGATCATTTGATGGGTATAACCCACGTGATCCGCGGTGAGGAATGGGTGCCCAGTATGCCCTACCATGTGCTGCTCTACCAGGCGCTTGGGTGGGACGTACCCGTCTTTGCCCATGTGCCCAATATTCTGCGCCAGAATGGGCAAGGCAAGCTCTCGAAGCGCAAGGATGATGTATCTACCAACCGCTTCTGGGAGGTGGGCTATTTGCCCCAGGCGATGTTTAACTATCTGGCGTTGCAGGGGTGGAGTTACGATGATCATACCGAGATCATGTCTTGCGAAGAGATTGTCGAGCGCTTTACGATTGACCGCGTACAGCCCTCGCCGGCGCGCTGGAATCCTGAGAAATTGAAGGACATGAACGGTATCTACATCCGCTCGTTGCCGGCGTCCGAGATCGCAACCTATCTGTTGCCGCATCTGTCGCGGGCCGGCTTGATTGCCGACCCGCCCACGCCGCAAGAGGTGGCCTATGTGGAGCGACTCACGCCGCTTATTCACGAGCGGCTAGAGGAGTTTAGCGAGGGCCCCGAACTGCTCGACTTCTTTTTCAACGACGTGAGCTATCCCGACCCGGCGCTGATTGTGCAGAAGAAGATGGATGCGGCCACGACCATGCGCGCCTTGCAAGCGGCCCACGAGTGCCTTGCGGCGCTACCGGTGTGGGACGAGCAGCATATCGAGACGGCGTTACGGGCGCTGGTAGACGAGCTTGGGTTAAAGACGGGACAACTGTTCGGGGCCTTGCGCGTGGCGGTGACGGGGCGCAAAGTGTCCCCGCCCCTGTTCGAGACGATGGCCCCGATTGGGCCGGAACAGACGCTTGCGCGTATCGCGGCGGCTGTCCGGGCGTTGGGGTAGGTACAACCAGCGTTGGTATGAGAGGAGCTTGCAAAGTATGATACGGACCGGTTTTGTAGGGCTTGGGCGTATGGGGCAGGCGATGGCCCCGCGCCTACTTGAAGCGGGCTATCCGCTCACGGTATACAATCGCACCCCGGAGAAGGCGCAGGCGTTGGTAGAACAGGGGGCCACGCGGGCCGAGTCGTTGCCCGCTATGGCTGCTATGTGCGATATTGTCTGTACGATTTTGACCGACGATGCCGCCGTCGAGCAGGTCTATAACTCCGATAGCGGGTTGCTGGCGGGCGAGGTAGCCGGCACGCTCTTTGTTGAAATGAGTACCATTCGGCCCGACACAGTGCGGCGGGTGGCGGCCCTGGCCGCCGAGCGAGGGGCCGCGCTGGTTGATTCGCCGATGTCGGGGACAGTAGCGCCGGCCCGCAATGGGCAACTGCTGGCGCTGGTGGGGGGCGCGGCCGCCGATGTCGAACGGGCCCGCCCGGTGCTAGAGGTGATGTGTCGGCGGGTGGCGCATATGGGCCCCACGGGCAGCGGCACAACGATGAAATTGGTGTTAAATATGCCTATGGCTGTCTACTGGCAAGGGCTTGCCGAGTCGCTGGCGATGGGGGTACAGTCGGGGTTAGATCTGGAGCAGATGCTTGCGTTAATAGCAGATAGCCCGGCCTGTCTGGGGGCGCTGCCAATGAAGATACCCGCACTGTTGGGCGAGGCCGGCGAGGTGGCTTTTGATGTTACCGGCGTGCGCAAGGATTTGCTGGCTATGGTGGCCACGGGCCAGAGCGTGGGGGTGCCCATGCCAGCCGGGAGCGCGGCGCTGGTATCGTTTGCCGCGGCCACGGCGGCGGGGTGGGGCGAGCGCGACCTGACCGATTTGATTGCCTACTACCGCGAGATGATCCAACGGTCGGGCGGCGCGGGGTGAGGGCGGCGGGGGTGGGGCGTTGGCGACGGCCTGGCCCCCCGCACAAAGCGAAACCCCCCGACGCTGCCACGTCGAGGGGTTTCTGTATATAGAACAGCAAGGAGGAAAGGAGGAAATCACCTGCTTTCAGTATACCAGCTTTGTCTGAGATAGCCCTGCGCTGAACATGAACAAATGATGACGAGTGGGACAGGTGACCATGATTATCCCTGGGGCCCCACGAATATGAACACTTATGCGCCCTTACCCCTTGCTCCCCCCGCTTGCCTTCGGGTATAATACAGGTTCAGGAATATGCCTGCATACCTGACCCACCGGGAGAATAACCGGCATGGTGGCACCCATAACCACGCGCCACCGGCCTGACGATAGATAGCGAGAGGGGATAACAAAGCGCCTATGTTAAGCTGGCTCAAGAAACTGACTGGAACCGAAGAGGAGAAGACCCGCAAAAAATACCAACCCACGGTACAACGCATCAATGACCTGGAAGAAACCTATGCCCAATTGACCGACGCCCAACTGCGCGAAAAGACCGATGAATTTCGCCAGATTCTTGACGAGGGGGCGACCCTGGACGATATATTGCCCGACGCCTTCGCCACCGTGCGCGAAGCCTCGCGCCGTACCATTGGCCTGCGCCACTACGACGTACAGCTTGTCGGCGGTATCGTCTTACACCACGGCCGCATCGCTGAAATGAGAACCGGCGAAGGGAAAACGCTGGTTGCAACGCTCCCGCTCTATCTAAACGCTCTTAGCGGCGAAGGGGTTCACCTCATTACCGTGAACGACTATCTGGCCCGCCGCGACGCCGGCTGGATGGGGCCGGTTTACTCGCTGCTTGGCTTGAGCCTGGGCTTTATTGGGCACGAATATTCTGCCCTCTTCGACCCCGAATATGTGGATGTGTCGGGAACCCTGGATGACGAGCGCCTGGTACACTGGCGCCCGTGTACCCGCCGCGAAGCCTACGACGCCGACATTACCTATGGCACAAACAACGAATTTGGCTTCGACTACCTGCGCGACAATATGGTGCATCGCTTTGACGATGTAGTGCAGGGTGAACACAACTACGCCATTGTAGACGAAGTGGACAATATTTTGATAGATGAGTCCCGTACTCCCCTCATCATTAGCGGGCCGGCCCGCCAGTCCAGTTCGCAGTATGCCCGCTTTGCCCAGATTGTCCGCCCATTGCGCGTCAGCATGAATTTCAAAGGCGAGACGAGACGCGACCGTCCCCTGGGCCCCGACGACGTAAAGAAGGACAAGGACAAACAACCCGATGGCGATGTCTTGCTCGATCTGAAGTCGCGCAGTGTGTTGCTCACTGAGGATGGCTTGAACAGGGTTGAAGAGCAGATTGAGGAACTGGAAGACGGCGAAAGCGTCTACGACCCGCGCCACTCCGACCTGACCCACTATCTCGAAAATGCGCTCAAGGCCCGCTTTATGTACGAGCGCGACAAGGACTATGTGGTGCAAGAGGGCGAGGTGGTCATCGTTGACGAATTTACCGGGCGGCTTATGCCCGGCCGCCGTTGGAGCGACGGCTTGCACCAGTCTGTCGAGGCCAAGGAAGGCGTAGACGTGCGCCGCGAGTCGGTAACCTACGCCACCATCACCTTTCAAAATTACTTCCGTATGTATAACAAGCTGTCGGGGATGACCGGTACCGCCGCTACCGAGAAAGAGGAATTTGGCAAAATTTACGACCTGGAAGTGACGGTGATACCCACCAACAAGCCCTGTATCCGCGACGACTTGCCCGACCAGATTTACCGTACCGAAGATTTCAAGTTTGGCGCAGTGATTAACGACATCGCGGAGCGGGCCCTGGAAGGGCAACCGGTGCTGGTGGGTACCACGGCGGTTGAAACGTCGGAGCGCTTGAGCGAACGCATTGAGCGCGACTTGCGCGACTATCTGAAAGATGGCCCCATCCGGCTCCATGTGCTCAACGCGAAGCAAAACGCCGATGAAGCCGCGATTGTGGCCCAGGCCGGCCAACTCCATACTATCACCATCGCCACGAATATGGCCGGGCGTGGTACCGACATCTTGCTTGGCGGCAACCCGGAAGCGCTGGCCGCCCGCCATCTGCGCGACACGGGTATAGACAGCAAGCTGTTAGAAGAATTATCCCAGAGCTTGTTTGGCAGTCAGAAAGGCCAGAAATCTCAAACAGACGCAATTATCGAGCGGAGCGGCGGCAAACTCACCCCCGACCTGGTGGCCGCGCTAGAACAATTACACCAGGAACTTGAGCATGACCTGAAGCAACTGGAACAGAAGGGCGAACACCTCTTTCTGGTAGACAAGGTGCTTGGGGAGGTATCGCCCTCGCTCTACGAACAAAAGCTCGAACTGGTGCGCTCGGTGCTCCATAATAATATGCATCGCGCTCGCCGCATTGTGCAATACCTTGACGAGTTGGGCGAAGAGAAGATAACCGAGATACAGCATATGCACCGCGACTACCACGACTACCGCACCAACCCCGACGAGCGCCCCACCTTGCTGGCCGGCAAGCTCTTTGACCGTATCTATACCGCCCGCGCCAAACTGGTACAGCTTACCTTGCATGGCGACCAGGAACGGGCACGGCAACTGGTTGAAGAGACGCCCGGCCTGATACCAGAATACATTGATGATATTCTCCGTATTCAGCGCGAATGTGCGGAGCATCACGAGCGCATTAAAGACTATGGCGGCCTGCATGTAGTCGGTACCGAGCGCCACGAGGCCCGCCGCATTGATAACCAGTTGCGGGGCCGCGCCGGGCGCCAGGGCGACCCCGGCTCCTCCCGTTTCTACCTCTCGCTTGAAGATGAGTTGATGAAGCGCTTTGGGCGTATGGATGCGCTCAAGGGGGTGATGGAGAAGTTTGGCGTCGAAGATGATGTGCCCATTGAGCACCCCCTCATCAACAAGAGCATTGAGGGGGCGCAAAGCCGCGTGGAAGGCTTCAACTTCGACATCCGCAAGCACACCTTTGACTACGATACGGTGATGAACAAACAGCGCGAGGTTATCTATGATCGCCGCCGCCGTATTTTGCAAGAAGCCGACGAGCAAAACCGTATGGAGCGCCTGTTACACCGCTACTTCAAGCCCGACCAGATGTTTGAGGAGATACGCGATGAAGTGCGGGCAACGGTAGATCTGGAAGAGGAGCGGGCCCGCCAGCGCGTGTTGCGCCTGTTGCCCGATGTGGCGTTTGACCTGGCGGCCCTACGCACCGCCGTTACCAGCGATGAGCAGATGCGCGAGGTGCTGGTGCCGCTCATTACGCAGCAGCAGCAAGCCTCATTCAATTTGCTGATAGATGACCTGGCCGATATGCTCGATCTGCCAGAGGATATTGAAGCACAGTTGCGCAGCAAGAACTATGAAGAAGCGCGTACGTTGATGAGTGACCTCTGGCGCGACCAGCGCGAAGGCGACCTGGAAGACCGCATTAAAGACCTGTTTACCAAAGAGTTTGACGACATTATCCAGCGCTATCTGGTCAACTATGAACCGTGGCTCCGCGATCAGATAGTCCAGGCTATCTCCGACGCCACCAATCCGGTGACAGACGATATTGGGGTGGCGGTGGTGCGCCGTCGTCTACGCACCATCTTGCCCGAAATAGATCAGTTCTTGCATGAGAGCGATGAGGGTACGAGCGATGATTTGGAAGGCTTGAACGCCGACCGGCTGCAATCGCGGTTGGAGGGGTTGATAGCCGCCAACAAGAACGAGGGCCACAACATAACCTTGCTGGTGCGCGAGATTGTCTTGATGATGCCGCTCTTCCCCGACCCCCAGTACCTCCTCACCGCCACGATGCCCCCCGCCGCTCGTGAACAGGCGCGTGACCAGTATGTCAAAAGCTATGCCCGCATGCTAGAGATGATGACCGCCGCGCTCCCAGAGGACGAGCAGGAGCGGCTCCGCGAGGAGTCGGTAGCGTTTATTCACGAACAGGTACAGCCCTTGCTGGCCAGTACCACCGTCCCCGGTGAGCAGCGCAAGCAGATTGACCACGAGTTGATGAGCTATAGCACCGAATTGCTTGGCGCGGTGATAGCGGCCCTGGATATTGACGCGGTACATGCCTTGCTGGAAGATGTGCTTGACCGCGCCTTCGACCGCTGGCGTCATGACCTGGGGGTCAAACCGTTGGACAACTTCCAGCGCACCCTGATGCTACAAACGATAGACCGCGAATGGCAGCACTACCTGACGGCGATGGATGATATGCGCCAGGGTATCGGGCTCCAGGCGATTGGCCAGCGTGACCCGCTTATCCAATACCAGACGCTTGGCTACCGCATGTTTAACGAATTGCTGGAAAATATAGATCGCACTGTGGTTAAGAACTTCTTTCAACAATTGCCCAACTACCACCGCCATATGGAGCAGTCCCGCCAGGAGCAAGAGGCCCGCGAGAAAGCGGCCCAGTCGGGCTATGAGGTTATTAGCGGGGGCAAGGTGGGGGTCAAGCGTGCCAGCGGAGGGACGGTACGCCGCGAGCAACCCAAAGTGGGCCCCAACGACCCCTGCCCCTGTGGTAGCGGCAAGAAGTTCAAATATTGTCATGGTCGCAGAGGCAGCGACTTGCATACGGTGCGGGGGCGCGAAAGCGAACTGGTAGAATCAGTGGTTGGCAATAGCAGCAACCTGAGCACGGGGCAAGTTGTGACCGCGCAGCACACCCCCCGCGGCCGCCAGGCTCCCCCGCCGCCCTCGGCCCCCGCGGCCCAGCAGCAGCAGGGCCGCCAGTCTTCCCAACCATCGCAGCAGCCGGCCCGCGGGAAGAAAAAGAAGAAGAAGCGATAGCAGGCCGCTTCCCCTAGCGCTGCACCGTTGGCAGATAGACCAGTGCGCGAGAAAGTCCGGGCAGCGTGGCCTGGGTATCTTTCCAATCCGGATCCTTCTCGCGCAAAAATTCCTCTAGCGCCGTGTCAAGCAAGATGGTCGTGAGGCGGTTGTAACCCAGGTCAAGCTCGGTCAACCCGACCAGATTGGTGAGCGTGGAGGGTGGTCGCCCTGCAAGCTGATTGTGCTGTACCCGCAATATGTCTAGCTGGTGCAGGTTGCCCAGGGTGGTGGGTATGCCTCCCTCCAACTGGTTGTTGCTCAAGTCAAGCGTGTGTAACAAGGGGAGATTGCCAAGGGTGGGGAGGATCTCGCCCTGTATCTGGTTGTCGTTTACCCGTAGCTCTTCCAGCGCGGCCATGCGGCCAAAGGACAGGGGAATATCCCCTTGCAACTGGTTGCCGTCGAGCGCCAACGTCTTGAGCGCGGCCAGGTTGCCCAGGGCGGCGGGTATCTTCCCCGTAAACTGATTATTGCTGAGCCGTAGATGTTCCAGCGTGGACAGGTTGCCAAGCGCGGTTGGGATGGGGCCGCGCAACTGGTTGCCGTCGAGCAGGAGCCAGCGTACCACCTTCATGTCGCCAAGCTGCGGTGGTATCTCCCCGGTCAACTGGTTGCCCGACAGGGCCAGCGTGTCAAGCCGTGCGGGGGTGCTGAGTGCGGGGGGGATTGCGCCGCTCAGTTGGTTGTTGCGGAGCCACAGGTGCGTCAGGCGTGGCAGGTCGCCTAGCTCCGGCGGTATCTCCCCGCGCAGGTGGTTGTCGTCCAGTACCAGGTGTTCCAGGCGCGGGAGGGTGCCAAGCTCTGGCGGTATTTCGCCGCGCAGGTTGTTGCCATCCAGCGTGAGCCGCGCGACGTGCCCATCTATGCAGGTGACGTTATCCCAGAGGCAGGGGCGCGTTACGGCGTTCCAGTTGTTCTCTGTCCACGCCGGCCCACCCGTCTGCGCATACAGCGTCACCAGTACCTCGCACTCTGCAACGGGCATGATATTGCGTGGTTGGCGGCACGATTCTGCGGTCGGGGGTTCATAGATGGGGGTGGGGGTTGGCGTGGGG
>DAOTUK010000292.1:0-16082 GCA_034437375.1 Chloroflexaceae bacterium | reverse complement strand
GCGCGAACTGAGCGCCGGTTCGGGGTGGAGTGCCACGGTCACAAACGCGGATTCTTGCTTCCGCGCTGGCTTTTTCGTCGGCGTGGCAGTAGGGGTCTTCGTCGGTCTGGGTGTCGGGGTGTTGGTGGGGTTGCTCGTGGGGTTGATCGTGGGCGTGCTCGTGGGGTTGCTGGTGGGCGTGCTGGTGGGGGCGGTCGTCGGGGTTTGAGTCGGAGTAGCTGTTGGTTTGCGTGTCGGCGTATGCGTTGGCTCTGCTGTAGGGGTCGCGGTGCTGGTCGGCTCCGTCGTAGGGGTTATGGTTGCGATTGCGGTAGGTAGTCCGGTGGGGGCAGCGGTGGGCGTATGGGATGGTGTTGTTGTGGGTATGATAGTAGGTGCGTTGGTCGGGGTGTTGATTGGGGTGTTGGTCGGAGTATGTGTAGGTGTGCGGGTCGGGCGTGGTGTGCGGGTTGGAGGGGGTGTCAGGTTGGGCGTAGCCGTAGGAATACGAACGGGCGTATTGGTGGGGTTGCTTCCTGACGGAGGTGGAGGCGTGGTGGGTGTGGGTGTAGCCGTGGCTGCCGCCTTCACCGTTATTGTCACCGTCGCTGCGTTAGAATCGGACTTCCCGTCGCTGGCTTTGTAGGTAAAGGTATCGGTGCCGTCGAAGCCGGCTTTCGGGGTATACGCGAACGAGCCATCAGCGTTGACTGTGACGGTGCCGCCCTGCGCGGTGGCAACCGCCGCCCCGACGTTGGCCGGGTCGCCCTGTACGCTGCTCACGGTGAGCGGGTCGCTCTCGGCGTCGGTGTCGTTGTCCAGCACACCGGGCGCGGCCGTGGTCAACGCCGTATCCTGGTCGGTGGTGTAGGCCGGGTCGTCCTGGGCGACGGGGGCGTTGTTGGGATTGACCGTCATTGTCACCGTCGCTACGTTAGAATCGGACTTCCCGTCGCTGGCTTTGTAGGTAAAGGTATCGGTGCCGTCGAAGCCGGCTTTCGGGGTATACGCGAACGAGCCATCGGCGTTGACCGTGACTGTGCCGCCCTGCGCGGTGGCAACCGCCGCCCCGACGTTGGCCGGGTCGCCCTGTACGCTGCTCACGGTGAGCGGGTCGCTCTCGGCGTCGGTGTCGTTATCCAGCACACCGGGCGCGGCCGTGTTCAACGCCGTATCCTGGTTGGTGGTGTAGGCGGGGTCGGGGGCGGCGGTGGGATCGTCATTGGCGACGGGGGGCGTATTGGTACAGCCGGGTGTGCCAGGGCCATTGCCGGGCCAGCCGGGGTAGCCAGGAGGTAGTGAACCCCAACCGCCGCCCGCTTCGATAAGGTACATTTCATCGTTTTGAATTGTGGTGCCAATCCCGCCATTGCCACTCCAACCAGTTCGAGTGCCACTCCAGGTGGGACTTTGTGCAATACTCCACCACCCACCCCCGCCCAGGTTGTAGTGGTCGCTGGTATCAGTTTTGGTCAACGGATCAGATCCATCATTATTGATGTCATAGCCGGCATCGCTTAGAAAGCCTCCCCCAACGGCCGGGTCTTTTGCAAAGCGCGAGTCGGCGGCCGCTATCGCGTCCATCATCTCAGCAATAGTGTAAGTTCCGTTCCAGCGATACTCCCACGCCATCGTTGCGGGGGCTTTGCCATCGTTCCAGTCTATTACCAGGTAGGAGACGTTGGGGCCAGAACCGACGACTCCCTGGATACAACCGGGCGGCGAGTCGGCGCGGACGGGCGGCCGGGGGAGCAACCCACCCCATGCCGCGAGGAAGAATAGCAGAAACAATAAGGTCAATGGTTTGATTTTATTACGCATCTTTGAATCTCCTGATTTGAACAACTACTTTGCTAAAAAACGGAACGCTCGGTCAGGGATTACGACCGGGCGTTCCAGGCATAGAAACCCCGCCGCGCTATCGGGCAATAACCGGCAGATAGAGGGTGGTGTTCCCCTCTGGCGTACCGGTGATCAAGGCAAAGCGCGTACCTTCGGTGGCAGTCGCTGTCACCTGGTTGGTATCGGCGTCAACCGTGCCGGGGAGCGCGTCCCAGGTACCGGTGGTTTCGTTCCAGGTCGCCAGCGTCAACGATGCTTCCGCAACGTCCGCAGACAGAGCGGCGTCATCATAGGAAGCAACAATGGTAAGCGGTTTGGCGTAGTGCTGCACCTCTTCGATGTTGCCCATAAAGGTATACAACGAGAAGTCGCGCAGGATGGACTGGTCGTCGTTCTCGTCATTTGCAACGTAGACCATCCGCAATCCGCCGGTTGGTACGGCTTCACCATCAACCGTGATGCTCACGCCATCCTCGGTGAAGGTGCCGCCCGCTTCAGCGATGGTCACGTAGCGGGCGGTGGTGCTGGTTGATGCAGGCTGCACTGACAACGGCCGCGCTGCGGGCCGGGTGGTGCCTGACGGTGTGGCGGCCAGGGTGGTGCTACCGCCAACCTGCGTGTAGGGGAACCCGGCAATCGCTGGCACGCTTTGCTGTGTGGACAGCAGGGCGCTCCCTTCCTGTTCTTCAGTCCACCAGAAACGGCCATCATCCTGTTGCAACGAGAGCATATAGCTATAGACGTTGGCGTTGCCCTGTGTCCAGCGGTCATCGTAGAGGTCTTCGCCTACGGACTGCAAGCCCATGACAACAAAGGCGGTGGAGTTGATGTTGCTGACATCGCTAGAACCCATGAAGTCGGGTAGGTCGGGCCAGCCGGCGTCGCTGTTCTGGTTGGTATCCAGGTAGGTCAGCGCATTCTGAATGGCCGTTGAATCGGATGGTTCACCCGCGGCGGACAGGGCCATCAGGACAAGGCCGGTGCTGTCGGTGCAGGAGAAGTTGAACATAGAGCTGGATTCGTAGAAACACCAGCTCCCGTCGTCCATGGCGTCGGTCGCCAGCGCGGTGCGGGCCGCATCAGGGATA
Organism: Chloroflexaceae bacterium; assembly: GCA_034437375.1. Lineage (GTDB taxonomy): Bacteria > Chloroflexota > Chloroflexia > Chloroflexales > Chloroflexaceae > JAAUSY01. Next base: position 13,173 of record DAOTUK010000292.1, on the reverse strand, counting down.
GGCTCACCTGCGGCGTGCAGGGACAGGATAGCAAACGCCTGATCCCAGTTGGTACCGTTGTAGGGGCCGACGTAGCGGCCCGTGTCGGAATCGTAATAGCCTTCCAGCATAGCAATCAGGTCAACACCGCCAAAGTTACGCGGGTTTTCACCCGCCGCAATTACGCCAAGCGCGAGCTTGCCCGCCGAGGCCGGGTTCTTGCCGGCATAGGTTTCGGCGTGGGTCTGCATATAGGTGATGTAGGTAGCTGGCACGTCTTCGCCCACGGCGACTATGGACAGAATGTTATCAACCGCAAAGCCGAGGCTGTTGCTGCCTTCAAGCGGCGGTTGTTCTAGTATCCAGGCTCCGCCATCGCTGGCCGCGTCCATACGCTCCTGCATAGAGGGGTCGTGTTCCGGCGTCGGCTCCGGGGTATTGGTTGGGGTGTTGGTGGGGGTAGCGGTTGGCTCTGCTTCACCCGTACACGCCGCCGGCAGTTCGGGGGCATTGCTGCTCCACCCACTGGCCGCGCTGGCAAAGCTCCAGCCATCCCAGGCTCCATCGCTCAGGGTGCGCCCGGACATACCGGTTGAGGCAAAGCCCCAGTCGTCTGTGTCGGTGCCAGTGCCGAGCCAATAGCTCCAGAAACCGTTGGTCATCCACCCATGGCAGAAGTGGTCATCGGCATCGCCCGGCGCGCAGGACTCATCCGCTCCGGGGGTAAAGCCGTCGTTGTCCAGGTCGTAGCCTACTCCCATCAACGCCACACCGTAACCGCTGCCACCCTGGGTATAGATAAAGAGGCGGCTATCGGCCTGGGCTACCGCGGTGAGCATATCCTCGCCGGTGGCCGCGCCGTTCCAGCGATAGCCCCAGACAAAGGTTTCGGGGTTTTTGCCGTCGTTCCAGTCAATCGCTACCGCTGCACGGTTGCTGCCTGTCCCGGCCCAGTTTTCGACACAGGCGAAGGGGTCATCTGCGTTGGGGGTTGGGGTGCTCGTGGGTTCGGTGGTATTCGTGGGCGTATTGGTGGGTTCGGTGGTGTTCGTGGGCGTATTGGTGGGTTCGGTGGTGTTCGTGGGCGTATTGGTGGGTTCGGTGGTGTTCGTGGGCGTATTGGTGGGTTCCTCACCCCCGACATCACATGCGTCTGGTAGTTCGGGGGCGTCGCTGGCCCACCCACCAGCCGCGCTGGCAAAGGACAGACCATCCCAGTCGCCATCGCTCAGATTGCGCCCACCGATACCATCCATAGAAGCTGTCCAGGTATCCAACGCATCATCGGTGCTTGTCCAGTAGCTCCAATAGCCATTGGTCATCCAGCCATGGCAGAAGTGGTCGTCGGTATCGCCAGGCGTGCATGTTTCGTCTTCGCCAGGGGTAAAGCCGTCATCGTCAAGGTCGTAGCCGATGCTTTTGAGCGCCGTGCCATAGGCGCTGTCCTCGGTATAGACGAAGAGGCGGCTGTCGGCGCTGGCGATGGCGGTGAGCATATCCTCACCGGTCGCCTCACCATCCCAACGATAACCCCACACCAGCGTTTCCTGGTTTTTACCGTCGTTCCAGTCAATCGCTACCGCCGCGCTGTTTTGACCGCTCCCTGTCCAATTGTCCACACAGGCGAAGGAACCGTCTGGTTCGTTTGTGGGGGATGGGGTTGGTATTTCGCTCAGGGCGGCCGAGAAGGCCGGCTGGTTGGCGAACAGGCCCAGAGCCAGGGCCAGGACGATGAGCAGAGAGGGCGGTAGCAACCGCCATGTTTTTCCATGTCCGTTCATAAGGGTCGTGTCTCCTTTCCTTGAAGAAACCGTTTTTCATAGGTAACTGTGTCAGAACAAAAAGCCCAACCTCTCCTGCGGTTGGGGAAGGGGGACATAACCACTGACGGAAAAAATCCATATCAGGGCTACTCCGCAGCACCATACATAATATGCTACACCTTGAACTCCCAAAAACCGCGAGGAGTGAAAGATCTGCTTGAGGCGGGCGACCTGACTTCGCTCACAAGCGTGAGCGTTACAGTTGCGCGACAGTGTCGGACTCGCACCGACTTCGCCTTTCAGCCCGGCCATCCGGGGCGCGGGCACCTCAACCAGGGAAAACGCTATTCACTTGTTGATAAAACGGTGGTACACCTCCCTGTACCAGTACTTTGGTCATGGGCTATGACCAAAGTACTATTTGCTGCACATCCTACTATATCACTGGTGGGGACGGTTGTCAACCGGGATGCGCTGAGGCGGGAAGCGCTGAGGCGGGAAGCGCTGAAGCGGGAGGCGTCGCTTTCTACGCTACTCACCCCCTCTCCCGACGCAAAAACGCCAGCATCTCGTAGAGCGATGTGTGCGTATACTGCTCTCCATACACCATCGTCTGCCAGTGGAGCGTACCATTGTGAGGCAACACTGCAATATGCACAGGCACTTGTTCGTCATCTTGCACTACCGCAAAGCCGCCGCGCTCCAGGGCCCGCGCCGTCCAGGTGGTCGGCAGACCGTTGCCTACCAACCCCACTTTGCCTCTGGGGGGGGCGTGGCCCTGGAAGGCCCCGGTAGTCACATCAAAGGAAATGCCCTCGCGTTGGAAGGTGGTTTCAAACGCGCCACTCAGCACCAGATCTTCCGGCGCGCCGGTAAACAAGTGCTGGCCGGGTGCCATGAGCCAGAGGAGATCGGCACTCCGCAGCGCCAGGTCAAGGTCGTGGGTCGAGAGCAGCAGCGCCCGGCCCGTGGTGTGGGCCAGGTGGCGCAACAGGCGCATAATCTCGACGCGGCCTGGCAGGTCAAGAAAGGCCGTGGGTTCATCCAGTATCATCAGCAGGGGCTCCTGCGCCAGGGCCCGCGCAATCATCACCCGCTGGCGTTCGCCATCGCTCAACTCGTGAATGGGGCGGGCGGACAGATGGGCCGCCCCAACTGATTCCAGCGCCTGTTGCACGATCGTTTCATCGTGGGGCGACAGGGCCCCCATCCAGCCGGTATGGGGGTGGCGACCCAACGACACCAGCGCATACGCCGACAGATTGCCTACGTCTATTGCGCCGGTCAAGACAATGCTGAGACGCAGGGCCAGGTCGCGGGGGCGCAGGGTTCGCACATCTTGCCCGCCAAGCAGCACCCGCCCGGACAGCGGCGCTTGCATACCCGCCAGCGTTCGGAGCAGGGTAGATTTGCCCACACCATTGGGCCCGAGCAGGCAGACCAGTTCGCCGGGTGGCAGGTGCAGGTTGAGCGCGGCAGCAAGGGATACGCGCTGGTCGCGCCGTTGCTGGTAGCCAATGCTGAGTCGTTCGGTTGTCAACACCGGTTCGCTCATACAAAGGCGGCCTTTCTCTCGCTCTGCCGCAGCAGTATCCACACCACGACCGGCGCACCGATGAGCGACATAATGGTGTTGAGGGGGAGTATCGTATCGCTGCCGGGTAATTGCGCCGCAAGGTCGGCCAGCAGCGCACAGGTTGCCCCAAGCATTGTCACAGCGGGCAGCAGCACGCGATGGTCAGACGTGTGGAGCAGGCCGCGGCAGAAGTGGGGCACGGCAATGCCCAGAAAGGCGATGGGCCCGCAGAAGGCCGTGACCCCGCCGGCCAGCAACGACGCGCTGGCAATAATCCAGAGGCGTACCCGCCGCACGCGCACGCCCATACTGTGGGCATAGTCTTCGCCAAGCAGCAGTGCGTTGAGCGGCTTGGCCAACGCAAACGCCACGACTACTCCCATCAGCACCGTCGGGGCCAGGACCTGCATGCGTTGCCAGGTAACGCCGCCAAAGCTCCCAAAGCTCCAGGTGATGTAGGCCTGCACCCGCTCGGCAATGCTGAAGGAGATTAGCAGGCTGACCAGCGAACTGGTCATATAGCCAATCATCAAGCCAATGATAAGCAGGGTGACGCTATGGCGAACGTGGCGGGCCAGCAACAGCACCAGACCCATAACCGCCCCGGACCCAATACTGGCCGCCGCCACCAGGCCAGCATTGCTCAAGAGACCGGTTACAGAGAGCAGTACTGCCGAACTGGACATTCCCACCGAGAGGACGACCAGCGCCACCCCCAGACTGGCCCCGGAGCTAATGCCAAGCACGAAGGGGTCGGCCAGCGGGTTGCGGAAGAGCGTCTGCATTTGTAACCCGCTTACTGAGAGGGCCGCGCCGGCCAGGGTGGCCGTCAACGCTTTGGGCAGGCGAAACTTCATTACGATGGCGGCCCAGGTAGCCCGTTCTGGTTCGCCACCAAGCAGAATGGTTACTACGTCGCCAAAGGGAATCGTGACAGACCCAAGCGCCAGACTGAGCAGAAAGGCCGCGGACATGGCGGCCAGCAGTGCGGCCAGCGCCAGCGGTTGCAGGCTCAGGCGCGGCCAGGTCTGTTGCTGTGTGGCGGGGGACGAACGCGGTTCGGCGGTGTGCGTCATGGTGCTTCCTTAATCCTGTGCTCTGACCACGGGTAAAAAGAGGTGTGTCACGTAGGCGCTGCTCGGTGTGAGCCGGCGGTAGTAGGTCAACGTGTGGTCGGGTAGCAGGGTCGGGTACACTATTTTGACCAGGTCGGCCAGCAGTACATCGGGATTGGTCACGCCACTCTCATAGTAGTCGTTGCCGCCACCCGCGCTCATGCGGGCATCATTGGCGTAGATCTTGCCCCGCTTTGCGGCTGTAAAATCGGCAAAGCGTTCGTCCGAGGCGATCAGATCATCCACGCTTTGCATCCCATGTCCCGCATTCAGCCAGACATCCGCGTCAACGGCGCGATCATACACCGCCTCAAAGTCAAGCGTCAGCGAACCATTGGAATCGTCGTCGCGCCAGAGGTAGTAGGTGCCGGCATCGTCCATCAACCGCGCTGCAAAGCTCTTGCCGCCGGGCATATACCACGTGCCCTGAAAGGGGGTGTTGGCAAAGGTCGTGGGGCGTTCGTCCAGTGCGGGTACTTCATCCGCAACGTGCTGCAACAGGTTGTTGTAGCGCTCTTCAATGCCGCTGAACACTTCGTTGCCCTGCGCTTCGCGGTTGTAGAACATGGCGGTGAACTTGATCCACTCGGCCCGCCCAAGCGGGGATTGCTCCATCCATTCGGCGTTCATGGCAACCTTCAATCCGGCTTCAAGCAGTTTGGGGTGGGCGTCGAATTCGGGTGAGCCACTGCTGAAAGACATCACGACATCCGGATCGAGTTCTAGCACTCGCTCCACGTTGACATCTGGACCGTTGCCAACTTCGGCTATCTTCCCCTCGTTATAGCGGTCTATGACGACCTGTGTATTTACGTAGCCAATACTGTCTATCCCTACCAGACTATCCAGGACACCCAGTTGTACGATATGCGGCAGGTGGGTGGTGGACATCGTGACGATGCGATCAATGGGCACCTCGATGAATTGTGCGTCGGGGTACCCATCGGGGGCGGGGGTGCCACATTGCACCAGTACATATTGAAAACGCTCGTTGGCTCCGGTCCATGGCTCGGTGACGTTGATAACCTTGTAGTTGTTATGGTATTCGATATTCCAACCAAAAGCGTATTGCACCCTGGTTTTTTCGGGAAAATAGTCTGTCTCGCTGTGATAGTCACCGTCGGGCACACACCCGTCGGTCATATTCTGCGCGCGTTCCGACGATGGTTCGCTGGCATCGGTCGGCGTTGGTTGCACTGGTGCGGACAGCACCAGCAGCACGAGCAGGAAGGCCAGAACATGGGCAACCGATAGTTTCTTCACGGACATAATCTCCATACAGACTCCTACTACCTAGATATTCAGGGTATGGCCGTGGCAACAAAAAAACCCTCGACCACACGATACGGTCAAGGGATTTGCTATCGTCATAATCTCTGCGCTCCTTGCAGAGAAAAGCCGCGCCAGCACCGGGCTACCCGTCACGCTGGATCATCACCACCTTGACCACGAGAAGATGACAATTCCCTACGGAGGCGGGCGACCTGGCTTCGCTCACCGGCTGGTGAGCGTTACAGTTGCGGGACAGCGTCGGACTTGCACCGACTTCGCCTTTCAGCCTGGCCATCCGGGGCACAGGCACCTCATAGGAAGGGCATTATTATGCAGTTATACGAGCAACGATAGGAGCGGGAAAGGTTGTTGCTCTGAAGGGCTATTATAGGACGATAGGGGGAACCCGTCAACCTTCTTTGACCGGCCGTCCCTCACCATTCCCCATGCCACCACGATCCGTCGGGTGCTGGCGGCGCTGGAGGATTGCGTGGCGCTCATGCAGATGATTGCCGAGGTACTGGCTCCCCCAGACCCCCAGGCGCACGAACGCGGCGCGGTGTTGCTGGTCATAGATGGCAAAACGCTGCTGTGCGTGCGCCCCATCACACCATCCGCCCCTTGATTGCCCGATAGCTGCATCTATACCCTGCTTGACTGATGCGTTCGGCAGCTTGCCGTGCCCCGATGATGTTGCGTGCCACCGGGCCAATCTCCAGTTCAGCCAACGGGCCGAGCACATACAGCCCATCTGCCCAGCCGAGTGCTTGATTGACGATGGGATAGCCACACGGCGCAACGGGCAACGCACATTCGGCGATAGCTGCATCGAGCCACGCGCCACCAGGGCGCTGCGGGTCAAAGCCAGTTGCCAGAAGCACACCATCGCTCGTCAGCGTACCCGCTCCATCTGCCAGGATGAATCGTATTTGTCCCTGGTCGTTCTGGTACACATCAGTAACCATCGCCTGCACCAGCCGCAACTGCTCGGACTTCACGGCCCGGCGCACCTGCACCGCAACATCCGGCGGCACTGAGCCGCGATGTCGCGCCTGCTGGATAGTCACTCGCCGCTGTGTGTAGTCCGTGATCTGCTGGAAACCCGCCTGATACTTTGGCCCGATCCAGCCGGGATCGCTATCAAGCTGATGCTGCCGGAGGAGGTGCCGCGTCAGCAAGGTCACGGTACCTGGGTGCTGCTGCGCGAGGGCCAGCGCTGTCTGGGCCGCGGAAATACCGCCCCCCACGACGACCATGTGTATCCAGGGTGGCAGATTGGCGCGGCAGAACGTGGAAGCGAAGATATGCTGGATGGGTGCGCCTGCGGTGCGAAGGTGCTGGGCCCAGGCGGGCCAGTGGGGCTGTTCAGCCGTACCGAGAGCCAGGGCCACATGGCGTGCTTCAATGCTGCCATCGGTGGTTTCAACCCGCCAACCGTCGCCAGCGCGTGTCAGACCGCCCGCCCGCCCAACAATCAGCCGTTCGTGCAGGCGGTGACGCTCAATGACGTGGGCTGCGTGGGCATTGAACAGGTCAAGCGCGGGGCGGCGATAGGGCTCAATGAAGTGGCGATAGGGTTGTCCAGCGGGTTCTTTGGCAAAGCGGGCCAGTGCTTCCGGGTGCAGGTCGAGGTGATGCACCGCACCAGAGCGCAGAAAGGTCATGCCGGTGTTGGCGGTGCAGGCGTGCCAGCGTGCCAGCAGTGTTGGGTGCGGGTCGAGGATGCGTAGCCGCTCCGGTGCCACCCCGGCCCGCTGCGTCAGCACCAGTGCCAGATGAGTGCCGTGGATACCCCCGCCAATGATCAGCCAGTCGATCATCGGTTTCGCTCCTGTTATGGTTACAGCCACCCGAACGGATCGGGCAGGCTGCGCCACCCCTCCCAGTCGAGCGCCAGTTCGTCGTCGGTCAGCAGTGCCGCATCAAGCGCCTGCATGATGGCGGACTGATCCATATGGATACCCATAAAGACGATCTCTTGCCGCCGGTCGCGGTAGTCGGGATTCCAGTGCTGCTGGAGGGTTTCCCGCCAGGTCGGGTCGTCCGGCCAGTGCTCCTGGGGCACGGCGCTCCACCAGGTGGCCCCCGGCGTGATGCCCAGGAAGCGACCGGCTTTCGTCCACATCCCGACATACGCCGGACGGGTCGCCAGCCAGCACTAGCCTTTGGCACGCAAGACCTGCTAAAGGTAGTGCTCTGCATCAGGGCGAGCAACCGCGCTGATGTCGTTCACAATCACCGCCACGCGCCGCCCTTCGCGGTTGTGCAGGATGTGATTGAGCAGGGTGGTTTTGCCTGCGCCGAGAAAGCCGGACAAGACGGTTACGGGAAGTTTGTTCATGCTGGCTCCTCCGGTGCGTCACGGGCCGGTTGCACATGCAGCCGCACATCATAGCCTGCCAGCGTGGGTGGTGTGACCCACAACGCGGCGAGGTGGGCATGCGCCTGCTGATGTGCTTCGCTCTTGTGCCACGCCTGCATTGCGGCTTCACTTTCCCATAAACTGACCAGCACGACATCATCGCTGTTAGATGCCGCAAGCAGATAGACGGACTGACAGCCGGGAAACGTTTGCAGATGTGGCGCAGCTTGCTGTTCCCAGGCTGCGATAAATGCCTCACGCTGCCCCTGGTGCAGAGAGATGGTTCGCAGGGTTGCATACATAGAGTCCTCCTTCATTATGCCGATAATGATGCCATATCATCCTCGATCAACGGTTCACACGTCCACGCGCCAAACGGGTCGGGCAGCGCGGCCCAGGTGTTGGTTTTCCTGCGCCAGTTCGGCAATGTGCTGGCGCAGGGCGGCTTCGTCGGGGTCGGTGTATAGATACAACTCGGCGGCAGCCAGGGCGAGATGGCGACATGGTACAGCCAGGATGCGTTTCGGACAAAGCCAACGCATTAGGCCCCCTGTCCCGTCCGCAGAAAGTTCAGCGGCTCCGCCGGACCATCTGCTGATGCCCCATCGGTCAGACACGCCGCAAAGCGTTGCGTCAGGTCGTCCGGGTTGACCGCTTCCGGCAGTCCGATGCCAATTAGTTGCGATTGCGGCGGTGTGTCGCCCCACGGCTCGCCAAACGTCAGATGCACCCGGCTACCCACCAGATGCAGCAGGGCCCGCCGCTCTGGTGTTTCGGCAATCCGGAGCACGCCTTTGGCGCGGAAGATGCCCGTCGGAAGGTTCTTGAGCACATCGCGGACGGCTTTGAGGGCAAATGGGCGCGTGGCTGCGTAGCTCCAGGTTTGGAACTGCGAGCCGTGGTCGTGGTCGTGGTCGTGGTCGTGGTCGTGGTCGTGGTGATGTGCGTGGTCGTGGTCGTGGTCGTGGTGATGCGCGTGGTCGTGGTCGTGATGATGTGCGTGGTCGTGGTGCTGATGTAGCACTGCATCACTCCCCAGGAGCAGTTCTAGCGGCACATCGGCATGCACGGCTTCCAGGATGCGCGCATTGGGCACAATGCCACGTACCCATTCGTGGAGCGCGGCACGGGTGGTGGCATCCACCAGGTCTATCTTGTTCAGGATCACTATATCAGCGACGGCGATTTGTTCCACTATCAGTGAGCTATAGACGGGCTGCGCGGCACTCTCAGCATGTACCTGCTCGGCATCAACCAGAGCGATGATTGTGTCCAGCCGGGTAAGGGGGCGAATTTCGGGCAGCAGAAAGGTCTCGGCCACGGCCCAGGGGTCAGAGATGCCACTGGCCTCGATGACCAGGCGCTCCGGTGGGTCGGGCTGCTGCACAATACTGAGCGCGGTGATCAGCAGGTCTTCGCGCAGGGTGCAGCAGATGCAGCCATTGGTCAGGCTGATGGTATCCTCGGCCACGCCCACCACCAGTTGACTATCAATGTTGATGCTGCCAAAGTCGTTGACCAGCACCGCGATGCGCTGCTCCTGGCTGCCGTGCAGGATGCGGTTGAGCAGGGTGGTTTTTCCGGCCCCCAGGAAGCCGGTCAGAATGGTGATGGGGATTGGCGGCGTGACTGGTTCGGATACGTCCATCGCAAGTTCCTCCTCTCGTTTCAGCGTTTCGGACGACAGCAGGGACAATTGGGGCCGTGCGCGGTAGGCGGGCGGGCCGCTGTCTGGTTGAGCCTGCGGATCAGGTCGGGATCTGCCCCATTGCTGCGGGAGCGCACGCTGAACAGGCTGATCGTCCGTTCACACAATCCGTGACAGAGCGGGCATTCGACGGGCGGCCAGTCGGCCTGGGCTGCCGCCCGCCGTTCTTCCAGTTCAATCTCACATTCAGGACAGGTATAGACATACAAGGGCATGATGCACCGTTAATGATACCGTATCTCAATAATGAACGTGAGTGTAGCAGGTGGCGCGGCGGTTGTCAAGCCGGCATCATCGGCAGTTGACAACGGGCCGGTTCTCCTTTATGATACCTCGTATCACTTATAATGAGATATTGTATCAGTAATCATCCGTTTCTGATGGAACGAAAGGAGTCCCGATCCAATGTACCAATCGGTTCAGATGTCCAGATATACCCTGCTGTCCGTCTTCACTGCGCTCCTGCTGGTGGTTGCGCTGGCTGCGTGCGGCGGCAATGCGACCGCCCCGGCTGCCGACGAACCGGCCCCGGCTGCCGACGAACCGGCTGCCGATGAGGCCGCAGTGACCGAAGAGGAGCATGCCGAAGGCGACCCGCTCCAGATCACGGTGAGCATTTTGCCACAGCAGTATTTTGTAGAACGGGTCGGCGGCGAGCATGTCGTCGTCAATGTGATGGTGCCGCCGGGGGAATTTCCTGGCATCTATGAACCCAAACCTGAGCAAGTGACGGCGCTGAGTGCTGCGGATGCCTATATCAGTATTGATGTGCCATTTGAGCGCGGCTGGTTGAATCGGTTTCAGCAGGCCAACCCGGATATGCGTATGGTGGATACTACCCAGGGAATTGAGCGGCGTGGTGACGCGGAGCGCCCCGACCCCCACATCTGGCTGTCACCCCGGCTGGTCAAAGACCAGGCCCGCACCATAGCTGATGCGCTGATCGCCCTTGACCCCGACCACGAGGCCGACTATACCGCCAACCTGGAGGCGTTTCTCGCCGATCTTGACACGCTCTCCAACGAAACGACTGCCACCCTGGCAACGTTGGAAAACCGCAAGTTCATCGTCTTTCACCCCGCATGGGGCTATTTTGCGCAGGATTATGATCTGGAGATGATTCCCATTGAAGTGGGAGGGCAGGAGCCGAGTGCGGCTGAACTGGCTACGGTGATCGAACGTGCGCAGGAGGAAGACATCAGTGTCGTCTTTGCCCAGCCACAGTTCAACCCGGATTCGGCGCAGCGCATTGCTGAAGAGATTGGTGGCGAGGTGATGTTGATTGATCCGCTGGCTCCCGACTGGCTGGCAAACCAGTATCGCGTTGCCAATACATTTGCGCGGGTTCTGGGAAGGATAGGAGAGGAACACGACCAACCATGAGCCACACCGCTGCCAGCCAGATGCCACACGAGGTAATTACTATCCGTCATTTGTGGGCGGGGTATACCCATGAGGCGGTTCTCCAAGACATCACCCTCTCCGTCAACCATCTGGACTTCATCGGCCTGATCGGCCCCAACGGCGGCGGCAAGTCAACGCTCCTCAAGGTGCTGCTGGGCTTGCTATCGCCCATGGCGGGTGACGTACGCATTCTGGGGCAACCGGTTCACACGGGGCGGCGCTGGATCGGCTATGTCCCACAGTCCGTCGAATTTGACCACGATTTCCCGATCACGGTCGAAGAAGTCGTCCAGATGGGATGTCTGGGGAGACGCGGACTGCTCCGGCGGCTCACCGCGCTGGATTATGCGCACGTCGCAGATGCGCTCCAGAAGGTTGGGATGCACGATCTGCGCCAACGGCCCATTGGTGCGCTTTCGGGCGGACAACGCCAGCGGGTCTATATTGCCCGCGCCCTGGCCGCAGACCCCCACATCCTGCTGCTTGATGAGCCAACCGCCAGTGTTGACCCGCAGGCCCGCAGCAGCATCTATGACTTACTGGGTGAGTTGAACACCCGGATAACTATTGTGCTCATTTCCCACGACATCGGCGCACTGGCCTCCGCTGTCAAAACTGTGGGCTGTCTCAATCGCACCTTGATCTACCATAACGAAAAGTTGCTCACGTCCGAGATGCTCGAAGCGACCTACCAGTGTCCTATCGATCTGATTGCTCACGGGGTACCCCACCGGGTCTTTCCCGAACATACGCATTAACCAGGAGGCAGGATGGAATTTGTCGATGCCTTACAATTTGGGTTTCTCCGCAATGCGCTGCTGGCCGGTATCCTGGTAAGCATTGCCTGCGGCATTATCGGAACCTTTGTGGTCATCAACCGGATGGTGTTTATCAGCGGCGGCATTGCCCACGCAGCCTATGGCGGCATCGGTCTGGGCTATTTCTTCGGCTTCAATCCCGTGCTCGGTGCCGTGCTCTTTAGCATGGTCTCTGCGCTCGTGATGGGCAGCGTCCAGCGGGCCACACACCAGCGTCCTGATACGATGATCGGTGTCTTGTGGGCGCTGGGTATGGCATGTGGCATTCTCTTGATCGACCTGACACCGGGCTATAAAACCAACCTGATGAGCTACCTGTTTGGCTCTATTCTCACAGTGCCCACTGCTGATCTGTGGATCATGCTGGTGCTTAATCTGGTCATTGTGACGCTGATCGTGCTGTTTTACAAAGAACTGGTTGCGCTCTCATTTGATGAAACCTTTGCCACAGCGGCGAACGTGCCCGTGCAAACCATCTCGCTGATCTTGTTGGTATTGATTGCATTTACGGTGGTCATGATGATGCAGGTGGTTGGCCTGATCATGGTGATTGCCTTGCTCACGATGCCTGCCGCCACGAGTGCCCTCTTCGTGAGACATATGCGCCTGATGATGGCGCTGGCAAGTGGTCTGGGGATCATCTTTACCAGTGCTGGTATCTGGCTCTCCTATGTCTTTAACCTGACGTCCGGCGCAACGATTATTCTGGTCGCAGGCGGGGTGTATGGTGGCAGTTTGCTCCTCACCAGATGGGCGCGGCGGTTTCGTTCGACACGCATTCCGCAACCGGAGACCCAGGAGCAGCCCGCCCTGGCGAAAGACTGAACACGGGAGGAACCACCGATGAGCACCCTGCCACAACCGCTCACGCAGGCCGAACTGGTGCCGCTCACGCCCCGCAGCACTGGCGCACCCGGCTGGAGCAGGCGATGCAAGCTGAACATCAACGGATGACGGGGACGCGACGGCTGGTGCTCGACTGGATGTTGGCCAGGTCGGTTTGGAGGAACGCCGCCAGTTCCTGCCCGCGCTCAATCAAGCCCTCCTCCTGGATGACCGCGATGACCGTTCGCGCTATAGCCGCGCCAAGCGGGTCGTTCTGGTGCGATTGGGCATAGGGCACCGGCGCACGCTCCATATTACGAGAACAAAACACCCATCGAACTTCCGATAATG
>DAOTUK010000291.1:0-5108 GCA_034437375.1 Chloroflexaceae bacterium | reverse complement strand
CGGGCGACAACTCCATCGTCAAGGGCCGGCTGCAAGTGGGCGAAACCTACCCGGTGGAAGGCAACACCTACCTGGGTGGTATGGTTGAGATTGACCGCTATGGCGACTTCATCTACGAACCGCCAGCGGGCATGTCTGGCGAAGATGTCATTGACAAATTCCCCTACACGCTCTACGACGGTTCGCAGCAGTCCAACACGGCCTGGGTCCACATTACCCTCAGCGACGACGTTGATGGCTACATGGCCAACGACGACCACTACCCCGCACCGGCCGACCGCACCCTGACCGTTGGTAACACGGTAGGCCTGTTCATGAACGACGACATCATACCGGGCGTCAACAACGTTGGGGCCGAGATGAGCGTGCCAGAGCGCGTCAAGATTAAGGGTGTCACCCGCAGCGGTGCCGCGCCAGTCCAGATCAAGTCTGAACTGGGTGGCGAAGTCACGATTACCCAGAACGGCGCCTTCACCTACGAACCGCCAGCGGAAGCACCAGGCGAAGAGTATGTGGACACCTTCACCTACGCCTTCACCGACTGGGACGTGGCCGAAGACGTACCGGGCGACAAAGAATCCAACGAAGGCACCGTCTACCTGCACGTCGGTATGGACGCGCTGACCGTCTCGCCCGACGTCATGTACAGCACCACGATGAACACCCCGTTGACCGTGCAGGAACCGGGCGCGTTGATGTTTGCCAAGGCCCTGAAGGTCAGCGGCAGCACCGTCGTCAACATTGACAACCTGACCGACAGCCGCTACGGCATGATCCAGGACATCACCTTTGGTGACCCCAACCAGGGCGGTACGATTGAAGACGTGACCGATGAAGAAGGCGAAGTCGTGGGCGAACCGGGCTCCTTCATGTACACACCGGCGCAAGACTTCACCGGCTTTGAAGAAGTGAGCTACGACTGGAGCTTCCAGGAAGCCGGCACGGGCACCAACCTGGCCAGCGGTTCCACCGAAGACCAGGAGATGAGCGGCAAGCTCATCCTGTACGTGCAGGAACTGTCGCAGCTGAAGCTGACCTCCGACAAGGAAAGCATCAATGCGCGCGTCGAAGGCATTGACACCGCCGACACCAACACCGCCAACATCACGGCCCAACTGTACGGCGACAGCGGTATGACCTTCCCGTGGCTCGGCATCGAAGAAACCATCGCCTTCACCACCACGCCGGTCATGCAAGGCATGACGATTGCCCCGACCGCCACCACCAGCATGGACACCGGCACAGCCGTGGTCTCGCTGACGGCGGGCTTCCAGGCGACCCCAAGCATCTCCGTCACCGGCAAGACCGCCTGGGGATTGGAAGATTCGGTTGCGCTGATGATTGACGAACCGGCCTACGACCTGACCCTCAGCGGCCCGGCCGAAGTAGCCGTTGGCGAAGCCTACACTGCAACCGCCACCGTTGAACCGCAGGTTCAGGGAATGTCGGTTCAGTTCAGCTACAGCGACGGCATCGTGAGCTCGCAGGAAATCATGTCCGACACCACGGCTATTGAAGATGGACACATCTTCACCGCTGAAGGCACGGCCTACATCTCCGCCACGCTGCGCTCCTTCAACGGCTCGCTGGTCAAGACCTCCAACACCATCTCCGTGACCGTTTTGGCAGGCGAGAAGCCGTCCGACATTGACCTGGTTGCCAGCACCGAACAGGCCGACATCACCGTAATGGAAGACGGCACCAAGGAAGCCGCCACCGTCGAACTGACCGCCACCCTGAAAGACGCGCTCGGCAACGACTTCGTCTTCACCGGTAGCGGCGCAGAGCCCGACATCATGTGGGCCAAGACCGGCGGTACCTTTGCACCGGAGCCCTCGCTGGCCGCGATCCAGGAAACGGGTATGTTGATGGCTGAAATGGCCCGCGACGTGGAAGTCTACGCAACGGTAGACGGACAGGTCAACGGCGAAGAGCAGACCATTACCGACACCGTGACCATCAGCTTCCGCTACGTGGACGAAGAAGGCAACCCGCTGGCCGCGGGCGAAGACTTTGTCGTCTCCGAAGAGATTGACCCGACCAGCGAAACCAGCCAGACCCTGAACCTGAACGACATCGTACCGGGTGTGGATCTGGAAGCCAGCATTCCGTCCGACTTCCTGCTGGGCTTCGGCAACGTCTACGTGGAAATCATCCCGATCACCATCGAAATCAGCGGCACCGTGGTCATCGTAGCCTTCGACGTGAACGTCTACAGCGAAGACGGCGAACTGCTCAACGACCAGATTACCGCCTTCGACAAGGCTATTACTGTCACCTTCTACATTGACCCGACGGTAGCCACCGTCAGCTTCAGCAATGGCATGCTGGCGGTCTGGACGAAGCAGGAACCGAAGAACGACATCAACAACTGGGAAGACAAGGGCCGCGTGAGCGCTGGCGCCGCCGTATCGCTGAGCCAGACAGGCGACAGCGTGACGGTTGACGTTGGTCAGCCCGGCAAGCACATCGTCTACGACTCTGGCCTTGGCCCGGTTTACCTGCCGCGTATCACCAAGTAAGACGCCATCTGGGATGGTCTGGTCGCCCCACGGGGCGGCCGGGTTGTCCCCGATGCCGACCAACACAAACGCGGGATGGGAGCAACACTCCCACCCCGCGTTTTCCTTTTCCCACGCTGGCTATGCGCTATGCCGTCGCGTGCCGTACGTTCGGGTCACCTATCCCCGCTTCACGCTTCACCCGTCACTGTCCCTATCGGCAACAAGGGCCGCATAGCGCACCTCGCCATCCCAGATATTGACGCCCCGCGCCAGCGCCTCGTCGGCTGCGACTGCCGCTGCGACGCCCATATGAGCCAGCTTCAACACATAGGGCAAGGTCACATTGCCCAACGCAATCGTACTGGTACGCGGTACCACCGCCGGCATATTGCTCACCCCATAATGTACGACCCCTTCGTCAACAAACACGGGGGCCGAATGGGTAGTCACCCGCGCGGTTTCGACACAGCCGCCCTGGTCAATCGCCACATCTACAATAACGCTGCCGGCCCGCATCGTCGCAACCATCTCGCGCGTGACCAGCCGGGGAGCCCGCGCCCCCTTCACCAGCACCGCGCCAATGAGCACATCTGCGGCCGCCACCGCCGCGGCCACCGCCGCGCGCGTCGAAACCAGCGTCCGCAAACGCCCATGCAACACATGCTCAAGGTAGCGCAAACGCTCGACATCGCGGTCAACCACCGTGACAGACGCGCCCAACCCAAGCGCCATCTGGGCCGCGTTCGTCCCGACCACCCCCCCGCCCAACACGACAACCTCGGCCGGCAGAACGCCCGGTACGCCGCCCAGGAGCTTGCCACACCCCCCGTGCCGCTTCTCTAGATAGGTTGCCGCGGCCTGGATGGAAAGACGCCCGGCTATCTCGCTCATAGGCGTGAGCAGCGGCAGGTGCCCGTTTGCCAGTTCGACCGTTTCGTAAGCTATCGCCCGCACCCCACGCGCCACCAATTCCTGCATCAGCCGCGCATCGGCCGCCAGATGCAGAAACGTAAACAGCGCCAACCCCTCCCGAAAAAAGCCATACTCGGCGGGGGTGGGTTCCTTCACCTTCACTACCAGCGGCGCGGCCCAGGCATCGGCGGCGGTAGGCACAATCTGCCCCCCCACCGCCCCATAGTCGGAATCAAAAAAGCCACTGCCTTCACCAGCGTGACTCTCTACCAGAACCGTATGCCCATGCGCAACGAGTTCGCCCACCGCAGCCGGGGTCAAACTCACGCGATACTCATGGTCTTTTATCTCTCGTGGCACTCCAATGATCATCATTGATCCTTACAGGAGCAAGAAAGCCAGGATACGCAGATACTCCTACCTCATGCCCGGGCCTCCTCGCCCCCACTATATCGAATACCCATACCCGCTCCCCGCTTCGCTGATTCGCCCCCTCTCTACCGTACGGCCGCATTAGACAGCAGGCCGGTCTCCGCCGGCCTACTTCCCTTCGCGCAACCGTCGCGCCAACTCCTCGCGTATCTCGGCCGCCCGTGCTTCGCCAACCTCTGCATTCAACGTAGCCCAGAGCCAGTTCCACGCCTCCGGCTGTTCGCTCCAACAATCCGCGGTACTCACCTCAGCGACCTGGGCAACCTCGCTTCGCCGTATCTGGTGCGCTATCTCGGTGCGACACCACTCCTGCGCCTGTTGCAGGCTCTCAAACATACAGCCCGCCCAGATGCGCCAGTGTGGAGCATCGGCATATTCAATATACGCCGTCCACTGATACCCGGTGCTGCACAAAGCCGCAACCGCGTGCCATCCATATTCTGTCGTTTCCCACTGTGGTTCGTGGGTTGTATAGCTCCCCATAGACCAACCTCCTCCTGGTAGACCAAAGCAGATTATGGCGTATTATAGCATATTGGCTATGAAGCTGGCTACACCGCTACAGGAATCAAACGTTGACATGCCCGAAAGACAATGGTATCATGAAACTCCGTTAGCCTTGGCACAGAGAGTATTTTTTTACCAGGACACCATCCCCGGCGTGGTTCTGTCCTGGTCGTTTCTGTGCTATAGAGAAACCCATTTCAACGGAACAGACCAGAAGCAAGCCCATGCAAGAATTTGAACACCTTGACTATTACGAATTACTTGGCATCTCGCCCACCGCATCAATAGAAGAAATAAAACGCGCCTACCGCCAGCAGGTATCGCGCTATCACCCCGACCGCTTCAGCAACGCCCCGCCCGCCGAACAAACCTATGCCAGCCAGCGCACCCAACGCATCAACGAGGCCTACCGCATCCTGAGCAACTTCGACAGCCGCAACGCCTATAACCGCGACCATATGATCCTGGTTGGCAAACGGGGGAGCGACCCCGCCAGCAAAGCCTCGCAGTTTGACAGCGCCGACGACTCGCCCCACCGCAACCACCAGGCCGAGCTCTACGAACAGGCCCGCGCCCACCTGGAAGCCGGACGCCATATGCAAGCCGCCGCCACCCTGCGCGAGCTCCAGAAGATAAACCCCTTCTACCGCGATAGTGCCGCGCTGCTGGCCCAGGCCGAGAGTGGGAGCACCCAACCCGCCAAACAGGAGCCAGTGGCGCGGCACTATCGCGGTAGAAGGGGTTTATCTTCTG
>DAOTUK010000290.1:0-4706 GCA_034437375.1 Chloroflexaceae bacterium | reverse complement strand
GGGGCGGGAGGCGTGAGGGGTGCGGCGGGAGGCGTGAGGCGGGAGATGTGAGGCGGGAAGCGTGAGGGGTGAGGCGGGAAGCGTGAGGCGCGGGAGGCGAAGGCACGTGAGTTGTGACGTTAGGAAGGGGTGTTGAGTAGTGACGGGTTCTGAGGTACAGCTTTTGTCCCATGTCCACTGGGCCGTGTTCTGGTTGGTCGTGGTGGCGGTTGTGGTTGGTATCGAAGTTGTGCGCCGGCGGCGTGCGCCCCAGGAGCAACCCTCCGGCGGCGATACCCGGAGCATCTGGCGCGATATAGCCAGCACCACGCTACCGGCCCTGCTGGTGGCCGCGGTCGTGATGGTACCGGTGCAACTGCTTGTCCAATCGCTGGTGCCGGCCCGGGCCGCCGACTCCACCGAGGCGGTGGTGAGCAGTGACCCGGTGGCGCGGGGGGAGACGGTCTTTCGTACCAAGGGGTGTCTGGGGTGCCACACGATAGCGGGTGTGAGCGAAATAGGCACAATAGGGCCCGAATTGACCCATATTGCCAGTCAGGAATTGATTGCTGACAGTGTGCCCTATAGCCCCGAAAACCTGCGCGAGTGGCTACAAAATCCGCACGAGTTGAAACCGGGTACCCAGATGCCCAATATGAATTTGAGCGCGGAGGATCTGGGGGCGGTGGTAGCGTACCTGGATACGCTGAAGTGATGCTGCGGGAGTTGCGTCGTTTATGAGTAAGCGAAAGTATCGCCAGTTGCTCGATGCAACGGCGCTGGCGTGGTATGTGGTGGTGGTGGTGAGCGGGTTGGTACGGATTACCGGGAGCGAGGTCGGCTGTCCAGGGTGGCCGCTGTGTGGGGATAGTGCGCTACCGGCGTCGCCCGAAGCGTGGTTCGAGCTATCGCACCGGCTCTTGCTGCTGGTGGCGGGTACGTTGCTCGTCTTTAGCGCCCAGATGGCCTGGCGCGTACGCCACGTTACAAAAGATCCCTGGGTATGGAAACCGCCCCTGCTGGCCGCCGCGCTGCTGGTTGTCCAGATGGGCATGGGGGCCCTGGTGCTGCTGGTGGGCCAGGAATGGCTCTTTGTCGTCTTGACAGTGGGCCTGCAAACGGTGATGCTGGCCGCCGTCGTGTCGGCGGCCGTGGCTGTGCGCGTTGAGAACATTGGCAGCGGTATGATGGCCCGTACCGAATTTGCCGACGAGAAAGCGCGGCGCGAGGTAGAACAGGCTCGCTCTTTCCGCTTGCTTGTGTTGGGGACAACGTTGGCTTCCTGGATATTGGTATTGATAGGGGGGACGGTCGCGGGTACAAGCTCTGGTCTGGCCTGTACCGGCTTCCCCGACTGTAACGGCGAACTGATACCCACATCGGGCGGTCTGCCCGTCGTTATCCACATGACTCATCGTATGACCGCCTACGTCGTTATTCTGCTCTTGCTAGTGATCTTTGCCCTCACCGTCAAAGATCGCTGGCGCGACTTTGTGTTACTCCAATGGGTGCTGCTGTCCGGCGGCTTGCTGATGGCCCAGGCCACCATTGGCGGGGCCAACTCGCTGCTGGCCATGCCGCCCTTCTTACGCGCACTGCACCTGGCCGTGGCCGCGGCCTATTGGGCGTCTATTATTGTGTTTGCGCTGCTTGTTATGCGGCGTCCGCTCTTATCGGGGTTGGACTCGTCGGGGCGCATACTGCGTCCTGATGCAGAAGAGGCGCAAGGGCAACCATCTGTGAATCAATGAAGGTGATGATGTATGTATCTGGTAACAACGGAGCATATGCGCCGGCTGGAGCAAGCCGCGGTAGACGCAGGCGCAACATGGTCCGGGTTGATGGAACAGGCCGGCAAGGGCGTTGCGCAAGAAGTATTGCGCCGTCTGGCCGGGCTCCAATCGCCGCGCGTGCTGGTGCTGGTGGGGCCGGGCAACAATGGCGGCGACGGGTTGGTCGCCGCTCGCTATATGCACGATACGCGGGTACCGGTAGCGCTGTATATCTGGAAGCGCGATGGGCTTGAACAGGACGCAAACTGGCAGCGGTGCCGCAAGCGGGCGATTGCCGAAACGTTGGCCGCCGATGATAACGATTTGCGCCGCTTGCACGAACTGGTCGAACAGTCCGACGTGGTAGTAGACGCGCTGCTTGGTATGGGCGGCAGTCGTCCGGTTATGGGCCAGTTGGCCCGGATTGTGCAACTGGTGAATCGGCTACAGGTACAGGCCGTCGAAACGGCCCGCAAAGCCAGTATGCAGGCGTCCGCCGTGGGCGAACCCGGCGCGGGACGTGCGGCGCGGCGGGCTTTTCTCGTCCTATCCGTAGATGTGCCGACAGGCATACACTCCGATACCGGGGCCGTTCTGGGGGTGGCGTTGCGGGCGGGCGTTACTGTTGCAACGGGTCTGGCCAAGCGGGGATTGATGCTATATCCGGGAAGAAATTATGTTGGTAGGGTACGGGTAGCTGATATTGGGTTGCCCCCCGAAAGTCTGGAGGGAATGATGAGCGAGACACTAACGATAGAGCAGGCCCGCAAGTTATTGCCAGCCCGTCCGGCGGACTCGCACAAGGGGACGTTTGGAAAGGTGCTGGTTGTGGCGGGGTCGCTTTCCTATCCTGGCGCGGCGGCGCTGGCTACCGCCGGTGCCGGTCGGGTGGGGGCCGGCCTGGTAACGCTGGCCGCGGCGCGAAGTATTCTCAACCTGGTGGGGCGCAGCGCTGAAGTAACGCTGATCCCTTTGCCAGAGTCCGACGTGGGCACGCCTGGGGTGCGCTCGGCGGAAGAGTTACTGAAGCATACGGCGGACTATGATGCGCTGGTCGTAGGGCCCGGCCTGGGCAAGGAAAAGCCAACGGGACTCTTTTTGCGGCAGTTGTTGGGGCTCAGATTGACGGCTGAGCAAGCGCGGGTTGGCTTCCGCACCAGCGAGTCGGAGGGCGACGAGCACCCAACCGCCGGCAAACCCCACGGCAAACGGCCGCCGCCCGGCTTTCGCGTGGGGCCCGACGCGGACGAGCAGACCGCCACGGGCGACGAGGAGGCCGGCGAGCCGGGCGTAGTACCACCGACCGTGCTAGACGCCGACGCGCTCAACCTTCTTGCCGAGGTGGAGGCGTGGTGGGAGCATCTGCCCGAAGGGCGCTTTGTATTGACGCCCCATCCGGGCGAGATGCGGCGCTTGTTAGACGTAGAGGAATTAGAAGACGACCGCGTTCAGGTAGCAACCGACGCGGCCACACGTTGGAACCAGGTCGTGGTGCTGAAGGGGGCCACCACGGTGATAGCGGCCCCGGATGGACGCAGCGTGGTGCATGCGGTCGGCAATGCGGCCCTGGCCACGGCTGGCACAGGCGATGTGCTGGCGGGGGCCATTGGCGGCTTTCTGGCGCAAAAGCTAGACATATTCGACGCGGCCGTGCTTGGCGTCTATGTGCATGCGCTGGCGGGCGAACTGGTACGCGGAGAAGTGGGCGACGCGGGGGCGCTGGCGGGCGATGTGTTGCCGCGCTTGCCCCGCGCTATCAAACAATTGAAGGAGGGCTAACGCAATGCCAATTTATGAATATGGCTGTCTCGATTGTAACGGGCGCTTCCAAAAGCTGGTACAGGGCTTTAGCGACCCGCCCGGCCTGGTCTGTCCACGTTGCCAGGGGGCCAATATTCGCCGCGCCATCTCGCGCTTTGCAACGCTCAAATCAGAAGAGGCGCGTCTGGAAGCGATGGCCGATCCGTCCACCTTTGCCGGGCTTGATGAGAATGACCCGCGCTCGATTGCTGAATGGGCAAAGCGTATGGGCAAGGAGTTGGGCGACGAGGCGGGCGAAGATTGGGACGAGATGGTGGAGGAGATGCTGGAAGAGGAGTTGGGCGACAAGCCGGAGGGGGGCGGCGCGGGCAGCGCACCGCAGGATGATCTGGGGTGGGCGTGACACACCAGTGACGGGTGATGCGTGGGGCGTGGCTCCGTTATCTCGATGGGATAGCTAGATACCAAGCCGTCGGGTTACGTTGAGGGCCCGGGTAGACAGTCCGGTATGGAAGATGGCGTCGAAGATTTTGAGCGCAACCATTAGCATACGTGGGCTAAAGGGGTAGTGGCGGAGCGCAACAATGCTATACGCCAGGACATCGCGCCAGTTGCCGACGGTCAAGCTCATCGTGGCTCCGGCCCAGTACCAGTCGGCGGTAACTTTGGGGGTCATGTTGCCCAGTTCTGCGGCGTGGGCCCGGCACTCGCGCCGCGCTATCGCCACCGCTTCGCTCACAGAGCGGCGATAGCCGGACAGGGTCTTTGCTTCGCCATACAGGCGATAGGTTGCTATCGTTTCCGGCACACGCAGAAAGTCGGTTTCGCGCATATAGCGCAAGAAGAGCTCGAAATCGAGTGCATAATGTAACGTGGTGTCGAGCGGGCCGTAGCGTTCGACTAGCGAGCGCCGCACGAAGACCGACGGTTGCCCCATTGCCGATACATGTAAAAAGCGGCGGCGGTCGAAGTTGCGCGTGCGGTAGAAGGCTCCCTGGGTTCCCTGTTCGTCAATGTAGACCACATCACCATACACCACCCCGATATGGGGATGGTCAATAAGAGCCTGTACCTGGGTGCCGATAGCGCCGGGTAGGTAGGTATCGTCGGAATTGAGCCAGCCAAAAATGTCGCCCCGACAACGGCTCCACCCCTTGTTCACCGCGTCGGCCTGGCCGCGGTCGGGCTCGCTCA
>DAOTUK010000289.1:0-26680 GCA_034437375.1 Chloroflexaceae bacterium | reverse complement strand
TCCGCGCCTGGGAGCGCGAGCGTCTCGCTCGCCCCGGAGCAGGCGGGACGCCTGCGCTCCCAGGGGGTATGATCGTCTACCTGGGTGCATGTTCACCTATTGGTGCGGTGCCTATGCGTTCATACCGATGCGATACACCCCATTCTACGGCGGTTTGCTCTGGGCAGAACCTTGCTGCGGAAAAACATCTGTCACACCCGGCGATGGCAACGTCGCCAGGGCAACGATAGCATCAGGCTGTTCTGCATGCGCAGATATTCGTTTGCGCCTTCGGCGCGAGATATGGGGGAGTGTGGTACGTCTTCGCCACATCACACACCCCCAAAGGTGGTTTTGCGGGGCCCCGCCCCGCCCGCTCCCCAGGCATCCTGGTTGACGGAAGACGTTGCAATTGCCCCGTGCATCCCCGCTCCCTCTGCTTCCTGCGGAGCGGGGATGTGGTACAATCGTTGCAACAAGTTGCTGCGTGGGCAGTATGCGTTTGATGCTCCTGGTGAGTGTTTTGGTAGAGGAGTAGAGCTATGGAATTTTTCGAATTGATTGAGAAGCGATATAGTGTGCGGTCATACAAGCCGGATGCCGTGGAAGATGCAAAGCTCCAGCGAGTTCTGGAAGCGGCCCAGATAGCACCCACGGCTGCTGATAAGCAACCCTTTCAGTTGGTTGTCATACAGACAAAGGGCCGTGAAACGGAATTGAAGCGTATCTATGACCGCGACTGGTTTGTCCAGGCTCCGCTGGTTATTTGTGCCTGTGGCATACCTTCGGAAGGGTGGATACATCCCAACGGCAAGAATCATTATGAGATTGATACCACGATAGTGATGGATCATGTGACGCTGGCCGCGGCAGATGTCGGGTTGGGGACATGCTGGATTGCTGCGTTTGATGTGTGGGCCGCCCGCGAGGTGTTGCAATTGCCGGTCAGTGTCGAGCCGATTATCTTTACGCCGCTTGGCTATCCTGATGATAAACCCGGCCCGAAAGTGCGCAAGCCGCTTTCTGAACTGGTGCGCTACGAGCGCTGGTAGCGCCAGCGCCGCGGTACTAGTTGAACGGGGCCGGCCATTGTATGCACGGGGCAACAAGGAGCGTTTGTTCAGGCATGCGACTGCGGCTGTGCGTGTCCTTGCCCAGGGGGTATTTGCCAGCGCCGTGGCCCAGCACCCCAACCCCGCCTTGCCGTTCGTCTTTGACCATACGCTTGTGTTGCTCTATCGTCTGCTTGTGGGGGAGTGTGGGCGGGCGCGGGGGGGCCTACCCGCGGCCCCACCCAACGCGCCAGACGGTTGCTCGCCGGGCGGGGGTGGGGGGCTTTTCGATGCGGCCCGCCTGCCGTTGCTGGCCCATAACCCGATAGCGCCACACTATCTGCACCAGGCGCTGGATTGTCTGGCGCAGGCGGACGTGGAGGCTATAGCCCGTCACCAGGACGATGGGCGCTTTCTGGGGTGCTTGTACGAGTATTTGCTTGGCTACCATCTGGCGTTGGATGATACCGCGGCGGGGTGGGATGTGGTGCTGGTGGCCAACCGCGGCACCCGCCGTGCCACCGGTAGTTTCTATACCCCCGATGCGGTTGTCCGTCCTATGGTGGCGCAGACGCTGGCCCCGCTGTTGCAAGCGGCCGTGGCCGGTCTGAACGACGAGGGGGCCAGGGTTGAGGCGGTATTAAGAACCAGCGTGCTGGACCCGGCTCTGGGGAGCGGCGTCTTTCTGCTAGAATCCACCGCATATGTGGCGCACTTTCTGCTGGAACAGTTGCAGGGGCCGGGCCCCTACCGTGCCGAAGATATAGCCGCCTGGCGTTGTCGCGTGGCGCAATCGTGTATCTATGGGGTAGAAATACATCCGCTGGCGCTAGATATTGCCCGCCTCTCCTTCTGGCTTGCCACCGCACCGCGCGATATGTCCCTGTCGTGGCTAGACCACCGGCTGTGTCCGGGCGACGCGCTGGTCGGCTTTGATTGGCACAGCGCCTTTCCTGCGGTGATGGGGGCGGCTCCGGCCGGATTCAGTGCGGTGCTTGGCAACCCGCCCTACCTGCGGCAAGAGGCGTTTGCCGCGCGCAAGCCGGCCCTGGCCCGCGCCTTCCCCGACGTGTACCACGGGAGCGCCGACCTGTCGGCATACTTTGTCGCCCTGGGGTTGCGCCTGCTGCGGCGCGGCGGGCGGTTGAGCTATATTACCTCTGGCACATTTCGCAAGTTGCGTTCCGGTGCGCCTTTGCGCCGGTCTATTACCTCCCAGGCTACCCTGCTTGAGCTAGTTGATGTGACCGACCAGCGGATGTTTCGCCATACCATTACGTATCCGGTGATTATGACCCTGGCGAAGGAACCGCCCCCGCCCCCGCCCCAGGGTCGGGTCGTGCTGCGCCGTATGCCTCCCTTGCCCGACCAACCGCCTGCTACCGCACCCGTGCCCACCGGCGACGCGGCGTGGATCTTTCCCCGCCCGGCGTTGCGGCATCTCTTCGAGGGGTGGGGCGGGGCGCGGCCACTGGGCGATATGCTTGGCGGGCCCATCTGTCGGGGGGTGACGACGGGGTGTAATCGTGCCTTTGTGATAGACCGTGCTGTGCGCGATAGTCTGGTGCAAGCCGACCCGGCCAGCGCCGACCTGCTCAAGCCGGTATTGCGGGGCGAAGATTTGTACCCCTGGTGCTTCCGCGACGATACGCAGCACTGGCTTATCTGTACCCCGCGTGGCGTTAATATTGAAGCGTATCCGGCGGTGAAGGGGTGGCTATCGCGTTTCCGCGACGCGCTAGAGCCGCGCCCGCGCCAGTGGCATAGCTCGCGTCCCTGGCCGGGGCGTAGTGGGGCGGGCTACCAGTGGTATGAGTTGCAAAGTGCGTTGACCTACCAGCACGTGTTTGAAGAGCCGCATTTACAATCAAACAAGGTAACGCGCTCGCCGGCCTTTTCGCTGGCGCCGGCCGCGCTGTATGCAACCAATACCGCGTATGTGTTGCCGCTTGTTGATGTCGCCAGCGGATGGTACCTGCTTGGTGTGCTGCATTCGCGCGTGTGTGCATACTATTCTCGCCAGACCTTTTCCGCCAAGGCGTGCGGCTACTATGAGGTGCAGCCGGCCGGACTGTCGCGTTTCCCCGTGCCAGATGCGCCGCCAGACCAGCGGGCCGCGCTGGCGACGCTGGCCCGCCGCATGCGGGCGCAGGTGCAGGCCCGCCAGCGGTTGCGTTGTGCTGCCCAGGGCTATATCATGACCCACCTGGCCCCGCCCGGCGCTCGGTCGGGGCGGGCCGTGCGGGCCTGGTGGACTATGGACATTGAGCGCCTGGGTGATGTGGTGGCGCGGTGGGGGGGGACACTGGCGGGGCCAGCGCGTGAGGAGTGGGCGGCCTGGTTGGAGCAACAGCAAGCGCAGCATCGGTGGTATACTGCCGAGATTGAGCATCTGGAATATGCGCTGAATCAGCAGGTGTATGCGCTGTGTGAGGTGGGGCCGGCTGAGCAACGCCATATTGAGCAGTATGGGTGTGAGGCGTGAAGCGGCGAAGCGACGAAGCGCAAAGCGCCTGGGAGCGCGGGCATCGTGCCCGCCCCGGAGCCGTCGGGAGGCGGGGAGGCGTGAGGCGAGGAGGAGTTGCATTTGTCAAGAAAGCATGTCATGATGGTAATATTTGCCGGGGTTATCGGTGGGGTGCTGCTCTGGAATGGGTTGCGGCACGTGACGCTTGACGATATTATTGGCGCAATTATCGGTACCAATTGAAGGGGTATCCGGCTAGAAACGAGATAGGATAATCAGGCTATGCTACGATTTTTGACGGCGGGAGAGTCGCACGGGCCCGAGCTCACGGCTATTCTGGAGGGGTGCCCGGCGGGGTTGCCGCTCTCGTCGGATGATGTGTTGCCCGATATGGCCCGCCGCCAGAAGGCCTATGGCGCGGGTGGGCGCATGCGCATTGAGCAGGATACGGTGCGGTTCACGGCCGGCGTGATGGGCGGCTATACCACGGGCGCGCCGATTGCGATGACCATTCAGAATAAGGATTGGAAGAACTGGGCCACAAAAGATATTCCGCCGCTCACGGTGCCGCGCCCCGGCCACGCCGACCTTACCGGCGCTCTCAAGTATGGCTATCGTGATATGCGCCTCTCGTTGGAGCGTTCGAGTGCCCGCGAGACGGCCGCACGGGTTGCGGTTGGCGCACTGTGCAAGCATCTCTTGCGGGAATTTGATATAACTATCGGAAGCTATGTTACGGCCATCGGGAGCGTGGCTGCCACGCTGCCGGACGATATGGCCTATGCCGCACGGTTTGCCGCGGCCGAAGCCGACGAGCATGGCACGCGCTGTCCTCTGCCAGAGGTGGCCGCCGCGATGCGCCAGCACATCTACGATTGTATGCAGGCCCGCGATACGGTGGGGGGGATTATTGAGGTGGTGGCGCTTGGGGTGCCGCCGGGGTTGGGCTCCTATGTGCAATGGGATCGGCGGCTTGAGGCGCGGCTTGTGGGGGCCGTCTGTTCGATACCGGCCATCAAGGGAGCAGAGATTGGCGCCGCGTTTGCGCAAGCCACCCGGTATGGCACCCAGGTGCATGACGAAATGGTAGTGGGGCCCGACGGGGTGATAACGCGGGCCAGCAACCGCGCCGGCGGCTTTGAGGGGGGCATCACCACGGGTATGCCGGTGGTCGTGCGGGCCGCAATGAAGCCCATCAGCACCACCTTGACCCCCATGCAATCAGTTGATCTGGCAAGCGGTGAGCCCTCCGGAACGGTGTATGAGCGCTCAGATTTTTGCGCCGTGCCGCGGGCCGCGGTAGTTGGCGAGGCGATGGTAGCCTTTGTGCTGGCCGAGGCCCTGCTGGAAAAGGTGGGGGGCGACCGCCTGGACGAAATGCGGCCGCGAGTAGCGGCGTTGCGGCGCGGGCGGGTCGAAGAATTGCCTATGGATAACCGGCCCTGGCGGTTTGGGTATGAGTGAGGGGGACGGCATGAACAATATTGTCGTGACCGGGTTTGCCGGTACTGGTAAATCCACGGTCGGGCAACACCTGGCCAGGGTGCTTGGGCGTGCGTTTGTAGATATGGATCAGTTGATTGAGCAGCGGCAAGGGCGCACGATTAGCGCGATATTTGCGGCCGAGGGCGAGCCCTTCTTTCGGCGGCTTGAGGCGGCGCTGTGCCATGAGTTGGCCGGCTGGCACGGGTATGTGATAGCGACCGGCGGGGGCACGATGGTCAATGCGACCAATGCGGCGGTACTCTCGGTTGCCAATCTGGTGGTCTGTCTTGACTGTGCGCCAGAGCAATTGTGGCAGCGCCTCTCCCACAAGCAGGATCGGCCACTCTTGAACGATGCCGATAGCGAGCAGAAGCGGGCGCGCTTGTTAGCGTTGTGGCACGAACGGCAGCCGGCCTATGCCCGTCTGCCCTTCCACGTAGATACAACCAATCGTTCGGTAGCAGAAATTGTAGACGAGATAGTAGCTATGGTAGGAACAGGTTTATGACGGTTGAAATCATCCCTATGACCCATACGCTTGATGCTGCGGTGGCGATACCAGGCAGTAAGAGTATTACCAATCGTGCGTTGCTTATTGCGGCGTTGGCGGCGGGGCGTTCGCATATTGAAAATGCGTTGTTTAGCGAGGATACCCACTGGTTTTCGACGTGTTTGCAACAGCTTGGTATTGCGGTTGAGAGTGACGAGCACGCGGCTACCTTTCAGGTGGTGGGGACTGGCGGGCCCATTCCTGCGGCCCAGGCCGACCTCTTTGTGGGGAATGCGGGTACGGCGGCGCGGTTTATTACGGCCTTGCTGGCGCTTGGCCAGGGCGCGTACCGTATGGATGGTGTGCCGCGCATGCGTGAGCGTCCCATGGGCGAATTGCTGACCGTATTGCGCAATGTTGGCATCACGATTGAGTTTGAGGGCAAGCCCTACTATATGCCCTATACGCTACGGGGGAGTGGCTTTCGCGGGGGCCATATTCGCTTGAAGGCTACCCAGACAAGCCAGCAACTCTCGGCGTTGTTAATGGTGGCTCCCTATGCCCAGGAAGATACCGTTTTTGAGATTGATGGTGATCTGGTTTCGCGCTCGTATATTTCAATGACATGCCGCATTATGGAGGATTTTGGGGTGCTGGTGACGCGCCGAAGTTCCACCTCCTTTGCGGTACAGGCCGGGCAGCGGTACCAGCCACAGCGGTATATGATTGAGCCGGATGCGTCCAATGCAACGTATTTTTTTGCGGCCGCGGCGATTACGGGCGGGCGGGTGCGGGTAAACCATTTATCCCACGGCTCGTCCCAGGGCGACGCCCATTTTGTTGATGTGCTGGCCGCTATGGGGTGTCGGGTGACGGCGGGCAAGGATTTTCTGGAAGTGGAGGGCCCGCGCCAGTTGCATGGGGTGGATGTTGATTTGAATGATATGTCCGATACGGTGCAGACGTTGGCCGCGATTGCCCCCTTTGCCAATTCGCCGGTCACTATTCGCAATGTTGAGCATATTCGCTGGAAAGAAACCGATCGGATTGAGGCGGTCTGTACCGAGTTGCGCCGCCTGGGGGTGACGGTAGAGGAGTACCCCGACGGTATGACGATTTATCCGGGCACGGTGTCGCCGGCGGCGATTGAAACCTACGATGATCACCGTATGGCGATGGCGTTTGCGGTGCCGGGGTTGCGGGTGCCGGGTATTGTTATCAAGCATCCGGAATGTACGCGCAAGACCTTTCCAAATTTCTTTACGCGCTTTTTTGAAATGGTGGAAGGGCGCTGAATGGTGATGGGTGTGGCGTGAGGCGATGCGATAGCAGGCTCACGTCGCGCTCGTAAATCATTGTCTGGGAAGACGCGGGCATCGTGTCCGCCTGCGTGCGAGACGTACGCGCTCCCAGGGGGGGACCACAACGACGGAGCGGAGGCATAGCGTGCCTCCGCTCTTTTCTTTCCCGTTTCCCGTTTGTAATTACGGGAGAACTTGCCAGCCCTGGTCGGGTCTGCTTGGGGCAAACAGGATCAGGTTGTTGGCGTCGTTGGCGACATCAAAGATAAGCGCCACACTCCGCGCTATGCCGTCGTTCGGTATCTGGTCAGCGTGGCTTACGTCGGCGTTCTGTCCGGGGATAACGTAGGCTTGCGATACCTGCGGCAGGGGGTTGTAGCTGCGTCCCTGAGCGTCTTTGAGCACCAGGAAGGTGGGCGGGAGTGGTTGGGGGTTGCCGGTGCGATTTTCAACCATAACCAGCACATGGACAAAGCGTCCCTGGGGTTGGTAGGTGCCAATGTTCCCATTCCAGACTGCGGCGCAGGAGAATGGGGCGCAGATGCCCTGGTTGAAGTCATACAGCCACCCGTTGCTTTCAAGTGGGGTATTGGGTGTTATGGGTTGTGGGTTGGCGTTTGTCGTGTCAATAGGGGCGGACTGGGCCGGGGGGTTCCCCGTAATCTGCTCTGGTGGTACAACCTGGGGGGTTTCCGGGGTTGCGGTTGGCCCTGGCATCGGGGTGGGCGGGGTCAGGTTAGTGCCAGTGTCGCCGCCGGGTTGGGCGCCGGTATCGCCGCCGGGTTGGGCGCCGGTATCGCCGCCAGGTTGGGCGCCGGTGTCGCCGCCGGGTTGGGCGCCGGTGTCGCCGCCGGGTTGGGCGCCGGTATCGCCGCCAGGTTGGGCGCCAGTGTCGCCGCCGGGTTGGGCGGCCGGTTGGGTTGGTGCTGGTTGGGTTGGTGCTGGTTGGGTTGGTTGGTTATTCGCAACATCTTTCTTGCCGCCAAACAGGACTGGCCAGATGAAGATGACGAAGACAACAATCAAGACAAGACTGAATAGCGCCAGGGCAATAATGCGTATCGGGTTACCGGCGCCTGCCAATCCCAAGCCTCCAGTTTTCTTTGACATATTACTCCCCTTGTCACCTTTGCTATAAGAGGACGAACGATCAAAAGTGGAATCTCTTCTACTGCTACTATCACTGGTCGAGCTACTACCGGGCGGGGGGTCACGTTTGACAGCCTGGGGCTCTTCGCTAAAGACATCAGAGAGCGAATCCAGTTCTGCAAAGGGGTCTTCAAAGTCCATTTCTTCGTAGCGTTCACGACTTGTTTGCGCAGGTGGTTCTGGCTCTGGGATGGGGGTTTCGTCTGGTGGGGGGGGGGCTGCCGGTGATGATTCCGCGCCGGTACTGTGGGGGCCTTCCGTTTCCTCTTGCAGTGCTTGCAAACTTTTGAGGGCCATCTCATTTGTGGGGTCAAGTTCTACTACCCGTTCAAGTGCGGCTTGTCGTTCTTCCTGGCTTTCGGCTACACCAGCAAGCCAGAGCCAGGCTTGCGTGTTCTGAGCGTCTTCACGGGTAAGCAGACGGAAGAGATTTCGGGCTTCTTCCTTGTTTCCATCTTTAGCAGCTTCTATACCTAGCTGCAAAATGCTATCAGGATCCGTCGTCATGCGTACTCCTGCACCTTTCTTATGCTCACGTATTGATACTGCAATAATTCCTCCTTACCCTTATTCTACTCTGAAAAACGTAAAGCGCAAATGTTTTTTAAGCGAATAGTGTAGGAAAGGGTGGTGCGGCGGCATGGGATAGGCGATTATTCCAGGTATCCGCGGAGTTTTTTGCCGAGATGGGGGTGGCGGAGTTTGCGGAGTGCTACGGCTTCTATCTGGCGGATACGTTCGCGGGTAATACCAAATTCGACGCCAACTTCTTCCAATGTGCGGTAGCGGCCATCTTTGAGTCCATAGCGTAGTTGGATGATTTTGCGTTCGCGTTCGGGGAGTTTCTGGAGCACTTCTTCAATTTGCTCGCGCAGCATGGATGCGGCGGCCGCTTCGGCCGGGGTCGAGACGCGGTCGTCCTCGATAAAGTCGCCCATGCGCCCTTCGCCATCTTGCCCGACGGGCATTTCGAGCGAGAGGGGGTGCATAGAGGCTTCGAGCGTGCGGCGTACTTTGCTTGGGCTAATGCCCATGGCGTCGGCTATCTCTTCGGGGGTCGGTTCGCGTTGCATAGATTGTTGGAGCTTGTGGGAGGTGCGCTTAACCTGGCTAATAGCTTCGCCCATATGTACCGGCAGGCGTATGGTGCGGCTCTGGTCGGCTATGGCCCGGGTAATAGCCTGGCGTATCCACCATGTCGCATAGGTGGAAAACTTGTGGCCCTTGGTATAGTCAAACTTTTCGACGGCCCGCATAAGCCCGATGTTGCCCTCCTGAACAAGATCCATCATCGTGAGGCCATAGGAGGTGTATTTTTTGGCTATGGAGACAACCAGCCGCAGGTTGGCTTGGATGAGGTGCTGGCGAGCTTCGCAGCCAGCGATGAATTGATCTTCCAGGATGGTGCGTTCGTGGCCGCTGCCATAGTCTTCTTGTTCTAGCTGTTCCTGGGCAAAGTCGCCTATTTCCATTTGCTTGGCCAGTTCTACTTCTTGTTCGGCCGTCAGCAGGGGCACCTGGCCTATTTCTTGTAAATACATCCGTACGGGATCATCGAGGGCTATATCGGTTAAGTCCGGAAACTCGGCGAGCATGTCATCTTCGCCGCTTGATTGGTTGGTATCTACTTCGGCCGAAGATTCAACGACTTTGATACCCTCAGATTGTAGTTCAGCGTAGAGCTGATCTATTTCTGCTACTCGTAATTCTGGTTGCGGGAAGGCTTCCAGAATATCGCTGTAGGTAAGAAAGCCTTGCGTACGGGCGACCTCCAGCAACTGCTCCATCATTGATACCGACTCCTGTGCAATATGTGCCTTCATTTTCATAAACCATGTCGTACTATCTAATCACGTACTTTCTCAAGGGAACCATAGATACGTCGTGTGACGTTGCATTCAATATAAATCTTAGTGAAATGAGATAGTGTGTCTGGTGTAAACCCCGGTCATTGGGAGCTTGCGCTCCGAATATATTATGTTTTGTATACCGCTCAAGATCGTTGCAGGAAAAGAGGTTCCTGCGGGATCACCTCGCCATCGAGGGCGTGTACTGGCAAAACATCAGGGCACGGTGCGGGCAGTACGCTGGTGTTTTTAGATAGCGCCGTGTCGAACACCATTTGTGTTTTCTCCAGAAATAACGGAAAAATTCGAGAACGTGGGGCGGCGTTGCAAATATTTCTGAAAGCTACTATAGCATTATGCTATGGTGAAAGTCAACCCCCTTTGTGAATTTCTTTGCCGGCTTGTTGAAAATCTTTCAGGTTGAGCTGGAGCGAATGGTATTCTTGCCACTCATTTGTTTCAAGCGTGTAGGCGATGTCTATGTGTGGGTGTTTGCGGAGTGGTTCGGCCAGGTGTCCCAGGCGGAAGGCGATGGCGTCGAGCGGGCGGCTACCGTTTGCGCGTAGACGGAGTTTCAGGTGTTGGTGTTGTTTGCCGACGGTCTGGATGTCTATAGCTTCGACATTGCGGCTCAACAGCGTTGGCTGGCTATTGCCATTTCCAAACGGTTCGAGTTGTTGTATCTGGCTCAGTGTCTCCCAGGTAATGTCGTGTAGGGGGATGTCGGCGTCCAGGGTGAGCCGCGGGGAGAGCATGGTATCGGTGATGGTGGTTGTGGCGATGGCGAGCAGGCGTTCTTCGAGCTCGTCCATGCGACTGGTGGGGATAGTAAAGCCAGCGGCCATGCTGTGGCCCCCAAAGCGGGTAAAGAGATCCTTGCAGATGGTGAGAGTTTCGATGATGTTGAATCCGTTGACCGAGCGGGCCGAGCCACGCGATTCATCGTCGCCGCGTTCAATCATTAGCACCGGGCGGTGCCATGCTTCAGCGAGTTTTGCGGCCACAAGCCCGACCAATCCCTGGCGGTAGTTCTGGTTGTGGAGGAGGACGATGGGGTTGGTATGTTTGTTTTCGCGTTCGGCGTGTTCGCGGGCGGCCTGGTACATCTCTTCGGTGAGTTGCTGGCGCTGGCGGTTGGCCTGGTTCAGCTCTTCGGCCAGGGTGGCGGCGGTGGTAGAGTCCTCCGCCAGCAGCAGGTGGTAGGCCAGACTGGCGTCCTGGATGCGGCCAGCGGCGTTGATACGGGGGGCCAGCATAAAGGCGATGGCGGTAGAGTCTATGCGTTCCTGACGCAGGCCGGCGGCTTTGATGAGCGCTTGCAGGCCGGGGCGTTGGGTGAGGCGGATGGCGTCGAGCCCGGCTTTGACGAGGATGCGGTTTTCGCCGTCGAGGGGCCCCAGGTCGGCTATGGTGCCCAGGGCAACCAGATCGAGCATATCGCGGCCGCGTAGCCCGTGGGTGGGCAGGCCCTGTTTGACAAGCGCCTGTACCAGTTTGAAGGCGATACCCACTCCGACCAGTTGTTGGTAGGGGTAGGCACAGGCGGGTTGTTTCGGGTTGACGATAGCCAGCGCGTCGGGGAGAGTAGCAGGCGGGGTGTGGTGGTCGGTAACGATGACATCCAGCCCCAGGCTTCTGGCGTGGGCGACTTCTTGCACGTTGCTGATGCCGCAATCTACTGTGACAAGCAGGCGCGTACCTTCTGCGGCCAGGTCGTCTATCGCGCCGGTGTTGAGCCCGTAGCCTTCGGTTTCGCGGTGGGGAATGTAGGGGCGTATGCTGCCGCCCATGGCGGTAATCGCTTGTTGGAGCAGGGCTACAGCCGTTACGCCATCGGTGTCGAAGTCGCCATAGACGGCGATGGGCTCCTGGTTGGTGATGGCGTGGGCGATACGGGTAGTGGCGGGAGCCATGCCATGCATCAGAAGCGGGTTGTGGAGTCCGTTGGGATAGGTTGCGTCGAGAAACTGGTATGCTTGTTCAAGCTCGCGTTGCCCGCGCTGGTGGAGCAAGGTCGTCAGGATCGCCCCGCGCCCGAGTTGTTCGGTAAATTCCGGGGTGGCTGGTTGTTGTAGGTACCATTGCTTCTGGCGTGCAGACATTGGTTTATTGTGACTCCCTTAGTACGACCAGTGGCCGGTAGGTGTGCGTTTGCTTTCTCTACGCATTATCATCGTAAACCCTGATCATAACCCGTTGTTCTTTAGAGCGAACAAGACAGATGCCTGTATTTCAATTATACTGCCTGTGTCAACATGGCACATGCAAAGTCTTACGTCAACGAGAACACCTGGGGAGATTGAGGGGCTGTGCCCCTCAAAACCACCTTTTCCTGGGGGGTGTGGCGCGGCGAAGCCGCGCCACACCCCCCATATTTCTCGCTGAAGGCGCAAACCAACGGTTGCGAGTACGGAAAATCCGTCGTCTGTCGTCGCCAGAGCGACTTTGCAATCGCCGTGCCTGTGTCAATGGGCATTGCACCTGAATGGGGTTTCTGCTATCATAGTGATTGCATAGGCCCATCGGCTATCATAAGATTATCAATAGCCTGGGTAGGTATAAACGGGGGTGGGGTGGCTTTTTCGCTCTTTACAATCTGGGAGATTTGAAAAGGTAGTGGTTGATGCGGTTTGAAGAAGATTTTTTATTGCGTCTGTGTAAGCCGGAAGAGGCGGAGAGGGATGCGCCAATACTCGCGCCGCTCGTGCGGGCGCTGGCCCTTGAAGAGGGCGTGGTGCCGCCCCCAGACGTGGCGAAGTTGACCGATCTCATCTACGCCTTGCTCACCTCTGGCTTTAGCGAGTTTCTGGTAGCCGAGGTGCAGGGCGAGCCGGTGGGGTGTTTGCAGGTCAATTATCGCCTTTCGACGTGGGCGGCCGGCCCCTATGCGCATATTGAAGATGTGTATGTGCGTGATGATGTGCGGAGCCTGGGTATCGGGCGCAAGATGTTGGACTATGCGTGCCATCGCGCCGATGCGCGGGGGTGCGTGTTTGCTGAAATAGATGTGCGCCCGGATAATGCGCAGGCGTTGCGGGTCTATGAGCGGATGGGGTTTGATCCACAGTCGGTGCAGGTGTTGCGTTGTGATTTGCCGCGGGTTGGGCGCTGTGATGGACATACCCATACTGAAGAAGAAGCGGAGCAATGACGGATGAGTAATTCTCCTCGCCAGCGGGGGCGCCAAGTAGCGCCGTCGGCGTCGCAGCCGATGCAAATGTTCTACTGGGCCATCGGTATTGTGGTGGTGGTAGGGGTAGCGTGGCTGGCTATTGGGGTGATGGGGGGCGATGATACCGCCTCGTCATCGCGGACAACCGACAGTAGCGGCGAGACGCGCATAGGCGATCCGGTGGAGGATACCATTATTCCGACGCCGGTTATTGACCCGGACAATGAGAACCCGCCGGGCACAACCGCAAACGGCCTTTATTACCAGGGTGACCCCGAAGCGCCGGTCACGGTGGTTGAATATTCTGATTTTCAGTGCCCGGCCTGTGCCTACCACAGCGCCAACGCGGTTGCGCGGCTGAAAGCGGAGTATGTCGAGACGGGCAAGGTGCGGCTGGTCTTTCACGATTTCCCCTTGCAGATGCATCCCAATGCGCCGGTCGCGTCGCAGGCGGCGCGGTGTGCGGGGGAGCAAGGCTATTTCTGGGAGATGCACGACGCGCTGTTTACCAATCAGGACGCATGGGCGAGCAACCCCGACCCGACCTTGTTTGCCGAGTATGCCAGCCAGGCCGGAGCCGACGCCGACACCTTTACCAGTTGTCTGCAAAGCGGAACGTATGCCAGCGCGGTTGAGGCGGCCCGGGCGGCCAGTGCGCAGGCGGGCATTACCGCGACGCCAACGTTTGTGGTAGATGGCCAGGTAGTTGAAATTCCGCTTCTGTTTGACAAGGTGGACGCGGCGCTGGCGGCCAAAGGGGTTGAATAGGTACTGTGCGCTCGCTCTATCCTCGCATGGTAGTGGCGCTGGTGGCGCTGTTGGGCTTGTTTGATTCGCTCTACCTCTCGCTGAGCCGCTTGCAGTCTGCGTCGCTGGTCTGTGTGGGGGGGAGCGGGTGTGATGTTGTCCAGGCCAGTCCGTGGAGTACGCTCCCGCCCGGCAATGGTATCCCCGTGGCGTTTATCGGGGTGGGCGGCTATCTCGTCCTCGGGGTGCTTGGGATGGTGTCGCTCCACCGCGAACGGGTGGCGGGGGTGGCCTTGCCGCTGGTATTACTGGTGCTTTCCTCGCTTGGCTTGCTCTTTTCGGCGTACCTCTTGTATACACAGCTTTTCATTATTGGCGACATCTGCTTCTGGTGTACGCTGTCGGCGATGTTCGAGCTAATTATCTGGGTGGCGGCGCTGCTCGATTGGCGGGCCTGGCGGCGCACGCGGGGGTGATGGGCCAGATCTCCGCGGCGCGTACTCCCCGCGAGTTGGCCCGCGCACTGGCCGGCGTGGCCCATCGCCTGCGCCAAAGTATTGCGGAGGCGCTCGACGCGCCGGTAGCTGTGCCCTTCCCCGGTGTCCCGCCGGCATACCCGCCCCTCTCTATAGCTGAGTATGCCGACCTGTACGCGCAATGTGTCGTGTACCAGTGCTTTGCCGAGCGGTTGCTTGGTCGCCGCGTTGCGGTTATCGAGGCGTGGCCCCACGCAGTCTCGACCGCCGCAGTAGTGTCTCTGCGTGATGAATGTACCGCTATTCTGGCGCAGGCTCTTGAGGAGGCTATCGCGGGGAGTTCTGGCGATCCGCTGGTACATTTTTACGAGACATTTCTGGCGGCCTACAATCCCCAACAGCGGGGGCGGCGGGGGGTCTATTACACGCCACAGCCAGTGGTATCCTACATCGTGCGGTCGGTAGACGCTCTGCTGCACCAGCATTTCCCGGCCCTGTCGGGGGGCATACTAGATGCGCGGGTGACCTTGCTTGACCCGGCCATGGGCACGGCAACATTTTTGTGCGGGGTGGTACAGCATATCCACGCGGCGCTGGCCGGGGGCGCGGGTGCTGCGGATGGGTGGGGCCCCTACGTGCGCGATACGCTGCGGCCGCGCCTGGTGGGGGTAGAAGTGCTGCCAACCCCCTTTGCCATAGCCCACCTCCGGCTGCGGCTGTTGTTGGCGCAGCAGGGCGTCAGTCTGGCGGCCGATGCGCCATTGCGCCTCTCGCTGGCCAATGCGCTCGGCGGCGATAGTCCCCCGGCATCCGGGTTGCCGGTGGCGGGGCAGGGCACGCCAGCGCCGCTGGTGGTGCTTGGCAACCCGCCGTTTTCAAACTATGGTAGGCTCAATCGGGGGGCCTGGATAACGGCGCAGTTGCAGGAGTACAAACGCGGCCTGGACGAAAAGAAACTGAACTTGAACGATGATTGTATCAAGTTTGTGCGCTTTGGGCAGTGGGCCATTGAGCGGGCCGGCGCGGGCATTCTCGCCTTTGTTATTAACAATACCTACCTGGACGGCCTGACCCACCGCCGCATGCGTGAGTCGCTGTTGGAGACGTTCGACACGCTTTACCTGCTCGATTTGCACGGGAGTGCGCGGCGCGGCGAGGGTGCTCCGCCAGGGGGC
Source organism: Chloroflexaceae bacterium (assembly GCA_034437375.1). Lineage (GTDB taxonomy): Bacteria > Chloroflexota > Chloroflexia > Chloroflexales > Chloroflexaceae > JAAUSY01. The sequence goes on along the minus strand of DAOTUK010000289.1, from coordinate 11,340 downwards.
GGGCGCGACGAGAATGTGTTTGCGATACGCCAGGGGGTGGCGCTTGCGTTGCTGGTGAAGTCGCCCGGCGGGGCGAGCGCGGGGCGGGTGTGGTATGCGTCGTTGTGGGGCAAGCGGGCCGAGAAGTATGCGACGTTGCAAGCGAGCGATAGCAGCAGCACGCCATGGGTGGCGCTTGAACCGCGGGCCGCGCACTTTTTCTTTGTGCCGCGCGGGGGCGGAGATGAGCGCGGCGGGGCGGAGTATGCGGCCGCGCCGGGGGTGACCAATCTCTTTACCACCTGCCAGGGCGCGTTGAAAACGGATAGAGACCGGCTGTTTGTCGCGTTGGAACGCGAGGCGTTGACGGCGCGTATGCAGGCCTTCTATAGCAGCGAAGGCTTGTCGCCGGCCTTTCGGGCCGCCTATCGCGTGGAAGACAGCTCTAGCTACCCCATATTGCGGCGGCGCGAGCGGACACAGTTTGACCCCGCTGCGGTGCGGCGTTGCCTCTATCGCCCCTTTGATGTGCGCTGGCTCTACTATGCCCCCGACCTGGTGAGCCGCCCATCGTATGGGGTGATGCGGCATATGCTGGCGGGCGATAATCTGGCGTTGCTGGTATGTCGGCAGCAGGATGCCAGCGGGTTTGCCCACGTCTTCTGCACCGACTGCCTGACCGAGGCGTGCGCGGTGTCTATCAAAACGCGCGAGGGAGCCTATCTCATCCCCCTCTATCGGTATGAGGATGGCGAGCGGGTGGCCAATATTTCGGCGGAGGGGGCCGCGCTGATTGAAGAGCGCTGCGGGTTGCGCCTGTTGCCGCAGGGGCGGGGCGATTTGCAGCAGACGATGGGGCCGGAAGATGTGTTGCACATGCTGTATGCACTGTTGCACCACCCCGTCTACCGGCGGCGCTATGCTGAGGCGTTGCGTATAGATTTTCCGCGGGTGTTTCTGCCGCGGAATAGGGCCGTTCTGGGGACGCTGGCCGCGGTGGGGGCGGCGCTGGTAGATGTGCATATGCTACGCTTGCCGGGCGTGGGCGGCGTGGGCGGCGCGGGTGGCGCGGCGCTGCTATGCGACCCGGCGGCGCAGGGGGTATGGGTGGAGATGGCGGAGACCGCGCGGGTTGAGCGGGTGGCGTATGTGCCGCCGGCGGGGGAACATCCGGGCCGCGTAGTATTCAGCGAGCAGGGCGCGGTGGTGGGGGTTGCGCCAGAAGATTGGGCTATGCGGGTTGGGAGCTATGCGCCACTGCAAGCGTGGTTGAAGGCGCGGCGGGGGTGTCTGCTGTGCGGCGACGATGTGCGGCACTACCAGCGGGTAGTCGTAGCGCTACGCGAGACGCGCCGCCTGATGGGCGAGCTAGAGCGGGTGGCGGTATGGGCGTCGGTAGGGGGGGACGGCGGCTAGGAGAGGTGTTTGCGCAAGCGCCAGAAGTTATTGCCCCGCTGCGGGACATAGATTACTTCATCCATCAGCATATAGAGCAGAAAGAGCCCCACTTCATCTTCGTTCACCGTCTCCATATTTTTGACCGAGAAATTGCTAATGTCGAAATCGAAGGAGTAGCCGGTGTCGCGCAGTTCCATAATGAGGTGTTGCGATGTCTGGTCTAAGATCAGAGTAATACCTATGCGTCCCGTGGCTTCCATGGTGTAGGCGTGGTCAATGATGTTCATACAGGCTTCCTGGGCTGCGACGCGAATGTCATTTATGGTAACGCCCGGATCGGGCATAGTATCTACCTGTTCGAGCAATTCGGTGATACAGGCGTCAAGGATATTCAGGTAGCGCGTGCATGCGGGCAAGTCTATGTGGATGGTGTCGCGTCCATTGGTTCTGGGTATTTCGACGGGTGCAGTTTGTATTATCTCTTCTATTGCTTCCATAGGTTTTGCCTCTTTACTTTGTGGGTGAAATCTACCGTTGTCTTTCTAGCGTAGCATGGGGTAGGCGCGTGGCCTATGTTCAAGGATGACGATTTGCTTACAGCGGGGCGGGGTGGGGTAACACCCGTGACGGGTGATGCGTGAGGCGAGGATAGGTGCTGCGAATGTACACTATGCCGGAACAAAGAAAAGTAATCAACCGAACATGGTATAAATTGTCAACACCCCCCGCCTTCTAGCTTGAAATTGTGGTAAAATCAAGAAACGATTGTCTTGTCTGTACGTGAGTGGTTGAAGCCTATGAGCCATCGTGGTTGGCGGGTGCGGTTGCTGGTGCTGGTCGTGGTCGTGGTGGCCCTCTCCCTGGGGGACGGGCCGGCTGCTCGTGTGCGGGCCGGTTTTGGGGCGCAGACCTCGCCGCCCCCCACGCCGCATACCTCGTTAGGGGTACAGGCGTTTCTAGAGCAGCAGCCCGGCGTGCTCAAGGGCTATAGCGAGGGTGGCGAGACGGCCGCGGCGATTATTGAGGGGCAAAGCCTGTACTACGGCATCAGTCCCTACCTGCATCTGGCGCTGTTGGAGACGACTAGCAACCTGTTGAGCGACCCGAACCCGCCGGACGCGGTGCTGCGCCAACCCTATGGGCCCCACGGGCCCGCGGGCTTTGCGGCCCAGATTGCCTGGTCCAGTCGGGAATTGCGGGCCGGCTATGGGCCCTACGATACGCCACCCACGCTGCACTTTGCCGACGATGCGTCGGTGACATTGACGCTTGACCAGGCTCCGGAGGGCGTGGCCGTACAGCGCTTTCTGGCGCACGAGCGCACCCGTGCGGAATGGTATGCGCTGAACGACCGCTTCGGGCAGGTGTTCCAGGACTATTTCGACAACGAGTTGCCAGAGATAGCGCCGACCGACCCGTCGGGGAAGGTGTTAGAGATACCGACCAGCGGCTTTTTGCAATCTCCCTGGCCCATGGGCGTGCGCGTAGTCCACCTGGCCTACTTTGACCACGCCTACCCGACCGTAGATAGCGGCAGCGATGGCAATAGCGTGGTAGTGACCTATGCCGGCTCGTCCGAGGTGCAGTATAACGGGCACGATGGGCATGACTATGTATTCCCCGATAATCCTATCGGTTCGCCTATTCTGGCCGCTGCGCCGGGTATTGGCTATGCCCGCATTGATAGCCACGGCAAGGGCATTGTGATATTGCACGCTGGCGGCTATGAAACGGTCTACTGGCACCTGAACAGCTTTGCACCAAAGTTTCGCAATGTGGTGAATAGTTCGCAAGGCGTATGGGTTGAGGGTGGCGAGGTGATGGGCACCAGCGGCAAGACCGGCTTTTCCTATGGCACGCCGCATCTGCATTTTGAGGTGCGCCACTATGGGCGACAGGTTGACCCCTACGGGTGGCATGGGGAAGGCCCCGACCCGTGCGCAGAGTATGCGGCGTGCGAGGATAGGGGCTGGCTCTGGCATAGCGACCTCTATGGCACGTATGATTTTACGCCACCCGACCACGTACACCCGGAAGATGGGCGGCTCCAGTCGGCGGCGGTGGTGGATGAGACGCCGCCCCTGGGGACGGTTGCGGTCAATCCGCCGGACGACCTCTTGCTGGCGGCCCACTTCGATGGGCACCTGTTGCAGACCGTGGGACAGGGCCAGCCGGTACAGCGCGGGGTGGCCTCGTTTGCGGCGGGCCGCTACGACCGGGCGCTACACCTGAGCGGGGAGAGCGGGGTAGCCTATCCGACGGCGGGGAATGTTACCCCCGACGTGGGAACGTTGAGCGTGTGGGTGCAGGTGCCAGAGGCGTACCCGCAGAATAGTATCGGGCGGCATTATGTGCTGGCGGCCAGCGCGTCGCCCTACAATAGCGAGGGGGGCTACCCCGGTACCTTTGCCCTGCGGCGCGAGGGGGGCGCGGATGATGGGGGCCCGCGCTGGAATTTCTGGACAACAGCGGCTAATGGGGCGGCGGGCCGCGACGATCTCACAACCCCCGACACGCTCTACCCCGGCTGGCATCATATGGCGCTCACGTGGGAGGTGGCCAGCGGGAGCAAGGCGCTCTATATCAATGGGAGCAAGGTCGCCGCGACCCGCGGTATCACGCTGCCGCTGGACATCGGGCCGGTCTTGAATATCGGGCGCTTTAACGACAAGGGCACGCAGAGCGGTATCCTGGTGGATGATCTGGCTATTTTCGGGCAGGTGTTGCCAGAGCGCGATATTGTGGCGCTGGCCAATAGTCGGGATGCGCTCACGACCGGCGAAACGGGCCTGCGCCAGACAGCGGTAACGCTGGATACGAATGCCAGCGACGCGGGCGGGGTGATTGTGGCAATGCAGCCGGGTCTGGATGGGGTGTTTGATGATCCGCAGCCCTATGCAGAGCAGGTAGACTGGAATTTGCCGCCGGTGGAGGGGGAGCATACGCTGGCGGTGCGCTACTTTGACCGCGCCAGTAATCGCCAGACCGTGACGCAGACGGTGAGCTTGAGCCTGCCGCCGCGGGGGGCTGTGGCTTTGGTTGCCAGTGATGATGTGGGGGCGACGGTAGCGATTTCGGTAACAGATGTGCATACGCCGGTGGTGATGCAGGTGAGCCAGTGGGACGATTTCCGCGACGCGGAGTGGGCGGAAGTGCGACCCTATCTCTTCCACGTGTGGCGCGAGGATGTACCGCGCCGGCTGGTGGTGCGTTTTCGGGATGCGGCAGGCGATGTGTCGGAGCCGCGGGTGCTGGTGGCGTGGTCGCCGCGGGTGTATTTGCCGCGGGTAGAGCGATAGGCGAGAGGCGAAGAGGCGAAGAGGCGGGCGGCGGGAGCAGGGGAGAGGCGGGAGGCGGGCGGCGGGAGCAGGGGAGCGGCGAAGAGGCGGGCGGCGCTCCCTTACCGGGCGCGTATCGCTTCCCAGGCCTGTTCCACCTGGGCCCGCGTCTCTTCAGGCGTGCCAGAGGCATCAATCACCACGTCGGCCTGGGTAATGCGGCTCTCCTGGGTTGGTTGCGATGCAATGCGCCGGTTGGCTTCATCCAGGCGCATACCGCGCGTCTGCGTCAAGCGCTCCATTTGCTTCGCCTGCGAGCAGGCTACAACCCATATGGCGTCGCAGTGGTAACGCCAGCCGGCTTCAAGTAGCTTGATAGCATCAATCACCGCGATATGCCGTGGCAAATCGCTGGTTATCTTGCGGCGGCTCTCGCCATTCCAGCCAATCTTAGATAGCCAGACGACAATGCGGGCATGCACGGCGGGGTGGACAATATGTTCTAGCCGTTGGAGCTTGGCCGCGTCGCCAAACACCAGGGCCCCAAGTTTCTGGCGATCTATGGGGCCGCCGGGGGCTGTGAGTATGTCTTCGCCAAAGTTGTCAACGATTTGTTGATAGGTGGGGGTACCCGGCTCCTGTACCTGGTGGGTCACCTGGTCGGCGTCAATGGCGTGGGCCCCCAGTTCCTCAAGCATCGAGACAACCGTGCTTTTTCCACACGCTATATTGCCTGTCAACCCGATTAAGTAGAGATTGGGGTGTTTCTTCATGGCAACCCTCTGTCTGGCTATGGCTTTCATAATACGCCGCGTATTGGGTATTATACACGGTTCGTGGCTACGATGCACATGCGTGATACCAATGGTGGCGGCGGGGTATTGCTGGTCGGGGGGGGGCAGAGCCGCGGATGCTGCCCCCCCTATGGTATGATACGAACAGTGGGTCTGGTATCACACCAGTGACGGGGGAGGCATGAAGCGAGGACAATCCTCCGTGATTGGTACAGCAATACCTGGGAGCGCAGGCGTCACGCCTGTTTCGGGGCAGGCACGATGACCGCGCTTAGAGGTTACCACACAATCAGGGTTGCTCTATATGAGCGGGTGTGAAGCGTGTCCCCCAGGATAACCCAAAAGTCCTATTGCAAGAATGGGTGTCTTGCTCGTTCAAACAAGTACGATGCGGTAAAAATTTTCTTGAAATCGGGTGCATTATGGTAAGCAAAACTATTGACAAACTGCGTCAAGAACGATATACTTTACCGTGTGGTGCCTGCCTCGCAAGGGGGCATGGTGTGTCGCACCCTCCCAATGAACAAACAGGGTTCGCACTTGACCATGAGTTTGTCGAGTGGCAACAAGGACGATATATTGAGGGCGCGGCTCTTCCTGGAAGGGAGGAGCCGCGCTGTGTTCTATTCACCAGAAAAACGATAGCAGCAGGGACACACGTATGCACAATCATACACTAACTGCATGGGAGCTAAACATGTCTGGTTATGAGCCGGGGGCGGAACAACTGAATGAGGTTGAGGCGTTGGTTCATGAGGCGGAAGACGATCTGAGCCTGGGAGCCGACCTGGAAGCAACCTGCGAAGCGCCAATCATAGATGCTGTGCAGCACTATTTGCAGGAAATAGGGCGGGTTTCGCTGCTGACGGCCGCCGAAGAGGTAGAGCTTGCCGAACGGATGGAGCGCGGCGACGCGGCCAGTAAGCGGTTGCAGTCGGGCGAAACACCCTCCCATCTCATCAGTGCGCTGGATGAAGATATTGAGAGCGGCAACGAGGCGCGGCGGCACCTGATCCAGGCGAATCTGCGTCTGGTGGTGAGCATTGCCAAGAAGTATATTGGGCGCGGTCTGACGCTGCTTGACCTTATCCAGGAAGGTAATATTGGCCTGATGCGGGCCGTCGAGAAGTTTGACTATCGCAAGGGCAATCGCTTCTCAACCTATGCAACCTGGTGGATACGCCAGGCCGTTACCCGCGCCATTGCCGAGCAGGGGCGCACGATACGCTTGCCGGTGCATATGAGCGAATCGGTGGGGCAGGTGCGGCGTACAGCCGAACGCCTCTCGCAATCGCTGGAGCGTCAACCGACCCCGGAAGAAATCGCAGTGGTACTGGGGTTGACGATTGAGCGCGTGCGGCGGGTGATGGATGCGGCCCGCCGGCCTATCTCGCTTGAAACGCCAGTGGGCGACGATAACGAGCATACCCTGGGCGATTTTCTGCAAGATAGCGAGTTGGCCGGCCCTACCGAATTTGCCTCGCAGCAGATGCTCCGCAACGACCTGGCCCAGGCGCTTAACCACTTGAGCGAGCGCGAGCGGCGCATTATAGACTTGCGTTATGGCCTGCTGGATGGACAGCGCCGCACGCTGGAAGAGGTTGGCAAGGCGCTTGGTATGACCCGCGAGCGGGCCCGCCAGATAGAGGCCGAGGCCCTGCGGCGGCTGCGCCAACCCGACATAGGCTTGCACCTGCGCGATTATCTCGAATAGCGGGGGGGCGGTTGCAACGTCGCTCTGGCGACGACAGACGACGGCTTTTCCGTATTCGCAACCGTTGGTTTGCGCCTTCAGCGCGAAATATGGGGGTGTGGCGCGGCGAAGCCGCGCCACACCCCCAGGAATAAGGTGGTTTTGAGGGCCCCAGTCCCTCAATCTCCCCAGGTGTTCTCGTTGACGTAAGACGTTGCAATCGCCCTGCACACCCCTGCCGCCCCTTGCCCCCCCACCCAATGTCAGGTATAATGTATCTTCCCATCAGCAGAAAAGACAGGGCAGGAACCCGACTATGGAACCAGCACCAGCACCCCAGGCGCACCACGCTCTGGAGCACCTGGAACACCATTACAACACAATAAACGGCATTCGCATGCACTATGTCCAGGCCGGTACCAACCCGGACACTGTGTTGCTCTTGCTGCACGGATTCCCAGAGTACTGGTACAGTTGGCGCCACCAACTGGCCGCCCTGCACTCGCGCTATACCCTGGTCGCCCCCGACCTGCGCGGCTACAACGAAACCGCAAAGCCCCCCTTTATCTGGGACTACACTATCACCACGCTGATGGCCGATATGCTCCACCTGCTCGACACCCTGGGCCACCAGCAAGCCGTTATCGTTGGCCACAACTGGGGCGGCATGCTGGCCTGGTACCTTGGCATCTACCACCCCCACCGCGTCAAACGCCTCATTATTATGAACACGCCCCACCCCGTCCTCTTTGCTGACGCCATCCATACCAACCCCCGCCAGATGCTGCGCAGTACCTACCTCTCCCTCTTCCAGGTACCCTTCCTGCCCGAACTCTATATCCGCGCCAACAACTTTGCGGCGCTGGAAACCATGTTGCGCACATCAACCGCCCGTCCCGACACCTTCAGCGACGCCGACATCCAGGCCTACAAAGATGCGCTCCGCAAACCGGGCGCCCTGGCCGCCGCAATCAACTGGTACCGCGCCTTTATCAGTCTGGGCGGCAACGTTGGCACATTCTTTGGCCCACAGAAACACGTTCCCGTCCCAACCATGCTACTGTGGGGCGAGCAAGACCCATTCCTGGGCAAAGAATTGAGCGTCAAAACCAACAAATTTGTTCCCGACCTGCGTACCCACTACCTCCCCGACAGCGCCCACTGGATACAGCAGGAACAACCCGACCTTGTAAACACCTACATAACCGAGTTTCTCTCAGACATGACCTGAAACCAACCAACCACTGGACAAACCAGTACCAGAACGTATAATAGAAACCACACAAGATATACTACCGATGCTAGTACCGAAGTCCAACAACGATAGGTAAAAAAGAGCTATGCGAGAAATCATCATTGTCGGAGCCGGCCCCGCCGGCAGTGCCGCAGCCACCCACCTGGCCCGCGCCGGGCGCGATGTGCTGCTGCTTGACCATGCCACCTTCCCGCGCCCCAAACCCTGCGGCGACGGTATCAGCACCCACGCTATCCAGGAATTGAAAACCCTTGGCCTGGGGGAGCGGATAGCACAGGCCGCATTCTATCCAACCTACCATATCCACAGCATAGCCCCCAACCACAACGTCGCCACGATACCCCCCTGCCCACAGCACCACCAGGGCTTTACCGCCCCCCGCGCCCAATTCGATACGCTGCTCTACGAGCATGCGCTGGCCAGCGGCGCCCACTACCAGCAGGCCCACGTCACCCGCCCCCTGCTGGAAAACAACCGGGTGCAGGGCGTCGTCGCCCAGACCAACGGCCAGACCCGCGAATACCGCGCCGCCCTCACCATCGCCGCCGATGGCGCCTACTCCACCATAGCGGCCCATCTGCACGGCCACACCTATAGCCCGGCCTACCGCGCCATCGGGCTACGCGCCTATGCCAACACCCCCACCAACCAGAATCACACCATCCACATGCACTTTCTGCAACCGCTGTTGCCCGGCTACGCCTGGATCTTCCCCATCGGGCCCAACCGCGTAAACATCGGCCTCTGGACAACCATACCGCGAAGCAAAAAACTGCCCGCCCCCCTGCCCGTCTTGCTGCAAGCCTTCCTCGACCACCCCCACACCCGCGCATGGCTTGGCCCCGCCCCCACTCTGGAAGACCCGCAAAGCTGGATACTCAACTGCAATAGCCATACCCCCTTCCCGCGCACCTCCCCCGGCGCACTGCTCATAGGAGACGCCGGCGCCTTCATCAACCCCGCCACCGGTGCCGGCATCGCCCCGGCCCTGACAAGCGCTCGCCTGGCCGCCCACGCCGCCATTGCCGCCCTCCAGACCAACGACGATGCCCCCCTGCACCACTTCAATCAGGCCTGGCGACAAACGCTTGCGCCCGCGGCCCAACGCGGCTACATGCTCCAACAACTCATTCTCGCCAACCCGTGGGCGCTCAACTTCTGGAACCAGCGAGCCGCGACCCATCCCGGTCTGGCGGCGCTGTTTGCCAATCTACTGAATCAACTGACGTGACCCGGACCACCCCGAAAGGAGAAATGCCAACCTATGAACCAGGAGCTTTTTACCGCCGTCGAACACTATATCAACGAGCTTTTTAACACGCCCGAAGAAAGCCAGCAACACACGTTGCAAGCGGCCCAACAGGCCGGCCTGCCCACCATCCAGATCTCCCCCAACCAGGGCAAACTACTCTACCTCTTCGCCCTGCTCAGTCGCGCCCGTACCATCCTTGAAATAGGCACACTCGCAGGCTATAGCGCCATCTGGATGGCCCGCGCTCTGCCCCCCGACGGTACCCTGATAACCATAGATAACAACCCACACTGCATTGAAACCGCCCGCGCCGCTATCGCCCACGCCGGCGTGCAAGATCGCGTCCAACTTTACCTGGGCGACGCGCTCGAAACGTTGACCCGGCTGCGCCAGCAAGCACACCCACCGTTTGATATGGTGTTTATGGACTCTGGCGACAAATCGCAGTATACCGAATACCTGTCCCAGATACTCCCGCTCACCCGCCCCGGCTCGCTCATCATTGCCGACAACGCCGTCCTTCAGGGCGATATTCTCGACCCCAACCCGACCAACGCCAACACCAGCGGAATACAACACTTTAATGCTGCTCTGGCCGCCGACCCGCGCCTGACCGCCACCATCGTTCCTATGGCCGGTACTAAAGGCTACGACGGTCTGGCCGTTGCAGTGGTAAAGGGGGAAGAACCATGACCGGTCACTACGCAGAACTTTACCGCCGGGCCCGCGAGGCCCTGGAATCAGATGCCGAAGAACACCTGCAACGGCCCCTCAACACCCACGAGCGCAACCTGTTCCGCAGTTGCGGTACCCTGACCATGCTGGAAAATCTGGGCATGAACGTCTACTGTGCCGAAACTCCCGAAGAACTGGCCCAAAAACTCGCCGAAACAACCATGCGTCCCCGCTTCGTACTGGCGCTCCAGGAAATGACCGAGCGCTTGCAACGGCTCCTGGGCCGCGCCATTACCAACACCGAACGCCAACAATTGCAAACCTTTGGCAATACCGAAGAGCTCTGGCACCTGGAAGAGCAAGTCAACGCCACCCTGCCAGACGAGCGAGAAAGCGTGTTTCAAAAACTCCTGTTCAATACCCAACCAGAACTCACAACCTGATCCTGAACCAGGTATCCTCCCGACCGAGGGGAGAGAAGCACCGGAGGTTTCTCGTATGCTTCCATAGCCTATGCGCAAGCGCACATGTTCATCGTTGGGGAGACAAGCCTGGGAGCGCGGGCGTCTCGCTCGCTCCGGGGCGGGCAGCATGTCCGCGCTCCCAGACAGCATCCGGTTCCTTGTGAACAGTTATGCGCAAGCGCACATTGGCAATCTCTGGGCCTTTGCGGTACAATCTGACCCATAATACCAGTTGCATATCAGAACAATTTTATGACTCATCTACACCCTGTTTTGATACCATCACGCAGGAAGCACTGACGCTTGAAGCGATAGCATATACAGAGGAGTAAGAAGAAAATATGCCCAGGAAACCAAAGAAAACGAGAAAACCAACCCCTAAGACACCCCCGGAACAACCGGCCGCGAAACCATCCACCCCCGCCGACGCGAAACCCGCCGACGCGAAACCCGCCGACGCGAAACCCGCCGACGCGAAACCCGCCGACGCCAAACCCGCCGACGCCAAGCCCGCCGACGCCAAACCCGCCGACGCGAAACCCGCCGACGCCA
>DAOTUK010000288.1:0-6222 GCA_034437375.1 Chloroflexaceae bacterium | reverse complement strand
CACCCCCCCCCCCCCCCCCCCCCCCCCCCCGCCACACCGCTGGCGAGGAACACCTCTTCGACCTCTCCCCAGAAACGCTGGTTGCACCACGCTGGAAAAAAGTTCTTGGCGACCTGTGGAGCAACAAGGTACGCACCCTGCTGGTTGTCCTCTCCATCTTCATTGGCGTCTTTGCCGTCGGAATGATTGCCGGTTCCCAGGCCGTGCTGCTGCGCGAAATGCAGCAGGGCTACCTGCGCACCAACCCGGCCCACGCCACCATCTCCACTGGCGGCGCGATTAGCTACAACGAAGACATGACCATGGACTTTCGCCCCTCCAACGACCAGGGCTTTAGCCAGGATCTGGTCGAAGTAGTCCGCAGTATGGACGAGGTTGCGGACGCCGAGGGGCGCCGCCCCTTCAATGTACGCATCCGCGTGGGCGACGACTGGAAGAGCATGCAGATTACCGCCATCAACGACTTTGACGATATGCGGGTCAACAAGATACGCCGCGAGGCGGGCACCTGGCCGCCCGGCAAGCGCGAAATCCTGCTAGAGCGGTCGGGTATGCCGTTGCTCGACCAGCAGATAGGCGATACCATTGTTATTGAGCGGCCCGACGGCAAGCAGCGCGAACTGACCATCGCGGCGTGGTGCATGATGTGAGCGAATGGCCGACCCCCTTCCTGAGCATGCACTACGGCTATGTCACCTTCGACACGATGGTATGGCTTGGCGAACCGCGTAGCTATAGCTCCATGCTGCTGCGCGTGGCGGGCGACGCCAGCAACCAGGAACATAACAAAGTTGTCGCCCGCGAGGTTTACGACAAGATACGCAAGGCCGGGCTTGATCCCTCCTTCCCCAAAGTACCCGAACCAGACCGCCCCCCCACCGAGTTTATCATTTCGGCTATCACCTCGCTGATGGGCTTGCTCGGCCTGTTTGCTATCCTGCTAAGCGGCTTTCTTGTGACCAACACTATTTCGGCGCTACTGGCGCAGCAAATCAAGCAAATTGGTATGATGAAAGCGGTAGGGGCCCGCGCTACCCAGATTATGACCATCTACATTGTGCTCGTCCTCTGCTTTGGTTTGCTGGCCCTGGTACCCGCCATACCGTTGGCCCAGGCCGCAACCGGCGTCTTCAGCGCATACCTGAGCGCCTTTCTCAACTTCGACATTGCCAATGCGCAAGCCCCGGCCTATGTCGTCGCCCTACAGGTCGCCATTGGTCTGCTCGTGCCCATTGTGGCGGCCCTTATCCCCATCTACTCCGGTACGCGCATCACCATCCGCGAAGCGCTCAGCAACATTGGGCGCTCAAGCGGCTATGGTAGCGGGTTCATAGACCGCGCCATCCAGCACGTGCGCGGGCTTCCCCGCCCGCTCCTGCTCTCGCTCCGCAACTCCTTCCGCCGCAAGGGGCGCGTCGCGCTCACGCTGGCCACGCTCACCCTGGCCGGCGCGTTCTTTATCTCCGTTTTTAGCGTCAAGGCCTCGCTGGAACAGACGATTGAAGAAATTGTGGATTCTATCTACGCCTACGATCTGAACGTCTACCTTGACCGCAACTACCGCATTGAAACGCTACAATACGAAGCGCGCCAGGTACCGGGCGTTGTACGGGCCGAAGCGACGGTACAAACATCGGCACGGCGCATCCACACCGACAACCCCGACAGTCGCAACGTACTACCAGACGACCGCGAAGGCGCCAACCTGCAACTATCGGCTATTGCGCCCGATACCCAGACGATACAACCCATCATCCTGAAAGGGCGCTGGCTTCTACCCGACGATGAAAACGCGCTGGTCATCAGTAGCGGTATGCTCCACGAAAACTCCGACCTCAAGGTAGACGATGAGATGATACTGCGCGTGAAGGATGAAAAGACGCGCTGGCGCATCGTTGGTATTATGCAAGGTATTGGCGAGGCGCGCTGGGCCTATACCAACCTGGACTACTACAGCCGGCTGGTGGGCGAGGTGGGCCAGTCTGGCTACCTGCGCGTCGTTACCGAAGGCCACACCATCGCCGAGCAACTGGCCACGGCCAAGCGCCTGGAAGAGCATTTCCAGCAGCATAGCCTTGACGTAAGTTCAACCCAATCTATGGCCGAGATGAGCGAGGCAGATAAACAGATGATCGCTATGATTACGGCGAGCTTGATGTTTATGGCTATGCTGGTGGCGGTGGTGGGGAGCCTGGGTCTGGCGGGGATGATGACGCTCAACGTTATTGAGCGTGTGCGCGAGATTGGCATTATGCGGGCCATTGGCGCATCCGATACTTCCATCCTTCAGATATTCATTGTGGAAGGCGTCATTATCGGGCTTGTCAGTTGGAGCCTGGGGGCCCTGCTCGCCATGCCCATCGCCAGGGGGTTGAGTACCGCGCTTGGTATGATGCTCGTTTCGGCGCCGCTCTCCTTCGACTTCTCGCTGGATGGTATTATTGTCTGGTTGGTGCTGTCGTTTGTGATGGCGGCGGTGGCCAGTTTTGTACCGGCCTGGCGGGCAACCCGCGTCTCTGTGCGTGATGTACTGGCGTACGAGTAGCAGCAGTGGTATGATGGGCCCGGATGGTTGGAAACGCTACCCCCACGGAAAGGAGGGCCACCTGTGCCAGAAAAGGGACGCACGCGCCGACAAAGATTCTCCCTGCGCGACGAGGCGCTGATAGCCGACTTGCTCCAACACCCCCGCGTTCTCGAAACGCGCACCCACATACACCACCGCATCCCCAAGTATGACCACTTGCGGCGCACGGCCTATGTGGCCTATCGGCTTTCTGCGCTGCTCCACGCCGACCAGAACTGCTGTGTCCGTGCGGCTATCTTGCACGACATTGACTCGCGTCTGGGCACGCTGCGTACCCACGGAGCGATAGCGGCCCACCACGCCGCGCAGATAGGCGAGAGCGACGCGGTATGCTGCGCCATTACAAGCCATATGTACCCGCTTGGGCCGGCCCCAACCACCCGCGAAGGGTGGGTACTGGCCCTGGCCGATAAATTGGCCTGGCTGTTGGATGTGTCCCATCTGATAGGCGACCTCGCCACCGGGCGGAGTCTGCGCGTGTGGCGCTACCTGCGCCAGCACGACCCCTTCTTCCAGTAGTGATAGTATCTGTCTCCAAGGGGTGGCACTTCCTGGAAGCGCGGGTATCGGGCCCGCCCCGTAGCCGGTGGGACGCTCGCGCTCCCAGGAGCGGAAAAACGTCTGGCACACCCCATCCCTTCCCATCATAGCACCGCTGATGGTCACAGGTACAGGAGCCGATACAAGCCGTCGAAAAAGTGTTATGATGATGGGAGCATTGCTCGACACTCGCAGTAGTGGTTGGAAGAACGAGGAGAAAGTGTGTCGTGGGATGGTTGCGCCATAAGACGCTGGTGGTTTCTGCGGTTGCTGTGCTGCTTGCCCTGGTAACGATGCTCTTTTCGCCCCGCTACGAGGCGGAACATCGCCCGGATATGTCGGAGCAAGCCGGGCCATCGTTTGCGGTAGACGTTGCCCGCCTGTCGGGTATTGGCAAGTACCGGGCAATGGGGTCGCCCGATTCTGCGTCGGGGGGAGTGCCTGGGGCATACCCGCTGCCACACGAAACCAGCGCAGTTGCGACAGTCCCCACACCGTCACCGGTGGGCTTGCGTCCTGAAACGGCGTCGGGGTATCCCTCGCCAGAGGTGCTTCCCCTCCCGGCTGAAGTCCCAACGGCAAACCCGACTCTCATCATACCACCCAGGAACGAAAGCTACCCCGAACCGGAGGCCGCAACGGCCGCTGTTGAGCAGGCCGCAATGCTGACCGATAGGGCGATGCAAGAGATGGCTACCTTGTCGCCAACGACAACCGAGATGGCAACGATAACCGAGTTTCCACCGACGGCAACGGTAGAGGTGGTGGAGCCGACGGCAACCGAGGAACCCACCGAGCCGACCGCAACCGAGGAACCCACCGAGCCGACCGCAACGGCAGGGGTGGAGGAGCCGACGGCAACCGAGGAACCCACCGAGCCGACGGCAACCGAGGAACCCACCGAGCCGACCGCAACGGTAGGGGGGGAGGAGCCGACCGCAACAGAGGAGACAGATACGCCAACAGAGACGGCGGTAGATTTGCCGCCGGGAACGTGTGCCGACAGCGCCCCGGAGTATGATCTGACCGAGCCAGAGGCCTGGATGGTTTCAGATACGGTGGTAAAGGGCACCCAGGCCCAACTTTGCGTGCTGGCGCTGGTAGAGGGCCGTACCCTGGAAGGAGCCACTATAGAGGCTACATTGCTATACGATATTTACCATGAGGGTACCGAGGAATTTGAAGAACGCACCTTTGAGCTTGCGAGCGCGACAACTGATGGGAGCGGCATGGCGCTGCTGCTCTTTGATGTGCCGGCCGAGGTAGAAAGTAGCGATGTAGACGTGCGTATGACGTACGAGGGAACAACCTATACCTCAGATGATTATGGCGGGCTATACACTGATTTCTCCGTTGAAGTGCCGGCTGCCGAGCCGCTGACGGGGCCGTGCGGCGAAAACCAGATTGATGAATTATCTGAGCCGGGGGCCTGGACGTTGCAGGAGGAAATTGCGGTTGGCCAACCGGTCGAAGTGTGCGTGTGGGTGCTTGAGGGGGGGCAGCCGGTGCAGGGGGCCGACGTGGGCGGGGAAGCAACCTACTATGCGTATGATCCAGACGCTGACGACTATGTGCCGGTGGACACGGTAGCGGCCACCAAACCGGTGACCTCCGGCGCGGATGGGGTCGCCATCCTTACCTTTGACGTGCCGTCAGAAGAGTATGATGCCAATGTGGAAATTACGGTGACTTATGGGGGCAAGACTTACACATCCAGCGATTATAATGATTTACTGGTACAGTTTTCGGCGTATTGAGCGGCAATGTAATGGGGGGCGAGGCGAGGAAGCGCGGCGACAAGGTGCTTCCTCGCTCGATACGTACGGTTACCGTATGGTTGGTTGATAGCCTCAGGCCATTACCCTATGCTTTGCGCCATTCAGCGCGGCGGAAACTCCGGACTGCAAACTTCCCCGTGTCTGAATATTGCTGAGGTCTACGCCAAGGTGGATGAGGGTCTGGGCTATGCGTGGCTGAATACCCGTGAGCATCACCTGGGCGCCGAGCAAGTTTACGGCCTGGGCCGCCTGGATAAGGGATTGGGCGACCTGGGTATCAACGACCGACACGCCCGTAATGTCTATAATGGCCAGTTCGGCCTGGTAGTGGGCTATCCCTTCCAGCAGCGTTTCGAGCACTTGCTGGGCCCGCTGGCTATCCATCGTGCCAACGAGCGGCATAATCACAACTTCGTCGGTGATGGGAATAAGCGGGGTAGAAAGTTCGCGGAGGGCTTGCCGTTGGGCTTCAATCACTTGCTGGTTGAGCTGTTCGATCTCCTGTGTCCGCGCGGCAACTCGGGCCTCTAACTCATCATTGATAGCCTCGGTGCGTTGCCGGGCTTCAACTAGATCGGTCACATCGGTTGCAAAACTCATGACACCGTTAATCTGGCCATCGCTATCACGCGAGGGATAATAGAGGGTGTTGAAGATGGTTGGAACTAGCGTGCCGGTGCCATGCCGTTCAAAGGGGGCCGGCGGCGATTCGCCATGGAACGGTTCTCCTGTGGTGTAGACTTGATCTAACAGGTCGAACAGTGGTTCATACCCTCTTCCTGCAAAGATTTCTCGGGCAGACTTACCAATCGTCTCTTCTTCTGACAATTTGGTAACTCGTAGATTGGCCTCATTGGAAAAGGAGACAACGTGGTCAGGCCCTTGCATGATGGAGATGGGGATGGGGGCCTGTTGCAAGAGGGTGTAGAGGGCTTCTGTTTTTGCCTGGGTTTCTGTCAGGCGTTCGCGCAGCGTTTCGGCTTCTGCACGCGCTGCTGCAAGTTCTTGTTCCAGAGTTTCCAGGCGGGACTGGTACGCATCAGACATAATTACGTTCCTCTTTGTTCTTTCAATCTAGTCATAGCAATGGCGAGCAAGCTCTTTTTCAAAACACCTCGCTCCTGGCTATACTAACACCAATAATAAATACAGGGTTTCATGCCCCTTTACCATTATACGGCACAATTGCTGGTTGTGGGGGCCGGTATACCAGGGCGATTGCAACATTGCTGTGCCGCCGCCAGGATCAGGCTTTTCTGTATGCTCATATCAATTCGGTTTGCAACGGGCGTATCTGGATCAGGTCACGTTCACCGA
>DAOTUK010000287.1:0-6034 GCA_034437375.1 Chloroflexaceae bacterium | reverse complement strand
GGCGCGAGGCGGGGACGCGAGGCGGGAGGCGGGGGAGTGAGGCGCGAGGCGGGAGGCGGGGAATGGCTACTACGGATTGTCTGGCGGGTGCCAACCGGCAGATACCCAGGCGGCTCTTACCACAACAGCAAGAATGTTGTTCAGTTGGAGCGCCACCACAGTGGCACGTCCAGACGCTGTGCGTCCGAGTATTCGGGTGCCATCCTGGCTCCACTGAAAGTGTCGCTTCCAATGCTGGAAACGTGGATTAAATAGCCGTGTGCGCCGTCCAGTCAATGGATCATATGCATGGGTTTGTGTACCTTTGAAGTTGTTGCACATAGGACAGGCCAACCATAGGTTATATTCTTCGTCTGTACCGCCACGTGCTGTTGGCATAATGTGGTCAATCTCAAGCGGCGCGAAGACATATTGTTGCTTGCTTAGACAATATCCGCAGCGGTAGCCTGCTTGTTCACGCACGCGCTGTCGTACTGTCTCCGATACATCAGGACTCACGGACTCATGTCCCCTAGTAGCTTTCGTTTCACCGCTTCTTGCAACGCATACGCTTTGCGGAGCAACCCCGATTGATAGTGGTGCATCAAGGTATGTAACTCCTTACGTTCGTCATCAGAAAGGATGCCGGCCTGCTGGCGTTCGAGCAACACGGAAAGCCTTTGCGCGCTGGCCGGCTCCATCTGAATATTGACAACAGCCAGCACCTCATCATCGGATAGTTCCGTTACCGATGTAGCCGCTTCTCCCTCGCTCAAGAATGTTGGTAGGGAAAGCTCTATAGTCGTTACCAGAATATCCGCCACGCTACGGCCTGTCATACTGGCCAGACTTTCAGCACTTCCATAAATAGTATCAGGCAGTGTCAGCGTTACCTGTGTACTCATACCCCCTCCTCCAACGAGCGCAATTCCAGATCGTAGCCCTCCTTGCGCACCCGCAAATCATAATACAGCAACGTATACGAAGCCAGCAACGGCGGCAAAACAACTATCTGCGCCAGATAGCCGACCAGGGTCGTCAGCGATTGCCGCGGCACAAAATCATGCACCGGATGGTTAAAGATAAACCCGATAACCCCGCCAAGCACGGTTGAAGGGATAAGCGTCAATATCCACACCAGAACGTACA
This sequence comes from Chloroflexaceae bacterium, assembly GCA_034437375.1. Lineage (GTDB taxonomy): Bacteria > Chloroflexota > Chloroflexia > Chloroflexales > Chloroflexaceae > JAAUSY01. The sequence goes on along the minus strand of DAOTUK010000287.1, from coordinate 4,906 downwards.
TAAGCAACCAGATGCCCGCGACGCGCCAGAACGACCCCCGCACCAGCGCCACACTCCGCCGCAACGCCTCCACCGGCCCGCGCCCTTCCAGCACCACCACCTGGGTAACAAACAGAAACAGCACCACCAGCGCCACCACCGCCAGCGCCAACACCATAAATCCCACCAGCACCACCATACCCATCAGCAGCGACAGTGCGATCCCCATACGGGCACTCTCGCTTGCTACCAGCATGGCAAGCAAAGCAAAGCCCCCCACCAGCACGGTGCTCACCACCACCACCAGCGCCCCGATAATAAGCGACACCAGCAACGCCGCCGCGACCAGCGACAGCATACGCCCGCCCCCAAAGCTATACGCCCCCAACAACGACACGGGCCGCTCGTGGTAGCGCTCTGAGATGGCGTGGGCCAGCGCTCCATTGATCACCTGTTGGACGACCACCCCCTGAAACAATCCAAGCACCAGCGACACCACCAGAAAGAGCGTCAGGTTCCATATCGGCAAACTGCCCCACGAATCGGAAGCCGGGTTAAACGTGTGCAGCACATCAACCAACCGCTCCGTCTCAAGCATCGCACTTTGGCCAAAAACCATCGTAGCGCCGATATTCAAAACAATCATCGGCACCTGTACCAGCGCAACCACCCCGATAAACGTAAGAAAATTGCTGCGATACAGGCGAAACACCGTATCCAGTAAATCCCCTAGATCCAGTGGCCGCAAGCGCGGCATTTCTGAACGCATACTCCCCCCTTGCACAATACCCCAACTATATATACTATAATACGAATCTGCAAGGCGAGTCGTTGCAATTGGAACAGAAGAAAAATTATGACCAAACCTATCCTCTCCGTAGCCATCATCGCGCGAGATGAAGAAGAGTATATCGGAGGCTGTCTCGAAAGTATCGCCGGCGTTGCCGACGAAACCATTATCCTGCTGGACACCCGTACCCGCGACCGCACCGCCACCATCGCCCAGGCCTACCACGCCACCACCTACCACGAACCGTGGCGCGGCTATGCCGGCCAGCGCAACCGGGCCCTTGACCTGTGCCAGGGCGCGTGGGTGCTGTTTGTAGATGCCGACGAGCGCCTGACCCCCCCCCTGCGCCACGAACTGGCCGCCCTCAAACGTACCTGGGACACCAACCCGGAGACGCCGATAGCCGGCTATGGCATCCCCCGCTACAATCTGTTCTTCTCTACCATCGTCCAGGGCGGCGGATGGTACCCCGACTACCAGCTACGCCTGCTCCACCGCACCCGCGCCCGCTTTGATACCACCCAGGCCGTCCACGAAGTCGCCCAACTGGATGGCCGTATGGACACCCTCAGCGGCCACTTCCTGCACATCAATATCGAACGCCTGGACGAATTCTGGCACAAACAAAGCCGCTACGCGCTGGAAGAGGCCCGCACCCTGCACCACCAGCAGCGCCCGGCCCGCTGGCGCAACTTCGCCGGGGCCCCGGCCCGCGAATTCTGGCGGCGCTATATTCGCCTGCGAGGCTGGCGCGATGGGCCAGTAGGATTCTTCCTCTGCCTCTCGCTGGCCTGGTTTGAAATCGTCAAGTACGCTTGTCTGCGATTGATACAAGGAGAAAAAAACCATCATGGCAACCAGTTATAAAGAACGCGCCGGTATCATCATCCATAGCAGCTCGGCCGCCGCCGGTCTGGTAGCCGGCACGGTGGCCACCGTGCCCGTCTTTGGCCCGCTCGGCATCATCTTTGGCCTGGACACCCCCGCTATCACGGGCATCAGCGTTGGGATGGTCGTCGCCCTGGGTAAACTCTTCGGGCGCAAATATACCACCAGCGCCATTGTGGTGACGGTGACTCAACTCACCGGCTTTGTCTTTGGCATCTCGCTCATGCGCGGGGTCATTGGCATTGTCCCCGCTGTGGGGAGCTTTATTAACGCCGGCCTGATTTTTACCGTAACAGAGATTGTTGGCTGGACAACCTTTCTCATTTTTGAAGATGGCAAGGACATCACCCGCCTGGATGAGAAGGGGCTACGAGCTTATATCCTCAAGGGCAAAAAACGCGCCGAACAGGAGAAGCGCAAACGCAAGAATTTGATGTCTAGCCTGCCGCCCCACGTCCGCCTGCACTACGATCACCTCACCCGTAAGCTCACCTCTGAACAGCTCTCTGAAACCGAACGCCTGGCCATCCTGGAAGAAATCGAAACGCTCATCTCGCCCTACTACACGGTTTGAACCCAATTTGTGAAAAAACCCCCGAACCCCCTTGACAAGGCTTGTGAAGTGATGTACAATGTGACTTACAAAGTTAAAAACAGTTCTTATTGTGTTTATTCCCTGGTGAAGAGTGCAACGTAGCGCTCAATGGAAAGGTTGGCAACGATGTCAGTACGGCTTACATGTTGCAAAAAATGTCGCTTGAAAAACCCAAATTTTTCAGATGTCATAGAACGGCTTGAAGAGGATAACCCCGATGACCTGCGCGTAGTCGAAATCAAATGCATGGCCGCTTGCCGTCAAGCCCCCGCGGTGATGGTAGACTACGATTTCTACCCCAACGTCACTTCAGAAGAACTCTGCGAGGTTGTGCGCTCTAAACTCACCACCGATACGCCCCTTGCGACCGAACAACCCGACGCCGACGTGATGGTGAGCTACTAGCCAATACACCCGACCAACCCGCACATCCCGACACCGTAACGAACTCCACTCAACCAGCATCAAATAGACGAAAAAAATGTGAGGCCCTTCTTGCTACGCCCCATAGCTTCCCCTCACCAACCATCAATCAATGGTGATAATGGTACTATTGAGGATACTGATACCATATGGCTGTACGCATATCATATTGTGGCCACTGCGCCAATTTTGCGCCCGAATTCAAACGAATGATAGCCCGCCTTCAGCAGGAATACGCCGGGCAACTGCGGGTAGTTGAGCTAGAATGTATGGCGGCCTGTCAGAATGGCCCCGTGGCGATGATAGAATATGACTACTACGAGCGCATCTCGCCCGAAGCATTGTATACCCTGGTCACCAACCGCCTGAAACAACAGACCGAACCTCCAACCCCAGAGCAAGACCATTGATACCGTGATACCGCCAGAGCCTTGACATTGCCCATCAAGGTGGGGTATGCTAGACACGCTCACCCTGCCCCTACTCGCCCGCCACCAGCGCCCGCGCACGCGGTAGATACGCCGACGTACGCCGCACATAATCCCAGGCGCACCCATTGGCCCGTATCTGGGCCGGCTGTACAATACCCTGGTTGTGCCACCCCGCCAGCGTGCGCCAACTCACCGGCACCCCCTCATACCACGCCCGATATAGCCCCCGATCCAGGTTGGCCGCCAGATACTCAACCGCCAGTTCATCGTTGGTAATCTCCCGCGTGATGGCCGCAAACAACGCCCGCCGCGACGCAAACGTCTGCCCATACACCTCCGACCCCACCACGACCACCGGCACAGTGACCGCCCCCGTCGCGCCTGGTAGCGGCATCTGCTGCATGAGAATTTCGAGCGCCACCGAGGGGCGCACATTCGCGGGCCACACGCTAAAGTTAGTTCCCACCCCGCTACTATTCACAACCACCTGGGCTTGCTGGTAGGCCGGCGTCAACAACCGCAGCGGCCGCACATCATCCTCAAGCCAGCCAAAATGTTCGTTATACAACAGCAGCGCCACCACCTCGGCAAACTGCCCATCATCCATACCAGAAAGCGCTGGCCGGTTGTGCCGCGCCGCGGCCGCCAGGATAACCGGGCGTAGCGTTTGCATACGTTCGGCAAAGTCTGGTCGTACATAGGGCTCTATGGCTATCTGGGGCGGCTCCCCAACCCGGCTGCGATAGCCCAGGGAAGCATCCCCGCCCCCGCTCGTGCTTCTTTGCAAGCTCCCGCCTGGACGGCCCGGTGCGGCCGTAGCCACCACCAGCACCACCAGTACCAGCACCACCACTACCCGATACCCAGGCTTATGCGCGCGTATGCCCATGGTCATCATTCCTCATTCCGTTGCAACCTCGCCTAGATTGTACCATGGCCTGGAAACAACGCCAGGGCGATTACAAAGTCTTACGTCAACCAGGACACCTGGGGAGCTTGAGGGGCCGTGCCCCTCAAAACCACCTTTTTTGGGGGTGTGGCGCGGCTTTGCCGCGCCACACCCCCCTATATCTCGCGCCGAAGGCGCACATCAACGTCTGCGCATGCAGAAAAACCTGGTGCTGTCGTTGCCCTGGCGACGTTGCAATCGCCCTGGAAACAACGCCCGTTTGCTTGACATCACCTTCACAACCCCCGTATAATACACTGTACATAAACGAGGAGAGAGCCAGACGGCTAAAACCTGAAAAAACCTAGAGTCGCCACCTATGAATCATACCGAATTTGAGCAACTCGTTCTTGATGCACTCGAATACTTGCCAGCACAATTTCTTCCCTTCCTCAACAACGTCGAAATTATCATTGAGCCACGTATGACCCCCGCCCTTCGCCGCAGATTCGAATTGGGGCCCAAAGAAATCGTGTACGGCATCTATGAGGGTATCCCACTTCCCGAACGCGACTCACACGATACCTACCTGCCCGACACCATCACCATTTTTCAAGAACCGCTTGTGCGCGACTTCCCCGCCCCCGACGAGCTACGCGAAGAAGTACGCCGAACCGTGCTCCACGAACTGGGCCACCACCTTGGCATAAGCGACGAGCGCCTGGAAGAATTAGGAGCCTATTAACACCGATGGGACGTACTTTCTCAACCATTCGCACAGTTTTACTCAGCCTGCTCTACGTCACGGCGCTGGTTGTGGCCGGCATCCTGATTATGCAAACGTTGCGCCTGGCCGACAAACGCCCGGACTGGTTTGTCGTTGTGATTGGCGCAACCCCCGAACCCCCGAC
>DAOTUK010000286.1:0-3003 GCA_034437375.1 Chloroflexaceae bacterium | reverse complement strand
GTATGGTCGGGCTATCCAGGTACAGCGTCAGACGTTCGTGGGGAGCGGGGGGGAGCAGTACAGCGTAGGAGCGCGGGACCGGCGCCACCGTAAAGCCTATGGAAATACGCTCCGTGCGGAGCCGCAGGGGGACGGTACGGTCGGGGCCGCCGCCCAGACGCAGGCGCACCACCACGCTACCGCCGGGGTTGGGTGGGGCAATGTGCGCCCCCGCGCCTGTCCAGCGATAGGCCCGCGCCTGGTCGGGCAAGTGCTCTGGCTCGTGTAACGCGGTAAAGGGAAGCACCATCGCCAGCGCCGCACGATCCATGGCGTACGACGCGGAGCGTAGGGGGATATATGCCCACCACGAAAGCAGGAGCACCACGACAAGCAACGCGGCAACACGGCCCGACTCACCAATGTGTGCGGCGTGTCTCAACGGCCATTCTGGTTACCAGACCAATGCCCCGCCCCGCCATACCACACCGGGCCAGCAGGACGGAGCACCGGTCGTTGCCATCTACAGATGGCTTGCCGACGGTTGGTAGCTGATAGTGGAAATATGATGGCTAATACCCTCTTTTTCCAGATGGCGCTCAAAGGCCTCAACCGCTCTGGCGACCCCCTGTTCGTCCCGAATACGTTGTCCCAATTCGTGGGCCCGCTGGCGCATCGCAATATCGCTGGTCGCCTCGGTTATAGCCGCCGCCAGCCGGCTGGCCGTGAGCTTTTGGCGCAAGATAGGCTTTGGCCCCACGCCCAACTGGGCCACGCGCTGCCCCCAGAATGGCTGATCTATGAGAAATGGAATAATGATTGAGGGGACACCGGCCCGCAACCCAGCCGCCGTTGTGCCTGCGCCACCATGGTGGACAACCGCGGCCATACGCGGGAAGAGCCAGTCGTGCGGCGCTTCCTTGAGCAAAAACACGTCGTCGGGCAAGTCGGTATTGCTCAATCCGCCCCATCCGGTCATCAACAACCCGCGTTGACCGGTGCGCTTGAGCGCCTGAAGCACCAGGCGTGTCGTCTCCTGGGGGTCACGGTTTTTCATACTCCCAAAGCCAACATAGATCGGCGGTGGGCCCGCGTTCAAAAACGCCACCAGTTCGGGCGGAGGTGTCCACGTAGACGCGCCATCCAGAAACCAGTAGCCCGTAATATCAATCGTATCGCTCCAATCGGAGGGCTTGGGTACCACCGAGGGGCTATAGCCATACAAAATTGTTTGATGCTGTCGGTGCAACCAGGCAATATCGCCCGTAAAGGGCAACGGCGGCAAGTCAAGAATAGTACGCCGACAGGTGTTCAACGTCGAACGAAAGGGATGCCAGATGATTTGTTCCGCTACCAGATGGGTCAACCAGTTATAGCTCCCGCCCAGGTTAAGCTCGGCTGAAACGATATAGTTTGGAAAGGAGCGCGTGCGGGTATAGGGCTGTAACAACGCCGGAACAACGGGTATGCGCAGCTTTTCGCCAATGGAATGGGCAATATAGCACGCCGCCGATGAACAGACAATCGCATCGGTGGTCTGACATGCATTCCAACAATCGGTGAAGAGCTGATTCATAATAGGGCCGGCCATATACTGCCACATGCGCAAAAAGCGCACGGGATTATTGCCGCTCCCGATCATCGCCTGGCCCGTCTTGCTCTCAAGCCCCTGTTCCGGATTGGTGCCAAGCAAAAAGAAATCCAGCCCATAGCTCCGAACAAATTGTTCAAAATTGGTGTGGGTGGCGATACATACCCGATGACCGGCCGCTTGTAATCCCAGACCAAGCGCAATAAACGGTTGGACATCGCCACGCGAACCAAGGGCCAATATGGTTATCTTCATAGGTTACTCTTCACTATCGCTTGTTTCTCCGCTGCTGTACAATCGTTCCTTCCCAACTCCGGTCTTGCGATCGTAGTAGCTCCTCGTGTCGCTCGGCCCAATGCACCAGACTGGGAGCCATACGCTCGCCCCAATGCGTTACCGACGACGTGGCCTGCGCGGCAATATCCGCCACCGGCCGTGTGCCTCGCCGCGTAATCGTTGCGCTAATCCCTGCAATTATGTCATAGAAAGAACGTCCCCTTCTCATAGGTCCCCCTCTCTCTCTATTTCAAGCCGGGTAAATTGTCTATATCGTTCGTCCACGAATTGATAATGCGCGACAAAATGCCAATCGGTCGGCCCTGAGAATCTGGCTCTGCTCTGGCCCGCACAGCAGGACGACCGGTGCGTTGCTCCACTTTCTTTGATATTTCGTGGGTCACGATTGTCAACTCAGTCATCAAACCCTTCAATTCCTTCTCGGACATCCGCTCTAAATCATCACTTTTGAGCAATTTGCGTAATTCCTCAAGCGCCTGAGCCGCTCCTTTATGCGTCATAGCGTTCGCTCCTTCCATACTACTGTACGACCATACCGTGCTTTCTGTTCTGCCTGATAGAAGCTACCCGTCCGGCCAGAGCATAGCCAGGACGCCGGCACGATACGATCTCCCAGATGGTGCTGCGTGGTTTGGGCCCCGTTGCTCACTCCTCTTGCGACCCGCCAGAACCCCTACCATTATGATTGTTAGGCGGAGCAGCGGGTTGCAGCATGATCAGCCATGCACGGAAGGCATGTTCCATAGCCAGGGCATCGAGATCTTCCTGGATATGTTCTAGCAACGCCAGCACTTTTCTGGCTATGGCTTGCTCTTCCGGGCGAAAGACGATACCACATGTGCCGTGAATCAATTCGACCCCCTGGTCGGTTGCTGGTTGTAAGCCAGGGTCGGTAAAAATCAACATATTCTGTTCTATGCGATATTGCATATCGGTTCCCTCCTGCACCAGGTTGGTAGCACCCGTAACGACGTAACATTTGGATACCGGCTACTATTATAGCCGATTCAATGACAAATGGTGAGGGAACGCCCCGCGCCGCCTCCCGCCTCACCGCCTCACCGCCTCACCGCCTCACCGCCTCCCGCCTCGCGCCTCCCGCCTCCCCGCGCCTCCCCGCCGCCCCGCCTCGCGCC
>DAOTUK010000285.1:0-9222 GCA_034437375.1 Chloroflexaceae bacterium | reverse complement strand
GGAACTCGCCGCGCCATTCTTGCCCCGCCGTAATCGTTTGCCATAGCTCGGCGTAGCGCGCTGGTGGTAGCTCGCCCGACTTCAAGACGCGCGGGTTCTGCCCCAACACCTCTTCAAACGTGTAGCCGGTGGTCTGGCTAAAGCGGGGATTAACATATTCAATATTGCCCCTGGTATCGGTTATGACGATAGAAACCGGGCTTTGCTCCACGGCCCGCGAGAGCTTGCGTAGCTCTACCTCGACCCGGCGGCGCTCCAATATCTCCGTTTCCAGAACCTCGTTGGCCGCGGCCAGTTGGTCCGTACGCTCCACCACGCGCTGCTCTAGCTCTGCGTTCAGCGTCCGGACTTCCTCCTGGGCCAGGCGTTGGGCGGTAATATCGGTTATCAACCCATCGCAGGCTACCATCGTGCCGGCTGCATCATAGCGCGGCACTGGCGTGTTGCGTATCCAGCGTATTGTGCCGCTCTTGTGGATAATACGGTGCTCAATAGGCGCAACCACCTTGCCCGCAACCACCTGCGACGCATGGGCAGTGACCATAGCGCGGTCGTCCTCGTACACCATTTTGTACCACAGGTAGGGGTCGGTCACATACTCCGCTGAGGTATAGCCCGTAACCGAGACACAGCTTGCGCTGTGGGTGGTGGAAACCACCCGCCCCTGCGATACGTGCAAGGTATAGATATAGTCGGTCACAGAGCCAAGCAATTGCTTGTAGCGCTGCTCGCTTTTCTGAAGGGCCCGTTCGGTGTGTTTGCGCGTGGTAATATCGCGCAGCGTGGCGAGAAAGGCCGTGCGCCCCTCCCAGACAATCTCAACCACGCGCATCTCCGCCACCCCCGCCACCCCCTTGCGGCAGATAACGTCTATCTCTACCGCCTCCCCCCTAACGACCGGCACCCCGATAACCTCGCCCACCAGATCGGCCATAGTTCGCCCAAACATGCGCTCGGCAGAGGGATTGACAAAGCGTACCACGCCCCATCCATCAAAAATGATAATGCCATCGGCGCTGTTGCCCACAATCGTATGAAACTGCGCCTGGCTCCGCCGGTTGGACTCTATCTGCTGCTCTAGCTCTCTGTGCATCCGATAGCGCTCAACCGCACAGCGGATGGCCCGCACCAGTTCGCGCCCGCGCAAATCCTCTTTGAATACGTAGCCTTCGCAGCCTTCGGCTACCGCCGCCAGCGCCAACTCCTCGCGCTCCTCATCAGACAGCAGCAACACCGGTATACGCGGCGCCCCCTGCCGCATAGCCATAATATCTTCTATTGTGGCGATCTCCGGCACCGAGAGATCAAACAGCATCACGTCATACGCATTGGAGGAAAGCGATTCCAATGCAGCCGATTCGCTGATGACGTGGTGAACGTGAAACGAAACGTGCGTTGCGTCGGCCAGGAGTGTCTGCACCAACCTGGCCATAGAGGCGGAAGACTCGACAAGCAGCACCTTCAAATGAGCCGGTAACCTATACATAGCGTTTATTCATTCATGTATCGCTATCACTGAGCGTACGCAGAAGCGTACTCTTTACCATTATACCTTTAGTTTTCCTGTACCATTCGCCCGGATATTGCACCCGTCTTTCCCCGAAGGGGGGAGGTTTCTGGCATAGGAACAGTAAATATCCCCAGAGACCATGTTCTAGCGGCCCGGCGATTCTGGAGCCCCCCGGACACACAAGCCGCCAGAGCATGCTATACTGGTAGCATCAAGCAAAGAACAGGTTCCTGGTTTGGCTGGTTGCCCCTGACAGTGTCAGGAGTACGGCCCTGTTTAGTATTTGGAATGGGGAAACAACCATGAGTGCTGAACATTCTACCTTGCTCGACTCGGCCCACAGCATTGTGGCCACAATGCTGTCCGAACTGCGTTCCCTGGTCGAATCATCCCAACAACGCGGTACCCAACTCACCACCGAGCTACGCCAGGCCGAGCGCGCGCTGGACGAGATGGTGATGCAGCACCAGTTTGCGGCCGACCACAACTTGCCAACCGCTGCGACGCTTGCATCCCGCGAGCAAGAGCTACGCGCCGCGCTCAAGGCCTTGCAGCATGAAGCCCAATCGCTCGAAAGCACCCGCAAACAGCTTGACCAGCTTGTGCGCCAGATAGATATGAGTAGCACCACGCTGGATACGGACGACGGGAGCGAACAATCAGACCCATGGGTTCAGGCTCTTAAAGCCCAGGTTATTCTGGGGCGCGAAGAAGAGCGCGTCCGCCTGGCCCGCGAGGTGCATGATAGCCCGGCCCAGGTATTGGCCAACGCGCTGATTGGTCTGGAACAATCCTGTACCCTGCTGGAAGAGGGGCGCATGGAAGCGTTGAATAAATTGCTTGGGCAGATACGCGATACCACCCGCGAAGGACTCCAGGAAGTCCGCAACTTTATTGCCGATCTGCGCCCCGGCCGGTTGCAAGAACAGGGGCTTGTCAACGCGCTGCGCGACTACATCCAACGCTATAGCACCACCCACCAGACCCGCGTCACCTTTGAAGCCGACAGTTTCCCGCGCCTGTCGCATGAAAATGAAATTGTCCTGTACCGTATTGTTCAGGAATCGCTGCAAAATGCACATAAACATGCCCGTGGCGCTTCCATCCATGTCACCCTGGCCGTACGGCAACAGACTTTGCTGCTCACCATCCAGGATGAAGGGCCAGGCTTTGACCCCCGCGACGTGGCCCGACGCGCAGGCCGCGAAAGTTGGGGGCTGACCAGTATGCGCGAACGCGCCGAATTGATAGGCGCCCGCTACAAAGTGACATCGCGCCCCGGCCATGGAACAACCGTGTCTGTCAGCATGCCACTGCCCTGAAGATAATCCAGGAACATGGCAGAGTATATCCCAGTCTGTCCCATATTCATCGTTCATATACCAAAGCCTATACCACGCCACACAGGAGCAACCGCAAGAAGTAGTTGCTCATCGGTGCCGAAGGAAAGTTGTTATGCAAACAAAAACAAAAATAGTGATAGTTGATGATCACCCCCTGTTTCGCCAGGGAATCCGTTGGAGTCTGGATGCTGAACCAGATCTCGAAGTGGTGGGAGAAGCTGAAAATGGCCAGGAGGCCATCAAGCTCACCGAGCGGTTGGTGCCCGAAATTGTGTTGGTAGACATCAATTTACCGGGCTTGAATGGGATAGAGGTAACGCGCGTGCTCAAGCGCCACCACCCCCACCTGAGCGTTATTATTGTGAGTGTCTACGAAGAAGATGAACACCTGTTACAGGCTATCAAGGCCGGCGCTTCGGCGTATTCCTCAAAGGATGTTCACCCCAGAGAGTTGCTGAGCATTATTCATCGGGTGGCTCGGGGCGATAACTTGATCAACGAGTATATTCTGGCCCGTCCAGAGGTAGCCCGGCGCGTCTTACACCAGTTCCGCGAATTGGCCGCCGCCGATGATGACCAGGCCGGTATTCTCTTTGCGCCGCTCACGAGCCGCGAAATAGAGATCCTTGATTGTATTGCCCGCGGCCTTTCGAACAAGGAAATCGCCAACGAGTTGAGTATCAGTAGCCAGACGGTGAAGAATCACATTACCTCTATTCTGCGCAAGCTCCAGGTGAATGACCGCACCATGGCGGTGATGTACGCTATCCAGAAAGGGTGGATTAAGATGGGGTATGAGGAGTCGCCGCAGAACTCGCGCGAGGGTCTGGTGAGTTCGCCGGGCTGAGATGGCGCGCCCCCCCCATAGGTGCGCGAGATGGGGCTGTTCTGAGCCACCCCATCCCGCCGTAGCTTGCTAGATTGCTAGTCTACTTGCTCTGAACGAGCTTTCGTTGTCCTTTTTTTGGTGCTACCCCCGGTGGTACCGCTCTTTTTCACCGCTGTTGTCTTTTTCTTCCGGGCACTGCTGCGACCATTCACGGCCTTCTCGGACGAGTCGCCCCCCGATTGCCGCTTTGCTGTTGTGCTTGAAGTTTTTTTCCTGGTCGCCCCATTTGCGCCAGACGCCCCCTCTTTCAGATGGTCGCCGGTGCTACCGTCCTCCGCTGGCTCCTCCGGTACATATTCGCTCACCAGTGCCAGATCGTTGGTGGTATAGTCACATTCTGGGTAGCGGTTGCAGCCGTAAAAGGGCCGCCCAAACCGTCCCCGACGCTTCAACAACTCCCCCTGCTGGCATTTGGGACAGGTTACCCCCGTGGGCTCTGGCAGCGGCACAGGCTTGCCGTGCTTGTCCAGGCGGCGAATGTTCTTACACTCTGGGTAGCCCGAACAGCCCAGAAATTCCCCAAAGCGGCCTTTCTTCTTCACCATCGGCTGTCCGCACTTGTCGCACTCGATACCGGCGTACTCTGGCCCGGACGGCTCATCCAGCACTACCCGCCCCTCATCGTCGTAGTGAAAGTCGCTGGTATAGTCGCAGGAATCTTCGCCGCCCTGCTTGCTATAGCGGGTACAGGAGAGAAATTCGCCATTGCGGCCAAACTTGATTACCAGTTGCCCCTGGTGACAGCGTGGGCATTCGAGCTCGGTAGCGATTTCTTGCCGCTTTACATCGCGCATACTGTGGCGGGCCTGGGTCAACGTCTGTTCAAAGGGGCCATAAAACTCGCGCAGCATGGGCACCCACTGCTTTTCGCCGCTGGCTACATCGTCAAGCTGCTGTTCTAACCCCGACGTAAAGTCGTAGTCTACAATATTCCCAAAATGCTCAACCAGCAAATCGGTCACGATGCGCCCAAGCGCGGTGGGGTTTAATTTCTTCTCGCGCAGGTGGACATAGCCCCGATCCTGGATGGTCGAAATGATGGGTGCATAGGTTGAGGGGCGCCCGATGCCAAGCCGCTCTAGTTCTTTGACCAGGCTTGATTCGGTGTAGCGCGGGGGCGGCTCGGTAAAGTGTTGGATGGGCAGCAACGCGAGCAGCGCCAGCATATCTTGTTCGGTGAGGGAGGGCAACCGTTTTTCCTTGTCCTCGTCCTCTTCGCCTTCGTCCTGGTCTTCGTGGTAGATAGCTAGAAAACCTTGAAACTTTACCACGCTACCCGTAGCGCGGAACATGTAGGGCGGGTGGGTGGTCTGTCCGGCACTCTGGCTCCATGCGGCAATATCCACCGTGGTACTATCAATGATGGCCGGGGCCATCTGGCTGGCCAGAAAGCGCTTCCAGATAAGGTCGTACAGCCGCAGCATGTCATACTCTAGCAAGGATTCGAGCACGTCGGGCGAGCGCATACTGCTGGTGGGGCGTATCGCTTCGTGGGCTTCCTGGGCCCCCTTCGAGCGCGTCTTGTACACGGGCGGCTTTTCGGGCAGATATTCCTGGCCATAGCGTTGCTGTATCACCTGGCGCGCTTCGTCTTGCGCTTCTTTGGCTACGTTGGTACTATCGGTACGCATATAGGTTATCAGACCAACCATGCCTTCGGCACCACCAATGTCTACCCCTTCGTACAGACGTTGGGCCAGGGTCATTGTCTTTTTGGCGCTAAAGCCCAGTTTGCGCCCCGCCTCTTGCTGCAAGGTACTGGTGGTAAAGGGCGGCGCCGGGTTGCGGCGCTTGTCGCGGCGGGTTACCTTATGCACTGCGTAGCGGGCATCTTCCAGGTCTTGCACAATAGCGTTGGCCTGTTCCTCGTTCTCTATCGCAAATTTATCGAGCTTTTGCCCATTGCGTTCGTGCAATACTGCCCGGAAGGCGTTGTTTTGCTTGTGCTCCGCAGGCGCCTGTTTTTGCAGGTCGGCCTCAATTGTCCAGTACTCTACCGCTCGGAAGGCCTCGATAGCACGTTCGCGTTCGACCAGCAAGCGCACCGCCACCGATTGGACACGCCCGGCCGATAGCCCACGCCGCACCTTATCCCAGAGCAACGGGCTTAACTGATAGCCGACCAGCCGGTCAAGCACGCGGCGGGCCTGTTGGGCATCCACCAGGTTACTATTGATCTGGCGTGGCGATTGAATAGCCGTCTGAACGGCCTTTTTGGTAATTTCTTGAAACACCACCCGATACACGGGCGTCTTGCGGGGTAGTCCGACCGCCTGGGTAATATGCCAGGCAATCGCCTCGCCTTCGCGGTCCGGGTCGGTAGCGAGATAGAGAGCATCGGCCTGTTTGATGGCCTGCCGCAATTCGCTCACCACTTTTTGTTTCGTTACTTCATATTCCGGGGCAAAATCATGCTCCAGGTCAATAGCCAGGCCATTTTTTGGCAAATCGCGGACGTGTCCCATACTGGCGACGACCTTGTATTCGCGCCCAAGGTATTTTTGAATAGTCCGGGCTTTAGCCGGCGATTCTACCACAACCACTTTTTCACTCATAACATTCCGATTTCGACTGTTACTATCAACAAAATCTTCGTGCCGCTGTGCCGGTACGCAACTTCTCCGTACCCGAAACGACCGTTACCGTAGGAACTATACGCGGGTCTGGAAGGATTGTCAAGAGTTATCCTGACAAAAAAGTGATATTCACATGCAGGATTTCGGGTTGGCAATGGGTTTGAGCAAGGCTTGCAAAAAGGGTGGTACTCAGGGTGCGCAGATGGGGAGCCGCCGCGGTATACAGCAGATGCGACACACAGGGCGAGTCGCTTGCGCCAAAGCCGGGTACGGGGAGCGAGAGCCCCGGTACCCGGGCCAGTTGCTGGCACCACGCCTGTTCCAGCGGCTCGCCCCCCGCCACCGTCCAGACCTCTACCAGATGCACGTGGGGGCGCAGATAGTCTATGTGCCAGTGGGGGCGGGTTTTATGGCCGCGGTAATGGTACGACAGCCGGGCGTCCAGACCGCCCGGGCCAAACGCGCTACCGGCATAGAGATACCAGCCGGCTGCAAAGCGAAACGTGCCCAGGCGGCCAACCGTAAGCTGCGGTATAGCGGCATCAAGCCGACCAATCAGCAGGTAGGTACCTTTCAGAATTAAATATCTCTCCCACGCATAAGAGCCAGAGCTAGAAACAAGGCGGCCAATAATGCCCCAATGGTTCCCATGACAATTAAGATGGTCGGCAAGGGGCCGCTCCACCCGCCAATACCGGCCGAGACCGATACCAACCCCAGGCCCAGAATAATTGCGGCCAGCACCACCGACAGGGCTAGATAGTTTGCCGCGCTGATAATAGCCCGCGACAACCCCCGCAACTGATGCTCGTTTGTTTCGACGCGCAACCCACCTTCGTTGATGCGCTGCAAGATATAGCCAACCTGTTCTGGCAACTCAAGCAGCGTATCGCCTGTGACCCGCGCCCGATTCCACAGGCGTTTGCGGACTGCGTTGGGGGCAAATTCGTCTAGCATCGCCTGTTTGGCGTAGGGTCTGGCTACCCCAAAAACGTTCAGGTTCGGGTCAAGTTGCAGGCCGATGCCTTCCATCATGATAATGGACTTGAGCAAGACTGCGACCGGCCCTGGCATCTTGAGCTTGTGGCGGCGCACCATGGCAAACATCTCGCCCCCAATCACATGGGCCGAGATGTCGCTCAGGCGTTGCCCAGACATACTGTCAATGAACAGTTGCATATCGCGGCGCACCCCACTGGTAATGTTGTAGCGTTCCAGCATACCCATGCCTTCCAGGGCCCGCAGGGCCCCGTCGCTATCGCGTTGGATGATTGCTGTGACCATCAGCATGACATGGCGCGTCATTTCCTGGTCAAGAACGCCGACCTGTCCAAAGTCTACGGCGGCCACTACTTCGCCCGGCAGCGCGAAGAGATTGCCGGGGTGGGGGTCGGAGTGGAAAAAGCCGCTGAATATTTCTTTGAAGATAACTCTGGTGCTATTGGTCGCCAGTTGGACCGGGTCAATGCCGGCCTGCCGTATCTCCTGTACCCTGCTAATTTTGACCCCAAAAATACGCTCGGTGGTGAGAACCCGTTGCCTGGTATATTCCCAATAAACGGTAGGAATATGCACTTTCTCATCGTCGGCAAAGATTTTGCGGAAACGGTCGGCATTCTTGCCCTCGCGGTTGTAGTCAAGCTCGCGCCGTAGCGTGGTGCTAAACTCCCACGCCAGTTCCACCAGGTCGTACTCTTGCCCCAGTTGGAGCCGTTCCTGGGCCAGCGAAGCCAGGTCGGACAGAATGGAGAGGTCTGTTTCTATCATGCCGCGTATGTCGGGGCGCTGTACTTTGACGGCTACTTTTTCGCCGCTGTGTAGCGTGGCGGCATGCACCTGGCCCAGTGAGGCGGCGGCCAGCGGCTCGCGGTCAAATTCTTTGAAGAGCTCGTCAAGTGGCTTGCCCAGATCTTCCTCAATCACGCGGATTGCTTGTTCGGCCGGGAAGGAGGGCACAGTATCTTGCAACCGCTCGAGCTCCGATACAAAGTCGGGTGGGACAATGTCCGGGCGCGTGCTGAGAAACTGGCCTATTTTGACGAAGGTGGGGCCCAGTTCAATAAAGGCCTGGCACAGCCGCTCGGCGACGCCAACGGGCGGGGTTGGCGGTACGCGCATCACCAGCCGGCGCGGTAGCGAGAGCAGCGCGATGACCCCTAGTTGCTCCATCAGGTAGCCGAAACCGTGGTGCCCCAGAACCTGGACAATCTGACGATACCGACCCAGATGGCGTGTTTGTCGAACAAATGGAAGCATACCCACCTCAGAACTTACAGAAAAGACACCACGATAGGCCACAGATGTGGCAGGAACACCACACATCCTATCACGACTGACATAATGGCGCAAAAGAGCACGGTGCCGGCGGCGACATCTTTGGCGACCTTGGCCAGCGGATGGTGGCTACTGGTGACCAGATCTACGGTGGCTTCGACGGCCGTATTTACCCCTTCCGCCGCGATGACCATCGCACACGTGAGCAGCAACGCCAACCATTCCCACCGCGCCAATGGCAAGAACAATCCCAGGGTGATGGCACATGTGCCCACCAGGGTATGGATGCGGGCATTGCGCTGTGTCCGCAACAAATAGCCCAGGCCGGCAAAGGCATATCCAAATGATGCTATTAGAGAACCCATAGTTACGCTGGCCGCACAATTCCCCGGCCCTGGCGACCCCTTCCAACACCGCTCTTCCAATGGGTGATTATACACTATTTCTTTGTATCCCATGCGATGGGGCGGTAGCCCCACGCCCCGCCAGGGCGATTGCAACGTCTTACGTCAACCAGGACACCTGGGGAGCTTGAGGGGCAGGGCCCCTCAAAACCACCTTTTTGGGGGTGTGTGGCGCGGCTTTGCCGCGCCACACACCCCTATATCTCGCGCCGAAGGCGCACATCAA
>DAOTUK010000284.1:0-5489 GCA_034437375.1 Chloroflexaceae bacterium | reverse complement strand
GCAAGCATAGCGCAATGATAGTGCTGGCACTGGTGGGGGGGGCGGGGGCCAGCGGTATACCACACCCGCTCAGCAACAGGGCCAGCACTATCATTGCGCTATGCTTGCGCCACCGCCGCCACTGCGCAGACTCGCCTCCCGCCTCGCTGTGTCGCATCCCCACCTCACCCATCACCTGTTCATTGTAGTGTGTTGCTCAGTCCATACTCTGGTACGACTGGTTGGGCCCATCTTTGTTTCTGGCTATCTCAAGCCGTTGTCGCAACAGCGACTCCAGCGTCGTGAGCGTCTCAACCTCGCGTTCCTCGATGCTGGTAATACTGGCCAGGTGCATGCGCTGATTTTCTTCAATCCGGCTAAAGCTCCGTATCATACGCTGGTCAAGCTCCTGTATCCAGCGGTCAATCCGTTCGAGCCACGACGTTTGCTGGTGGGTATTTTGCTCTTCGATTTCCTGTAACTGTGCGACCTTTTCATCAGACTGGCGGCGCAATTCTTCCATGCGCTCCTGGTTCATCAAGAAGCGCTCGGTGGCGGTGCGCTCAATCCGCTTTAACTCCGTTTCAATATCGGGGAACTTTTCACTGATGGCGGCTATCTGGGCCGGTAGCGCTTCTGCGAAGAGTTCAATATGCTCGCGGATTTCGTCAATGCGGGTAATGCGGGCGTCGTGCTCTTCCAGGACATCGTGAACGCTGCCTACAAGCTGTTGGGCCTCAATCGCCTGTCGCCGCAAACTCTGCTTTTCTATCTGCAAGTCCTCGCCCACGCGGCGTATCTCTTCCAGGTTTATCGAGTCCGACTCGCGCAGGTGATTCAACTGGACGCTGAGTTGCCGGTAGTGTTCTTCGGTTTCTTTTATCTGGGCTTGCAAGGTCAAGACTTTCTGTTCCATCTCCTCAATGCGCGACACCCAGACGTAGGATTGGTCACGATCTTGTTTGCGCGATTCGGCCAGTTGTTGTATCTGCGTTTGCATCTGGCGAATAGGCTCGAAACTTTCTTGAATACGGACAAGCGCGGCGGCAATCTCCTTGCGGATGTCTAGCATATCGCGCTGCGAACGCTCAACGGCTTGATCTATGTCATTGGTATAGCGTTCAAACGAGGTTTGTACCTGGGCGACAGTGGCATCTGTCTTGCGGGCCTGCTCCATAGCCCACTGGTATTTATTGGTTTGATCTTTCACCAGTCGCCGCAGTTCATCTATCTGTCCCTGAAGGTAGACAATTTGCGATTGCTCCTGGGTACGTAGTCGTTCTTCTTCGAACTTTTCGGTTAATTTTGATGAGGCAGGCATTATTAGTTACTCCTTACGTGCGCTACGTGTTCTATAGCGGTCGGCAGGGCTATTGCGCCGGTATAGATAGCCCGCCCCACAATGGCTCCTTCAACGCCCGTGCGGGCCAGCGCTACCAGATGGTCGGTATGGGCAATACCGCCGCTGGCGATGATGGCCGGCCCATCGGGCCGGACGAGTGCGGCGGTTGCGGCTATGTTTGGCTCGGTCAGCGTGCCATCGCGTGAAATATCGGTATAGACGACTCGCGCTACGCCCATCTCGGACATACGGTCTATCAAATCGGTGGCACGTACGCGGGCGGTATCGAGCCAGCCGGCCGTAGCGACATAGCCGTCGCGGGCATCAACGCCAATAATGATAGCGTCTGGGGCAAAGCGGTGCAATACGCGCTGTACCAGGTCGGGGTTGTGTACCGCGGCCGTCCCCAGGATAACCCGCGCTACCCCGCTTTCTAGCGCCGCGGCGACGGCTTCTTCGCTGCGGAGTCCTCCGCCAAGCTGTACCGGTATCGCTACGGACTGGACAATGGCGCGGATGACATCGGTATGCACCGGGTAACCGGCCCGCGCTCCGTCCAGGTCTACCACGTGCAGGCGGGTGGCCCCTTGCTCGGCCCAACGGCGGGCCACGGCCACCGGGTCCTGGTCGTACACGGTGGACTGATCAAATTGTCCCTGGAAGAGCCGCACACAGCGCCCCTCCTGTATATCTATGGCCGGTAATATCTCCATACGTGCTTATACTCCCCACAGGTATTTCATAAGCATACATTATCTCCCAACCCTGTCCCCCCGTCAACCAGACGGACAACAGTTTCCTATAAAACTTGACAATCGTATTAGTATAATGGTACATTTCCGCTCGTAGCGCTGGCTATGGCTGGCGGCGGTTGTTTTGTACTCGTTTCGAGGTGGTGTGTATGAGACGTTGGGGTGTGGGGTTGTTGCTGGCGCTGGTCGTACTGGTTGTCGTGGGGGGGGCGGGGTGCGGCGGTGCGCCTGGCTCGCGGGTGTTATCGCCCGGCGCGGAGCAACAGCCGGTGTGGAGTGTGGCGATTGCGCCGGATGGGGCGCGGGTGGCGGCCGGCTTGATGGATGGTCGCGTGCTGGTATGGAACCGCAACGATGGCACGGTGTTGCATACTCTGGCGGGCCACGATGGGCCCGTCTATGGGGTGGCGTTTGCGCCAGATGGGCAAACGCTGGCGTCGGCGTCGGGCGATGGTACCATTCTCTTGTGGCGGGTTGCCGATGGCACGGTGCAACAAACGCTGCGCGGGCACGAGCACGATGTGTGGGGGGTGGCGTTTGCGCCAGATGGGCAAACGCTGGCGTCGGCGGGGGCCGATGCGATGGTACGGCTCTGGCGGGTTGACGATGGCACGCTACAGCATACCCTGTCTGGACACGGCGACCGGGTCTTGAGTGTGGCCTTTGCCCCCGATGGCGACCGGCTGGTGTCGGGCTCGTGGGATAAGAGCGTGCGCATCTGGGAGGTAGAGACGGGCACCTTGCAGCATACGCTGGACAGCTTGCCCGATAAGGTGTTGCATGTAGACTGGTCGCCCGATGGGGCGCATCTTGCGGCCGGGCTTGGCAACAATACGGTGATGGTGTGGCAGGCCGCGGAGTATACCTTGCGTCATACGATGGGGACGCCGGCCAAAAGCAATATTCCCTGTGTGGCCTTTGCGCCCAATGGGGCGACCCTGGCGGCCGGGGGCGACCGTGCTATCAAATTGTGGCGGGTTGCAGATGGGTCGCTGGCCCGCACGCTCGAAGCGCATACCAACTATGTATGGGGGGTGGCGTTTGGGGAGCCGTCTGGGACGCTGGTTTCTGGCGCTATGGATGGAACTGTGCGGCTATGGAGCGTGCCAGAGGCGCAGGAGTAGGCCAGCGGGCGGGTGCTTCTGGCAAAGGGAACCTGGAAATAAAAGAACCGCAGCGCGAAGGTATGGGTACCCTCGTTCTGCGGTTATCAGCCTTAGCAGGGGTTTACCCCCACCAAATCTATAGTGTGCGTTCCGGCGCTAGTAGCGTCCGCTGCCGCCGCGTCCACCGCGGCTGTTGCCGCCCCGACGGGCACCGCCGCCGCCGCCGCCGCCGCCGCCGCCACCGCCGCCGCGCTTTTCTTCTGCTTCACTGACGCGCAACTGTCGCCCTTTGACTTCCTGGCCATTGGTTGCGCTAATCACTGCTGCTACATCGTTCGCTTCCATTTCAACAAAACCGAACCCCCGTGAACGACCCGTATCACGGTCTGTAATGACCCGTGCGCTCTGTACCTCGCCATGATTGCGGAAAAAACTTTCCAGTTCGACATCATCCACGCTCCAAGGCAGGTTTCCAACAAACAACTTGACTTGCATCACAATTCACTCCTCTGCCCTCCTGGGGCATGCAGGTAAACGAGCGGTTAGTCTATCACAAAAACGACCCCGCCCCTTCACACTAACCGGACAAAAAATACAATCTTCATATTGCACCAAACGGGTCAGACCAATAGTCTGGCCCCTCGCTCTGGCACTTTCAACGTAATACCTTCATAGCGAGAGAAGTTCTAGCGAGCGCACAGTTGACGGGACAGGGTCACTGATGCAAGTCTCGCAAGTTATTACGTTGCCGAACGGATATGATTATACCACATTTTCCATACGCTGCTCTGGAAAAATTGTTCAGATTTTTTCCGGGTTTTCTGATAGGCAGCGTAACTGTTCACAAATAGGTGGACGTTTCCTGGGAGCGCGGGCATCTCGCTCGCTCCGGGGCGGGCAGGATATACCCACGCTCCCAGGGTTTCCTCGCAAGAGTGAACCCTTACTACGCGGCGTATGTTCGCCACACCAGACAAGCCGTAGTATAATGGAGGCTATGTATACGCAACGACCATACCAGCAGGTGCGCGTCGGGCTTATTCAGATGGCTTGCTCGGACGACCCGCAAGCAAACCAGCACACCGCCGAGCAATGTATTCGACAGGCCGCCACACAAGGCGCACAGGTTATCTGTCTGCAAGAGCTTTTCCGCTCACGCTACTTTTGCCAGAGCGAAAATTATGCCCAGTTTGCGCTGGCCGAACCCGTGCCCGGCCCCACAACCGCGGCTCTGGCGGAACTGGCCGGCGCGCTTGGCATCGTTATCATTGCCAGTCTGTTTGAACACCGCGCCAGTGGTATCTACCACAATACCGCCGCCGTGCTGGACGCCGACGGACGCTACCTGGGCAAGTACCGCAAAATGCATATTCCCGATGACCCCCTCTTTTACGAGAAGTTTTATTTCACGCCCGGCGATCTTGGCTTTCACGCCTTCCAGACGCGCTTTGGGCGTCTGGGCGTGCTCATCTGTTGGGATCAGTGGTACCCGGAGGCGGCCCGCCTCACCGCCTTGCACGGAGCCGACATCCTCTTCTACCCTACGGCTATCGGGTGGCACCCCGCCGAAAAAGCCGCGGTTGGCGACGCGCAGCACGCAAGCTGGCAAACGATCCAGCGGTCACACGCCATTGCCAATGGCTGCTATGTCGTTAGCGTCAACCGCACCGGCCACGAGGGCGACCCGGCCGGCGGTATCGAGTTCTGGGGGCAGAGCTTTGTGGCCGCCCCCGACGGCCAGGTGATAGCGCAAGCCGCGGTTGCGGAAGAGGCCGTGCTGGTGGTGGACTGCGACCTGCGCCGCAACGACGAGGCCCGCACCCACTGGCCCTTTCTGCGCGACCGCCGCATAGATGCCTACCACCCGCTCACCCGCCGCTACCTGGACGAGGATACGCGGGAGCCATGAGCGCCTACCGTATGCCCGCCGAATGGGAGCCCCACCGCGCAACATGGCTTTCGTGGCCGCATAACCCCGACACCTGGCCCGGCAAATTTGCCGCTATGCTTCCCGCGTATGTGCAGATGGTGGCCGCGCTGGCGTGTTCGGAGCCGGTGTATATCAACGTGAACAACGCGACAATGGAGGCGGAGGCTCGCGTACATCTGCGCGAGGCGGTGGCGCGGGGCGACATCCGCTTTCACCACATCGCCACTAACGACGCCTGGATACGTGACCACGGCGCTATTTTTGTTCACACCAGCGACCCTGCTACGCCGGCCACGCCCCCGTCGTTGACCGCCGTCAACTGGGAATACAACGCCTGGGGCGGGAAATATCCGCCCTATGATCTGGATAACCAGGTCGCG
>DAOTUK010000283.1:0-3045 GCA_034437375.1 Chloroflexaceae bacterium | reverse complement strand
GGGGCGCCGGTTTTCGGGGGGGCGGTTCGGCCGGTTGCTGAAAGAGCGGTTTCTTGCCGGTGGCCCCCTGCTGCTGCTGCTGGCGCTCGGCCGGCTGCTGAAAGAGCGATTTGCGGGGCGCACGGGGTTGGGCCCCGCTCTGCTGCGCGTCGTCGCGCGCGGCAAAGAGGGGCTTGCGCGGCGTTCCGCCCTTCGGTGATTGTCCATCCTGATCGCTCATGGCCCTTGCTCCTGGAGCAGTGCTGCCTGTTCCTCTGCGGTGGGGAGCCGAAAGCTGCCCTCCCGATTGAGATAGACCACCTGTTCGTTGTGTACCGTAATGAGCAGGTCGGCGTAGGTATCCTGGTCTATATCGCGCAGGCTGAGTAGCACCGGGGTGAGTTCCTGGTTATCGCCAAAAATGTAGGGGCCGGGTAAGCTGCGTACCTGGGTTGCATCGCCCCCTGGTAATTCTAACACGACTACCTGTTGTTGCAAGTTGAGCGCGATAAAATGGGTCGGGTTGCGGTCGGAATCGCCGTGCCCAACCACGCCGGAAAGATGGGTGGTGCGCGGGCGGCCATAGTGCAGGTCGTCCAGTTTGGTTGTGCCCCACGCGACAAGCTGGCTTACCAGCAGGTGGATGGCCAGGGCGGCCAGCACAAAGGTTATGGCGTAGATGGCCAGCGTAATGGGGTGGGGCATGTTCAGGGTGGGGCGCAGCCGGGCCCCGACCGGGTGTAGCCGTTCATCGGTTGTCATAGCAACCACCTTTCCAGGTCATTGTTCACATTTGGGGGGCACCCCTGGGAGCGTCCTCTTCCTTGTGAACAGTGACCTTTCTAGACCAACCTTGACGCTGGTCACGCTTGTTTCTGGTACTGTTCGACGGTATCTTTAATTGTATAAGAACAAGTGTTCGATGTCAAGCACTGGTGGCCGGGTCGGGGGTGATAAACTCCCACAGCAAGACAGCATGGGGATGAGAGGAATTTTTGCGCAGCAACTTCTTGATCAGAGCAACCCGCCCCTTGCTCGGTTGATTACCTGTATTTATTCTGTGGCATAGTGTACGCTCGCCTCCCGTCTCCTCGCCTCCCCGCCGCACCCGTCACTGGTATCACTCCCCCACCCGCGCATTAAACCGATTGGTCGCCACATCCTCCGGCGCAAGCGACTCATCCGTCAGATCCCCCCGTTCGCGCATATATTCCAACCAGAAGCGCACATCATCCATCACCACGCGCCCATCCGGCTGAAAGTGATAGTCCGGCACAAAGCGCTCATCAATGCCGGTATAGCCGGCAATAATCGGCTTTGCGGCCTGGGGATGTTCTGCAATCCAATCAATTGCATCAACCACCCCGCCCACAAAGGCCTGTGCCTGCTGCGGGTGCTGCTCGGCCCATTCGCGGTTGACAAAGTGCGTGGTAAACTGGCGCTCGCCAAACACGTCCAGCGCCGTGAAGAGCACGCGGAATTGCTCGCCATAGGTTGCGCGCGCCATGGAAGCGTACGGCTCCATCAAGCCAATACAATCCACCTCACCCCGTTCTAGCGCCGCGCTCTGGGCATCGAAGGGCAGCAGCACCACATGTACCGTATCCTCCCCGACGCCGTGCTGCTCTAGCGCCATCAGCAGCGTATAGTGAAACGAGGAGCGCCACAGATTGACGGCCGCCGTCCGCCCGCGCAAATCTTCCACCGCATAAATGGGGCTATCGGCCCGCACAAAATACTCCTCCAACGGCTGTTCGCCAAGCGCCGATTGGATGTCGCTTACCCCCACCACCGGCAGGCCGCTGGCGTTGGCGTTGATAAGCGCCGGGAGCGAGGACAGGCCGGCTTGCACATCGCCCGACGCAACCGCCTGAATAGCGGTCGGGCCGCCAAGCACATCCCCGGCCATCTCCACACGAATACCGCGCTGCTCAAAAAAGCCCTGTTCGAGCGCCACGTATACCGGGTCGTACACCTTGAAATTGACGTAGCGCACCACTGGCAACGCCCCCGCCGCCGCTTGCTCCGGGGAAGCGGGGGGCGATTGCGGGGGAGCGGCACACCCGGCCCCAATCACGAGCAGTAGTACCACCAGCAGACCCCTTACCACACCGCGCATACCCGCACCTCCAGGACGTGCTGTATTGCTGCCAGCACACTATTCATTGCCAGACCAACCAGCGCAATAACGACAATAGCCGCGTACATCGTGGGGAACTGGAACATTTGCGAACTGGTGAGGACGAGATAGCCCAACCCCGCCGACGAGCCAAGCATCTCTGCGGCTACCAGGCTAATCCACCCGCCACCCATCCCAATGCGTAAGCCCATCACAATGCCCGGACTGGCCAGCGGCAACACCACCGCCGCCAGCAAATTCCAACGCCCGGCCCCGTCGAGATAGGCCGCCTCGCGCACGGCGCGGTCTACCTGGCGGATGCTCTGCACGGTGGAGAGCAGAATAGCCGGCCACGCGGTCCAGAAGATGACAAACGCTTTTGACCACAGGCCCAGGCCAAGCAGCACAATCAACAGCGGAAAAATGGTGAGCGCGGCCACCGGGCGTACGCTGTCTACCAACGGCATCACCACCGCGTCTACCACGGAATATTGCGTCATGAGGAGGCCCAGGAGACACCCGACCAGGGCGGCCAGGCCAAAGCCCACGCCGATATGCTGCAAACTGGTGGCCGTGTGTTGCCACGCTTGCCCGGAGAAGAGCAGCGCCCACAGCGCCCCCGCCACCTGCGAGAGCGGCGGAAAGACGGGGGTTGCCAACGCCCGCGCCGCCCCCTCCCACACAGCCCCCACCAGCATAAAGCCGCCTACCCGTAGCAGCGGTGTGTAAGCGCCGGGGCGCTCGTCGCCCGGCAGTACCGCCCCCCGCGACCCGTTCCCCCGCGCCAGACGCGCAACCAGCGGCATACGCCATACGCGCTCGGAATTGCTCATAGCAGCACAGACCCCCTTTGCAAGATTGCTTCTGCTCCCACGCGCCGGCCATGGTAGCACAGGTAGCCAGACCGGCAACTGATACCAGTGAGGCGGGAGGCGGGAGGCGGGAGG
>DAOTUK010000282.1:0-8528 GCA_034437375.1 Chloroflexaceae bacterium | reverse complement strand
ACCAGCACCGCGCCCCATTCAGGATGCAGCCTGCGCTGCGCTCGCGTAATTATGGGAAAATTATGCCAGAATATGAGACACAAATCCATCAGTTCAGCCTGATAGACGGCAACCGGCACACCAGCAGCGACTATATTACGGTGGTCGAACCAAAAACGCTCTTCTCGCCAGAGGTTCGCAAGGGGAACCTGTATATTGTGACCGAAACCGACCAGGAGATGGCCGGAGGACGCGAGGCTTGCCAACTGGTCAAACGTACTATCCAGAAAACGTTTTATGATGATACGTCGTTAAGTGTGACCTCGTCGCTCCGCGAGGCGATGCGCGTGGCCAACAAAGCCCTATACCAGCAAAATTTCCATGCACCAGCGCCCCGGCGTACCTGTGTGGGGGTCACATGTGTTGTATTGAAGGGGCCAGACCTCTTCATTGCACAGGTTGTGCCCGCCCAGATGTATATTCTGGCGGAGGGCAAAGTGCGCGTTATCCCCACCCATCCCTATCACCCCGCCGCCCCAGGAACGGCAAGCACGCTCAAGCCGGGGGCGCTTGGTTCGAGCCTGTCGGTAGAGCCAGAGTTATATCGTGCATCATTTGGCGCTGGCGATAGCTTTATTATCTGTTCCAGGGTGCTCACATCCTGCCTGGGCGATACCGAGCTACAGGCGCTATCAAGCGCGGGTGATTCGGTGGGCATGGGCGATGTGCTGTACCACCTGTGCGACCATACCACCAGTGCCGAAACCCACGCCCTGGTCGTGACGCTGGTACCAATGGCCCAGAACGAATCCGATACACAGACCAGCAATGGGCCGGGTTGGGCCGGGCGACTGTCCCACGTATTACAGGCTATTGGCCCCTGGGTGCGCCGCCGCAAACCGCGGCCCGTACGGCAGAGGCCCACCGCGGCCCCAGAGCCGCCGACTCCAGACGATCCTACCGACCAGATGAGCAGTATGCCCGAACAGCCCGATACGCCGATGCCACCCGTGCCCAAGCCCTCCCGCATTGACGTTGGCGAGAGCATGCAAGAGCGCTATGCTCAGGAGCAGCACGCCCCACCCCATCGTGCGTCGTCGCGGTTGGGAGAGGAACCGCCCGATACCGCAGGCGCTACCGGGCGTTCGCCAGATGCCATAGATTTAAGCGACCGGCCTTCAACGCCAGTGCGTCCCTATCGCCCCCGCCGTCTGCGCCGCCCATTGGTAGATATGCCCTGGTATGAGCGGGTGCTGGTGCCCTTCCAGGCCGTTGGCGTGGCCATTACCGAACGGTTGCATACCTCCCACGTAGTCAAACACGTGGTTGCCCCCTCACAGCGCATTGTCCGCCAGTCGCAAACGGTAGCCAACCAGCGCCAACGCGGTAAATTCCCCTGGCTTATCTTTATTTCGCTCGGCCTGTTTGTCGCCGTCCTCATTCTCTACGGTACCAACCTGGCCCGCCATAGCGCCGAACAGCGCGACCTGGAATATTTAGAGCAGGCCCGCCAATATCTAGATACCATGCACGAGGCCCCCGACCAGCAAACGGCTATGCAACATCTTGAAAATGCACGCCAGGCCCTTGACCAGGTACGCGCCAGTCCCCAGGTCACCGAAACCAACCCGACGCTCTGGCTACCCTTTAAGGAAGTTGAATATGAGTATGAGCAGGGGTTAGCCGTGGTACAGCGCCTTACATTCTTCGACCGCCCGGAGGTCTTGACCCACCACCCCTTGCCCAATGGCCGCTTCGACAGCGTGGTAGTACCGCCGCCAACCTCCTATGTCACCGATAGCGCCACCATGGAAACGTTGCGCTATATTTACGCCCTGGATGGCGACCGCAGCAGCGCCCAACTCTACCGTATCCCGCGTGATGGGGGAGAGGCGGAAGTGTACCTATCTCCCAACGAGATGGTTCAAAATACGCTGGTAGGCCCGCTCCAGGCCATTTCCTGGCGCATAGATAATGTGGTCGCAGTAGACCAGGGCACCAATAACTTTGGCTATTATTTTCGCACGGGCGGTACCTGGAATTATATTCGTCTGGGGGGCAGCGAAATATGGGCCCCGCGGGGACGGCTCGATCTAGAAACGTACGAGGGCAATTTGTATTTCTGGGGGGCCGAGGATGAAGAGATTATCAAGTTTACCAGCGGGCGCTATGGCGATTTGCCCCAACTCTGGCTCGATACTACCAGCCTTGAGAACGTGGATCTGAGCGCGGCTATTGACCTGGCGGTAGATGGCAATATTTACCTGCTGATGCCCAAAGGGAACGTTGCCGTATTTCAAACCGGCGTCTTTGAGCGCGAGATTGTCCCCGACGCTATCAATCCGCCTATTACCTCGGTAACACGCTTCTTTTTAACGGGCACCCCCAACGATGGCTGGATTTTTCTGGTAGATACGCTTAATGAGCGCATTATTCAACTAGACAAGCAGGATGGTACCGTCATTCAGCAAATGAGTGTGCGCCCCGATAGCCCCGTGCGTCTGGATCAGTTGACCGACCTGTACTTAGACGATAGCGGCGGGCGGCCCTTGCTCTACCTTATCAACGGGGGCGAAATTATCCGTGTGGCGCTGCCGGCTCCGCCGGGCGGCTTTGCCGATGATGAGACAGACGAAGAGTAAAGGAGGTACGGTGAAGACTATCGAAACATTGATAACCGTTGGATTAGATGGAAGTATTATCATCCGAAAGCGCATCAAGCTCCCGCCTGGCGACCATCGCGCAGTACTGGTGATAGACGACCATATACCGGTCCAGACTGCATCAGGGCAGACCACCTTTCCTGTCATAGACCCTGGCCCGTGGCCCGAAGATTTATCACTACGACGAGAGGATATGTATGATGATTGGGGACGCTGATCCGTTGTTTCTCGATACCAATATCCTGGTCTATGCGAATATTCTTAGCGCACCACACCATCAAAAAGCCCTGGACACAATCTATCACCATGAGCAGGCCGGCCGGGAGTTGTGGATAAGTCGTCAGGTGCTACCCCCGTTCCAGACAGGCCGCGTACACTCCTTCCACCTGCGGTAGAATCGCCTCCCGACTGAAGCGCGACCGCACCGCCGCGCGGGCCCCCTCCCCCAGACGCACCCGCTCCGACGGACTATCGAGCAGGGCCAGCAAGCGGTGGGCAACCTGCTCTGGCGTCACGGCCAGCGCCCCGCTAACCCCATCGTGCAGAATATCCGGCGTCCCCCCGGTGGACATAGCCAGCATCGGGGCCCCCACGCTTCCCGCCTCGAGCAAAACGCGGCTCAGCGGCTCGCCCCAACAGGAGGGAAACAGCAATACCTGGCACCGCGCCATTAGTCGCACCACCTCATCGTGGTCTACCCACGAGAGGAAGCGGGTCGCTACCCCCAGGCCGGCCAACTCGCGCTCCAACGATGGCTGCAACGAGCCGCGCCCCACCACCACCAGCGGCGGGAGCGTGGCCAGGCGTTCGCGTGCTTGCGTAGATAGCGAGCGGAATATAGCCGGCAACAGCGCGGCCCCCTTGTTGGGCTCTAGCTTGCCCACAAAAAGCAAAAAATCCTGGGGCAGCGCTATGCGGGGCGGCGTGGCAGCCAGAGCCGCCGTTTCGTCCCCATCCACAATATTATGCACAACATGCAGCCGTTCGGGGGGCACAATCCCGTGCAGGCGGTCGGCGATATACTGGCTCACCGCAATCACCGCATCGGACTGGCCGAGCAGTGCCGCCCGACGCCGCACATGTGGTACCATGTAGGGTAAACCGGCCAGAGCCAGACAACCCCGCACAGCGCCCAGTCGTGCTACCACGTCTGTAGCCAGCGCGGCCACCGCAGTGGCACGGGTAGCGGGGGCCGGGTAGGGTACCCTATCCCCATGCAAGCTCGTGGCAAAGTAGTGCCAGGGCCAGTGGTCGCGCACGGTCGCTACCACCGGTACGCCAAGCCGCCGGGCGGCTATAACGGATGGCGGAATGGTCTGGACGTGCTGCGCATGGATAATACGCGGTTGTCCCATCGGCCGCCCCAGGGTTGTGAGAGCCGCGGCCAGGCCCGGCCACAGGCGCTCGTGGCGGTAGTAATTCTGGATAATAGGCAGCGACGGGGCCCGATAGGCGTAGCGGTAGACCGGTACCCCCAACGAGTGGTCGGGGCCGGCGAGCCGCGACTCGCCCCCCGTCGCCTGTTGCACCGGCACAACAACCGTGACCAGGTGGCCCCGTTGTTGCAAACACCGGGCCAGCGTATAGGCACTCCAGGCCGCTCCGCCAACGGCCCCTGGAGGGAAAACATCGGTTGGCAAAAGAATGTGCATTTGCTGTTGAGAGGACAGCTTATCCGCGGTACAATGAATCGTACAATGTATTTTACTACAGATAGTGATGTCACAATGCCGGTCAACGCGCCCTTGTGTGATTTACTCACCGATCTGATTATCAGTTGTCATCAGACAGGCGAGATTGTGTATGCCAATCCGGCGGCACAACGGTGGAGCGACCGCCCATTACGAGAACAACGCTTCACGGCTTTGCCGCTCTTTGATGATACCCAGAAAGGGCAAAAATTCTTTGACGCCGCCCGACTGGCGACCCCCGACCAACCCACCCCCCCCTGGGAGTTGATTATCGGCACGTCTGATAATTATACCATTGCAACCTTTCGCGGCTTCTACCAGGATGACCAGGTCATCATTGTGGGCAATGTGGAAACCGAAACCGTCAGCAAAATGCAGCAAGAGTTGCTTGATCTCACGTCTGAACTGGCCGAGTCGCAGCGCGAGGTGCGGCGGCAAAACCGCGCCCTCCACCAGTCTTTAGCCGACCAGCGCGACCTGGTGCGGACGATTATGCGGCTTACCTCGCCCTCGGTGCCTATCTGGGATGGGGCGCTCTTTTTGCAACTGGCGGGGGCTACCTCGCGCCCCGACTTTGACCGGCGCGTCCACGAGCTGTGGCACCGCTCTGGCGACCAGAGCGCCCGGTATGTCATTCTTGATATGAGCAATATAACCGGCATTGATGGTAGCATGGTTGAGCGTGTCGTAGCTGCGTCGCATGTGCTTGGCAATCTGGGCGTGCAAGCCTTGCTGGCCGACGCGGGGTCGGGCCTGGCGATTGCGCTCAAACAACGGGGCCCCAATGGCGCGGGGCTACGCCTGTTTAGCGACGTTCACCAGGCTGTTTCCTACATTGGCGCAACGACCGCCACGGCCATGTCCCACCATGAGGGGGAAGCATAGCGTAGAGGGAGAAGGGATGACCGAACGACCAACCGCCGAACCAATGGATGCTATGGAGGAGCAGGGCGAGCGGAAAGAGCGCGAGTATAGCGCCGAACAGGACGACCGCAACAGCGACATGCAGGCGGGGGCCGTGTTCCTCTTTAGCGATTTTGCCGTGCGCCTGCTTGGCCGTATGACCATCGCCATTGCCACCGCAATTAACGAGGGGTTTTTTCCCTTTATGCTGTTTGGGCTCGATTTCCTGCTCTACTCTGGGATTGATCTCTGGTGCGGGGCCATGTTGTTGAGCGGCTACCGCAAATGGCGTTCGTACAGCGTGGTGCTGGCGCTGCTCATTATTCTGGGTAATGGGGTGCGGGCGTTTGGTATTATGGCTATGGAGGGGATGCAAACCACGGCCTTGCTGGCTATCGCCGGGCAAATCTCCTTTGCGGCGTCCATCCTGCTCGTTCTCACGGGCCAGGTAAGCCGCCTGCGTATTCGTATTGCCACGGTAGTTTTTGTCGGGGGCTATGCGGTTTGTACGCTGCTCTCGGTTGTATTCGGCTTATTTGCACGGGGGTTGCTATGACTATTCACATACGACCGGTTCAAGACCATACCGAATATCACGCGATTGAAGAAGTACAGCGCCAGGCCTGGGGCACAGCGGATGTTAGCATTGTACCGGCCAATATTATGATTGCAACCCACAAGAATGGTGGTCTGGTTCTGGGGGCTTTCGATACCAGCGCCGCAACCGCCGACACCGCCCCGACCAATGCGCCACTCATCGGCTTTGTCTTTGGCTTTCTGGGGCAAACCAGCAGCGGCAAGATCAAGCACTGCTCGCATATGGCCGGGGTGCTGCCCGCCTACCAGAATATGCATATTGGCTATCGGTTGAAGTGCGTGCAGCGCACCCATGTGCTGGCGCAATCGTTCGACCTGATAACCTGGACATTTGACCCGTTGGAAAGCCGCAACGCCTATTTCAACTTGCGCAAACTTGGCACCACGGCCAGCACCTACTTGCGCAACGTCTACGGCCCCGACCCCTTCGCGCCAGGCGGTGCTGGCTTGCCCAGTGATCGCTTTCAAGCCGATTGGCACCTGAACAGCCGGCGGGTACATAGCCGTCTGCGGAGCAACCCGACCATACCCTTGCTCTCAGATGTGCGGGCCAGGAGCGTGCCACTCTTCAACCCCGCCCCGCCCGACACCCCACCCGACGAGTCGCTGGTCGGGGCCGCCCAGTTGCTGGTACAGATACCCGGTAATTTTCGCGCTGTGAAACAACAGGACAGCGACCTGGCGCGGCGCTGGCGACAGCATACGCGCACCATCTTTGAAATGCTCTTTGCCAACGGGTACGTGGCCACTGAATTGCTGGTTGAGCAGCAGTGGTCATACTACCTGCTAGAAAAAAGTAACCGCCTATGAGAATCGAACGTATTGAACTGCATCACATTGAGTTGCCGTTGGTACACCCGTTTCAAACCAGCTTTGGTTACGAGACGACGCGCCCATGTATCCTGATAGCGGCGTATGCTGAAGGGCTTGTGGGGTGGGGCGAATGTTCGGCTATGGCGCAGCCCTCGTACTCCTATGAAACGGTTGAGACGGCCTGGCATGTGCTGCGCGACTTTCTGATACCGGCCCTGCTTGGGCAAGCAATTGCCTATCCTGATGATGCGGTAGCCCTGTTTGCGGGTATCCGTGGGCACCCTATGGCCCGCGCCGCGATTGAAAGCTGTGTCTGGGATTTGCTGGCCCAATCGAAAACGATGTCGTTGGCGGCGCTGCTTGGGGGGCAGCGCGAACGGGTGCCGGTGGGGGTGAGCCTGGGTATCGAACCGACGATACCGGCCTTGCTCAAACAGGTTGAGGCCTTTGTGCAACAGGGCTACCGGCGGGTCAAGCTGAAGATTAAGCCGGGGTGGGACGTAGACGTGGTGCGGGCCGTGCGCGAACGCTGGCCCGATTTGATGCTACAGGTAGACGCCAATTCGGCGTATACGCTGTACGATATGCCAATTATGCGCGAGCTCGATCAATTCGGGTTGCTGTTTATTGAACAACCCTTGCACCACGATGATATTCTTGACCATGCGCTATTGCAAACGCAAATCAAGACGCCCCTCTGTCTGGATGAGAGCCTGCCCTCGCCGCAGCATGTGCGGTGGGCGCTCGATAGCGGGGCCTGTCATGTCGTCAATATCAAAGTGGGGCGGGTGGGCGGACTGAGCGCCGCCGAAGAGGTGCGGACGCTGTGCAGCTATCGCGGGGTGCCGGTATGGTGTGGGGGCATGCTTGAAACCAACGTCGGGCGGGCGCTCAATCTGGCCCTGGCTTCACTCCCCAACTTTGTCTATCCCGGCGATATTTCGGCAACGGCCCGCTATTACCACGAGGATATAGCCGAGCCCGATTTTACGCTGAACGACGATTCGACTATTACCGTGCCCACCGCGCCGGGTATCGGCGTACAGGTGAACCAGCAGCGGCTAGAGGCGGCGTGTGTACGGCGCTTTGTCAACGATAGCCGGTGGTCAACGTATGGGGGTTGGGCCGCCCATGTCGGGAGTCCGGGCGGTGGGGGATAGCGTGGGCCGCCTCGCGCCTCACGGCCCGCCTTACCGCCGCACGGCCCCCTTGAAACTCCCAACCAGTTGCTTGAACGATTGTACGTAGAAGGCGTAGAGCGAAGCGCGTTTCATGACCAGCGGCACGGATGTGCCAATCAGCACGATGGCCGGTACCCAGAAGAGCGTGGTCACAATTTGCGAGAGCCACGCAAAGAGCAGGGCCCCGCCTATCAAGCTATTCATCAAAGCCGTGCTGCGGTGCTGTTGGGTAAAGGCGTCCTGGGTTCCCAGAAGTTCGCGGACGTTGGCAACCAGCAGCAGTGCGCCTGCCGCCATACCAAAGTGAACGATAAGCGCGGTATCGAGAAAGCGCATCAGCATCAGGGCCCCGACCAGCACGAGGAGCGCGATTCCTCCATAGAAAATAAGCGGGTTGATACGCAATGCGCCAATATTGATGCCCTGGGTTTTGTTGCCTGCGCCCTGTGATCCATTATTTACGGTGTGCCCCGCGCCGCTGCCGGGGTTCGAAGTACTCTGGCTAGTTCCGCTGTTATACATTTTGGTATCCTTTCTTGTCTTGTAGACGAACACCCATGCGGTATCGTATGGGGGCCGTTGGTTATACTCTTGTTGTCTGCACTGGTATGACGCCATGGGCGGCGCTGTTGTTGCATAAGCAGTTGAGATGTGGGGCGGCGAGGCGGGGCGGCGAGAAGCGAGAGGCGGGAGGCGGGAGG
>DAOTUK010000281.1:0-4625 GCA_034437375.1 Chloroflexaceae bacterium | reverse complement strand
GGCGGCGGGGCGGTGCGGAGCATCTACCGCATAGCCGGGGATGTGGCGCTGGCTACGGGCAACCCCACCGCAGCGGAAAGCGCCTATCTGAACGCCTACGCCGCGCAAAAAACGGCCGATGGGCGGCTTATTCTGGGGCGGCTCTACGAGCAGCAGGGACGGCTTGCAGCGGCAGAAGAGCAGTACCGCTCCGGGTGGGAGCGCAAGCGGCGCTATGTGGCGGCTACGGCTCACCTGGGCGATATTCTCCGCACACGCGGGCGCGAGGAGGAGGCCCGCGACGCTTTCGCGGGCTACTTTATGGCCCAACAGGCCGTGACTGATTGGAGTTGGGAACATATCACCCCTACACCGACCACCTTCATTGATGTGGGCGGGGGGCTGGATTTTGGCTACGTCGGCGGCGTCTACAATGCGGAGGAGCAACAGGGCGCGACGGCCCGATGGACAAACGGTCACGGCACAATCAAACTGGTGCGCAGCGCCACCCCCACCACCCCGCGCCGTCTGCGCCTGCGCCTGGCCGCGCCCCACCCCGACGCGCAACAGGTACCGGCGCGGGTGTGTGTGGATGGGCTGTGCCAACCGATAACCCTGCGTCCAACGTGGCGTATTGTCTCGCTGCTCGTACCTCCCCCCGATACACCGGTGCAACGGGTTGACCTGTATAGCCCCACCTTTCGCGCCCCCGACGGACGGACGCCCGGTGTTTTACTTGATTGGATAGCTATTTTTCCGTAACGGTAGCATACGACGGTGCCTCGTTGTAATATACGCCACATGGCATATGCCGCCGTATGCCATACGACAGATTGCATACCAGGGGGAATACCGTATAATCACTGTAAGCCGTAATTGTTTCGGCCATGGTTCTCCTCCTTGATGACGAACACTCAAGGGATTGCGGATAGGAAGTCTGCTAAAGGGCATGGGGTCAGACTTCCCGTCCGCATCCTGATTCATGGCGGTAGTTCACCCGCCGCCTCCGCCCGTATCAGTTCAGCTTTTACATCCTCCCAAGCGATCCAGGCATCTTCAGGCGTATTGGCCAGCGTTTCCATAACCTCTCGTATAAGCTCCTCGTCGTCCTCGTCATCGTCCAACTGATTCAGCAGAATAGCGATATTATCACTAATCAATTGCAACCGTTCCGCCGGCTGTACCTGCGCCAGGGCTTCATTGTCCAGGTTGTCCAACTGACCTTGCAGCAGGTCGGTAACATAACTCATCAAATGTAACTGTTCGATGAGCGACAATTGAAACGCTATCTTCAAGGCTTGATCTATCAAATCGGGTCTGGTTACTGATACCGTAGTCATGGTCTATCCCTCACTTTCCTGTTGCGCTATCCTGCCTCTCATTGTACCATCCGGGGCAATCGGTCACGCGCAGCGTCGTCTCACTTACGCAGGATGATTACAATACTGTATGTCTCTCATACGAACACTTATCCTTGATAATCTATAGCAACCCTGATTGTGTGGTAAACCCTGGGAGCGCGTGCGTCCCGCACGCATGCGGGCAAGATGTCCGCGTTCCCAGGTAGGGCGTTTACGAGCCACATAAGATTGCTATAACAATAGCCTCAAGACCTATCATGATGGCACAGGCAATCTGTACATTATCTTCAAAGTCGTTGCCTGGAAGTTGTTCAGCCTGTTCAAGCGTTTTGCGATCTACAGAGCAGATTTCAAACGTCTCAAGACACAGTCTCACAGCCGTAAAAGCCTTGTCAATTCCAGCAATACGGCGTGATACATAGAAAATATCTGTGATGGTGGAAGCCGAGACAAAGCCAACAAGACGTCCCTGGTTTTGTGCTTGCCAGAGTGTATACGATTCAGTGACCCAGGGTTCGCGGTTCAGCAGCACATCCAGAACCACGTTTGTATCAAAGAGCAATCGCTTCATCCATACTTCTCCATCCGATGTGCTTCAAGCCACTGCTGCACCTCTACGTCTGAAGGGGGCGCCTGGTTGGTGGTCAACAAACCGAGTGCCTCTTCAGCAGTCTGGCGTCTGAGTTGCCCAGAATGAAAGGTTATTTCCAGAGTTTTCATAACATCTTTTACAAGCAGAAAGCGTTGTTCAGGTGTCCATGTACGCACAATGTCAAGCACAGACTCATACGTGTTGTATACTGGTGTTTCCATAGTTCTCTTCCCCTATCGTCGTCACTTTTCTGTTGCGCTATCCTGCCTCTCATTGTACCATCCGGGGCAATCAAATACCCGAACACCCCACGCAACCGCCTATCATATGCTATCATACGCGCAGGGAAAACCATAGCAACCGGAATGCGGAGGGAGTATGCACGAGATACGCCGCCTGCACCATATCCACGGCTTCGCCTGTTTTAGCCCCGACTGGCGGCTTGTGGCCGCACGGGGGCAAGCCACCAGCAAGACCGTCGCCGTCTACTACGTAGAAGATGGTCTGGAAATGCAGCAACTATCTGGCCATAGCGACATGGTGCGCGGGGCCGCCTTCCACCCCGACGGCACCATCCTGGCAACCGCGGGGGGGCGCGATACGACGGTGCGTCTGTGGGACGTATTCAGCGGCAAAGAGCTGCAACAGATGAGCGGCCACACCAGCACGGTTACCAATGTTGCGTTTAGTCCGGACGGGCGCTTTATCGCGGCGGCCAGTATGGCCGAAACCGACTGGGGCGATAATGCGCTGCGTTTGTGGGAGGTGGCGAGCGGGCGCGAGGTGTGGTGTATCACCGAGGGCAGCAGCATAACGCACATTACCTTTCACCCGGATGGCGCGTTGCTGGCGTCGGCGGGGCACAAGTCGGCTATCATCTCGCTACGCGCCAGCAGCAGCGGCGAGGTGGTACAGCGGCTGAATCGCCACGGACAGGGGAGCTTTGCCTTTTCCCCCGACTGGTCTATCCTGGCGTCGGTTGGCGACGAAGACCCCGCCATCACGCTCTGGGATAGCGCCAACCAGCAATCGCTGACCCGTCTAGAACGCGGGCGCGACTTCTTTAGCGGCATAGCCTTCAGCCCGGACGGGCAACTGCTGGCGTCGGGGGGCAAGTTTTTTCAGCTATGGGCATGGGACGGCACAGCCGGGCGCGAACTCCGCCGGCTCGACCTGGGCCGCCTGGAATGGTTGGCCGGCTTTAGCCCCGACGGCCTTATCGTGGCGCTGGCCCACCAGGAAGGCAGCATGCGGTTATTGGAAGTCGGGAGCGCCGAAGAACTGGAAGAGTCGGCGCAGGCATTGGCCCAACAACTGGCCCACCAGCGCGAGCGGTTGGAAGCCGGGCGCTGTATCACATGCGGCAAGAAAATTTCCTGGATCGAGCGGTTGATGCGCCATACCCAGTGCGCCAACTGTCGCGGCCCCGACACCGATGCTTGACAGCACCCATAACCCAATATACAATCAATAGCAACGTTACCATAATCTTTAGAGAAGGCCACAACGCCCTCTCGGAAATAGTCTCTTTCACCTGTCTGGAAACCCAAATAGCCATACCAAAAGAACGTGCCCCCAACGATGCCCACACGTTCGCACTTTAACGGGCTACCAACCGTTCTGGACTGGCCAGAAAGGAGCCAGGAGCGTCCCATGAAACCAGTTGCAACATCCGCAACCACCGGCGACAACCCCAACCAGTCGCAACCATCATACACACCGCCCACCCAGTATGTCCGCATCCAACCATCCAAAGGGTGGGTGTCGCTCCAGCTACGCGAACTCTGGGAATACCGCGAGCTACTCTTTTTCCTCGCCTGGCGCGATGTCAAAGTGCGCTACAAACAAACCGTCCTGGGCGTATCCTGGGCCATCATCCAACCCTTCCTATCTATGGTTATCTTCAGCATCATATTTGGCAACTTTGCCGGTATCCCATCAGATGGTATCCCATACCCGGTCTTTAGCTTTGCCGCGCTGGTACCCTGGTTTTTCTTTGCCAACGGCCTTGGCAAATCTACCGAAAGCCTGGTCTCAGGCGGCGGTATGCTCAAGAAAATCTACTTTCCCCGCCTGGTTATGCCCATAGCGGCCGTCTTCTCTGGCCTGGTAGATTTTGTCCTGGCCTTTCTCATCCTGCTGGCTATGATGTTCTATTTCGACACCTACCCCACCATGAACATTGTCTGGCTCCCGCTGTTACTCTTGCTCGGCCTCTCCACATCGCTTGGCGTCGGTATGTGGCTCACGGCTATGAATGTCCAGTTCCGCGACATCAAATACGTGACCCCCTTCCTGACCCAGGCCTGGATGTACTCTACCCCCATCGTCTACCCAAGTAGCATCTTTGACGAACCATGGCGCACCATCTATGCTATTAACCCGATGGTTGGCGTTGTCGAGGGTTTCCGATGGGCCCTGCTTGGCGTCGAAACCCAACCCGGCCCCATCATTCTCGTTTCCGCGTTCGTCTCGCTGATTATCCTGGTGAGTGGTGCATTTTACTTCCGCCGTATGGAACGCAACTTTGCTGATGTGGTCTAACCCCGCCACGAAGGAGGAACCCTATGGAAACAACCCGTATTGTGATGAACATTCAACCGTTACAGATGACCGACGAACAGTTTTTCGCCCTGTGTGCCGCAAACGATATGCTGCATTTTGAACGCACAGCGCAAGGAGAGATGATTGTG
>DAOTUK010000280.1:0-4884 GCA_034437375.1 Chloroflexaceae bacterium | reverse complement strand
AATTCAGATAGTAACTAAAACTAGAACATCTTAGTATTAAAGCCTTAAAATCATATTCCTCTCACGATTCTGAAAGAGCATAGGGTTCAACGACGACCCTAATATGCTCTTACCAATCAGAAATAGTTACGGCCATAAATAT
Organism: Chloroflexaceae bacterium; assembly: GCA_034437375.1. Lineage (GTDB taxonomy): Bacteria > Chloroflexota > Chloroflexia > Chloroflexales > Chloroflexaceae > JAAUSY01. The sequence goes on along the minus strand of DAOTUK010000280.1, from coordinate 4,742 downwards.
AGCGTTATCGTCATAAGTCCAGTTAATACGTTGAATCACAAACAAGCAAACCAACTGAACCCTTAATTGTAATTTCGTGTTTCCCCGACCCAATAAGGAAAGAACCAAGATAACCCTATGTCTACTAGGGGGCATTGAAATACAATTTGCAAGTTAACGCTATTCGCTGGCAGTGCGCTGGTGGTGCAATTAGCGCTAGTCCTAGTGGTGCAAATAGCGCTAATCCTGGATAGTGGTACTGTTGGCGCTAATCCTGGATAGTGGTACTGTTGGCGCGCCTGGTGCGCGAGCTCTGGGCCACCAGGGCCACAAGGCGCCGCACAGGCCACAAGGCGCCGCACAGGCCACAAGGCGTGCAGTACAGGCGCCAGGCGTGCAGCACAGGCCACCAGGCGTGCAGCACAGGCCACCAGGCGCGAACTCCGGCCACCAGGCCACCAGGCCAGAAACGAGTCGCCCTCCTAGGGGGCACAATGCCGTGAACACGGCATGGCCCTGCATCGATGCATACCTGGCGGCGCTCCCTGCTGTGAAGGGGTTGGTGCTACGTGGATAGGGGATGGGGTTAATCGGGGGGCCGGGGGATTGGACGGGTGGGGCGGTACCATCTCTACCAATCTCAGCAAAAACTGAAACACTACTACCAGCCTCGTCACTCCCCAGTACTGTTACCATCTCTACCAATCTCAGCAAAAACTGAAACACTACTACCTGTATCGTTTTATCTCTACCAATCTCAGCAAAAACTGAAACCTCCCTTTCTTGACACACAGCGCCAATAGCGTTATACTGACGCATGCTCCGCCTTCCCTCGCGCCCTCCGTGCGCAGACCATCAGCATGCCGAACGGCTACGGGCAAACATTCCCCGTGAAGGGCTTTTGGCTTTGGCAGTGCAGTGCGCCATGGAAGGGCGCATGACCAAGTTTGATAGCCTGACCGGGCATCCGATGCTGGATGATGAGGGATACGCGCTCTACGACGACTTGAGCCCTGAGGAGCGGAGAAAGCAAGTCAACTACCTCGTGGATAAGTTCCTGCCCTCCCCCCGCAGCTTGGCCGTTACCACGACCGCGGTGGACAGCCGGAAGCTGGCGCTGGACGCCATTGAGCATGCGGACACGGCAACCTTGCACGAGATTGCCGCTGGTACTTACGTGCCGCAGGAAGCCGAAGCACAGGCCGAAGCTGGGTCGTTGGACGCGCTGTTGGAAGACGACGAAGACGACGACAGAGAAACAAGTGACTAGCCTCGCCGTTATCGGTGAGCAAATGGAGGCCCACGCGCGGCGGCGGCGGGCCTTGCAAGTCGCAGCGCAGCGCAAGTTGGCCGGCCAAAGCTTGGAAGCCTTCCTGTCAGTGTTCACCCCTGACTTCCAACCCGGGTGGCACATTACCGAAATGTGCCAACGGGCGGCCCAGCTTGAAGACGCAATTCGCAAGCCAAGCGAGGCTGGCGCGCTGTTGCGCCGGTTGCTGGTAACCATGCCGCCCCGGCATGCTAAATCTCAAACGTACTCGAAAGGGTTCCCGCTCTTTTTCAGTGCGCGCAACCCAAAGCTGGAAGTCATCGTGGCGTCAGCTACTGGAGAGTTGGCCGAAGACCACGGCATTTGGTGCAAGCAAACGGCAACAGACCCCCGGTTTAAGGCCATCTTCCCCGATTACACCCTCAATCCCGAAGTCAATTCGCGCTCCCGGCTCCTCACCGCTCAAGGGGGCGGGTTGCGGTTTGTGGGCCGCGACGGGACCATCAACGGCCGCGGCGCCCACTTGTTTATTCTTGATGACCCGTATGCGAGCGCCAAGGAAGCCGATTCAGAGACGGTCAACACCGCAATCTGGCAGTGGTTTTGGACCACCGCTATGCAACGGCTCGCACCTGGCGGGGCTATGGTGGTCATGCACACACGCTGGCGCACTAACGACTTAATCGGCAAAATCAAAGCCCAAGACGCGGAGCGGCCGGCCAAGAAACGCCGGTGGTTTTCAGTGGACTTCCCCGCTATTGCCACGAAAGACGAGAAACACCGCAAGAAGGGGGAAGCGCTGCACCCGGCCCGCTTCCCACAACGCGGGTTCTACGAAGAGCTGCAAGAAAACATGACGCCGCGCGACTGGTTGGCTATCTACCAGCAGCAGCCAGTGGCGGAAGAAGGTAACTTCTTCAAGCGCAAGCACTTCCACTTGTACGATCCGGCCAAACTCCCGCCTGCAGACCAGTTGTACTTCTACCTTTCCACAGACTACGCGCTGGAAACCAAAGAAGAAAACGACTACACGTGCTTGTGGCCAATGGCAGTTACCGCCGATGACCACCAGTACTTCTTGCCAGACTTTGTCCACGACAAGCTGGACATCTACGAATCGGTCATCGCAACCATTGATCTGGCCGAACGGTACAACGTATTCCAGATTCTCATTGAATCTGGCCCCATCCTCAGCGCCATTCGGCCAATGCTTGAGCGCGAAATGCGCAAACGCAGCAAGTACTTCGAAATCGTGGTTCCACCTGCGTGTGGCATGGACAAACGACGCAAGGCGGCCGCTGCGCAGGCGCAAAGTGGCATGGGCCTTATCCATTTGCCAGATACTCCCAAGGTAAACTTTACTGCCCTACCCGAAATCTTGGCCTTCGACAAGGGCGACTTCGACGACATCGTGGATACCATCTCCATTCCGGCGCGCTGTCTACAGCATCGGGTGTTGCCCACCCCAACCGGCCTGAATTTCTCGGATGAAATCGAAGGTGACGGGGGAACGCTCCGGGACCCGCATGGCATCTACGAAGAAGATCTGGAGCGGGCACATGAGTTTGCAATGGCTGGTGACGGTCCCCGTATCCCCTCCCTGTTCTCGGACTGGTAGCCATGCACAGCATCCAGGTTGAAGACGTCGCTATCCTCGTAGACCGGGAGGATTTCGAAGATCTTGAACCCATGCTGGCTTACACGCATCTGAAACTGCGGGCAGATGGGGTCCCCCTCATCAAGTGCGCAGGCTGGCAGCGGTGGCGGCGGCTGGATGAAGTACTGGTGCGTTCCAAGTGCGGCCGGCGCAACGGGGAAATGCTGGACATGCGCCGCACCAATCTCATCCCCTGTGAACGGGGCATTCTGCGGAGGTACTGCTCGTGACTGTCGATCCCTATCGGCTGCCGGCCGACATTGCTATCCTATGCTCCGGCCCCAGTCTCACCACAACGTGGGAAAAGGCGGACACAGACAAGTACCGCCTGGTGTTGGCCATCAACGAGGCGGGAAAGCTGCCGCATGACATGTTTTGCTGTCAAGATTTGGTGGCCTTGACCATGTTTACCCCCGAACCGCGCATCGGGTACATGGGGGCCTTCACTCTGTGGAAGCAGCGACAGCCGACGGTCATCTGGCCATCGCTGCACATGCCGCACCACCGGTACACGCTCCCGCAAACCATCGCCGGCGCTACCCTGTTCAAGGCCCAGGCCATTGACATCTACGGGGCGGACTGGAAGGGTGAGCATTCGTTTCTGGGCACCTATGGCCCCAAGCGCACATCATCGTACTGGGACCGCCTGCGCGGGGACGTGACAAAGGTGGTGGAGAAGTTTCGCCTTGAAGGGCGGGTCCGGCGCATCATGCCCATGGGACAAGTTTTCTGTTGACACCGGTACCCGTGCAGTTTGCTTGGTGGTAGAACCTTCAACCCCGGACCCCGGAGATCATCATGGTGGATATCGTCAAAGCCCTCGCCGCTAGCACCGAAGTGCAGCTCGGCAACTACCCCTTCGGCGTCGGCCAAATGGCCATTGCCGAAACCTCTACCGCCTCCTGCACCATCTACGGTGTCAACCACCCCGGTGTGAATACGCTGCGCCAAGGCGGCGGCATCGACACGTCGGTGTCTTCCTCCATCAAGTACCAGCGCATCACCCTGGACGGGTCGACCACCTCGTGGGACGAGGGCGACTACAGTGCCCTGGCCAACCTGCACGACGACAGTGGCTCGCTCACCGATGCTAACCGGCTGCGGGTCGTGGTGCGGGAAATCGGTGTCGGAGGCATCGTTCAAAGCATCTACAAGCGTGTCCAAAGCGACACCAGCGGCGGCCCCGGCGCGGGCGAATTCCTGGTCAAAACGGTTTCGGGGTCTGGTCAGACTCTGGAAATCGGTGCGGCCGGGTCAGACGGCGAAATGATCGAAGTCTGGATCATGGACGCGGCTGACATCGACAGTACCACCATCACCGAAGACCTGGCTACGCAGCTCACGTGTAACGATGTGGTCGTGGCGTCGCAGGCCTCGCGCCTGATCGGGGTGCGCTACTAAGAGCAAGGTGTTGAATCTTTGCTCTTGGGAGGTACACTATGCCGAGTCCAGATTACCAGATGGGCGCGCTGGAAACACGCCAGCGCGTCCAAGAAACTGCGCTCCTGGAGGTGAAGACCACCATGGACAAGATTTGGGAGCGCCTGGAACAGCAAGCGAAGACGCTGCATGCCATTGACCGTCGCACGGCCGAGACCGTGCAGGCCATGTCGCGTCTCGACCGGATCGAGAAGGAGCACAACGCACGCCAGTGCGTGTTTGACGCCCCCGTGCGGTCGAAATTGGACCAGCCCATTGGCGTGTTGTTGGCAGAAATCGCCATCTCGGCGCTAAAAATCGTTGGGGTGGGAATGGTGGTGTCGCTAATCGTGCTGGCAGTGTCCCGGCTGAACCTCGGGTGACCCGTGGTCAACCGCCCCGTCGGTAAGATTGTCA